>NZ_JBFAIM010000091.1:0-52018 GCF_040654715.1 Nonomuraea sp. NPDC050643 | reverse complement strand
CACGAGCAGAGTCTGAAGCGATCACGACCGCCGAGGTGGGACCTTGATCGGCGTGTCACCACAAACAGGGCAAACCCAATCTGCTACGGCACTAGCGTGCTGCCCGTGAACAGTGATGACAGGACGGGACAGGTCGTCGTACATCTGGACGGGGTGCGCAAGGAGTACGGCGGGACCACGGCCCTCGACGGCGTGTCCCTGGAGATCCGCGCGGGGGAGGCCGTCGCCGTGATGGGGCCCTCCGGCTGCGGCAAGTCGACCCTGCTCAACATGATCGCCGGCCTCGACCGGCCGACCGCGGGCACGGTCGTGGTCGACGGCCACGACCTTGGCCGGCTCGACGAGACGGGGCTGGCGCTGTTCCGGCGGCGGCACATCGGCATGGTCTTCCAGTTCTTCAACCTCATCGACGACCTGCCCGCGCTGGACAACGTCACCCTGTCCGCCCAGCTCCTCGGCATCCCGGCCCGCCAGGCCCGCCGCCGCGCCCTGGAGTTGCTCGACGAGCTCGGCATCGCCGACCGCAAGGACGCCTACCCGGCCGTGCTGAGCGGGGGCGAACGGCAGCGGGTGGCCGTGGCGCGCGCCCTCATGAACCGCCCGGCCCTGCTGCTGGCCGACGAGCCGACCGGCGCCCTGGACAGCCGCTCGGGCGAGCAGGTGATGGACCTGCTCATCGACCTCAACCAGATCGGCCAGACCCTGCTGCTCGTCACCCATGACCCCCACCTGGCCACCCGCTGCGCCGGACGCCTGGTGGAGCTGGCCGATGGCCGGGTGGACAGGGAGAGCACGCTGGAACGCACCGAATGACCCGTCACCCACGCATGGCCCCGACCAGCACGGGCAGCGCGACCACCGAGCTGGGGGCGGGGGTCAGAAGGGGAAGGTGCGGTTCTGGTCGCGTACGGTGACCCACTGCAGCTCGCAGAACTCCTCGGCGGCGAAGCCCAGCCCGAAGCGGCCCCACCCGCTGCCCTTGACGCCGCCGAACGGCATCTGCGGCTCGTCGTTGACGGGCTGGTCGTTGACGTGCACGATGCCGGCGTCGAGCCGGGCGGCCAGCCGCAGGCCCCGCTGGGTGTCGCCGGTGATGATCGAGGCGGCCAGGCCGAAGTCCGAGCGGTTGGCGCGGGCCACCGCCTCCTCGGCCGAGTCGACCACCTCCAGGACCACCACCGCGCCGAAGGTCTCGCCGTGCGAGATCTCCGCCTCGTCCGGTACGTCGGTGAGCACGGTGGCCGGGTAGCACGGAGGCTCGGGCACGCCACCGGCCAGAACGCGGGCGCCGAGCCCGACGGCCTCCTTGACCCGGCGGTCGAGCAGCGCCAGCGCCCATTCGTTGATCACCGGCCCCACGACGGTCGCCGGATCGCGCGGGTCGCCGGTCGGCAGGGCCGCCGCCCGAGCCGCGAACCGCTCGGCGAACTCCTCCGCCAGCGGGCGCTCGACGTAGACGCGCCGGGCGCACATGCACACCTGGCCCTGGTGCACGAAGGCGCCGTAGACGGCGGCGTCGACGGCGTAGGCGATGTCGGCGTCGCCCGCCACGATGAGCGGGTTCTGGCCGCTGAGCTGGAGCACCACGCGCTTGAGGTGCCTGCCGGCCTTCTCGGCCAGCCGCCTGCCGGTCGGGGTGGAGCCGGTGAAGTTGATCCTCTTGACGAGCGGGTGCGCCAGCAGCGCGTCGCCGACGGCGCCGGCCTCGCCCGGGGCGTGGGTGACGACGTTGAACGCCCCGGCGGGCAGCCCGGCCTCGTGGAGGATCTCCGCCCAGAGCCCGCCCCCCGTGTACGGGGACTCCTCCGACGGCTTGAGCACCACCGTGTTGCCGAGCGCGAGCGGCCCGATGCTCGCCCGCCCGGCCAGCACGACCGAGGAGTTCCAGGGCGCGATCCCCGCCACCACGCCCACGGGACGCCGCACGGCCATGGCCCGCGTGCCCTCGACGTCGGACGGCAGCAGCTCCCCGTCCGGCCGGTAGGCGAGTTGCGCGGCCTGACGCAGCAGCTTGAGCGCGAAGTCCATCTGCACCCCGCCGAAGTGCCGGCCGCAGCCGGTCTCCAGCGCGAGGGCGCGCAGCACCTCGTCGTGGCGGGCCTCCAGGAGGTCGGCCGCGCGCAGGAAGATCCGCTGCCGCTCCCAGGGCAGCGTACGGGCCCACCGGCCGAACGCCTCGTGCGCGGCGGCGACCGCCCGCTCCGCGTCCTCCGCGTCCCCGGCGGCGACCTCGCCCAGCACCTCCCCGGACCAGGGGGACCGGTTCGGATACGTACGCCCTGAGCCGGCCTCCACCCAGTCACCGCCGATGAAGTGCCGCACGTCCCGCCAGCCGGCTCCTGCCATCGAGTCCCCGATCCCACTCGCGTTCGAATCACTGAAACTGTATGACCGTATCCTGACGATCGTGACCGATGACGCACGCCCCCGTGGCCGCACGAGCGCCGACGCCGCCTTCTCCGTGTCCCTGGAGCGCGGCCTGCGCATCCTGTCCGCCTTCAGCGGGGACCGCGCCGTGCTGGGCATCGCCGACCTGGCGCGGGCCGTCGGGCTCAACAAGAGCACGACGTACCGCTACGTCGCCACCCTCACCAAGCTCGACTACATCCGCCAGGACCCGGAGACCAAGAAGTACTTCCTCGGGCCGCGCGTGGTGGACCTCGGGTTCGCCGCGATCGACTCCATGGAGCTCACCAAGGTCGCCGGGCCGCTGCTGCAGGCGCTGGCCGACGAGACCGGGTTCACGGTCAGCCTGGGGCTGTGCGACGGGCCCGACGTGGTCTACGTGGACCGCAGGCGCAGCGGCCGGCGCAGCTCGCTGGCCATGGACCTCAACCTGCACGTGGGATCCCGGCTGCCGGCGTACTGCACGTCGATGGGCAAGGTGCTGCTGGCGTACAAGGACCCGGCGGCGCTCAGGCAGATCCTCGACCGCACCGACATGGCCCGCCGCGGGCCCAAGACGATCACCAACCGCGAGCAGCTCATCGCCGCGCTGGCCAAGGTGCGCCAGCACGCGCTCGCGGTCAACGACGAGGAGCTCGCGCCGGGGCTGCGCTCGTTCGCCGCGCCGGTGTGGGACCGCTCGGGCGAGGTCGTCGCCGCGGTCAACATCGCCGTGCACCTGACGATCTCGCCGACCAGCGTCGAGGCGCTGGCCGGGCGGGTCGAACCGGCACTGCGGCGCACCGCCGCGGAGATCTCCAGGCGTCTCGGGCACCGCCCGCGGACGTAAGGCGTTCCAAGGAGACAAATCGCGTTCGAGTCTCCGGAACCATGTGTTGCCCAGGTGTTAACGGAACCGTACGGTCGGCTCAACTTCCGGCCACCCGAGGTTCGCGCCGCTCTCCGGCCACGAGGTGGCCCACCCCCTGAGCGATGGCGGCGTGCGCAGCATGCCGCCGACAAGGAGTTGGCGTGAGCGACACCTCTTCGGACGGCCTGAACCGCCGTTCCTTGCTGCGGGCGGCCGCCGCCCTCGGCGGTGCATCCCTGGTGAGCGCCTGCGGCGGCCTGAAGGGCACCGGCGCCTCGTCGTCGGACGTGCTCAGGATCGGCTACGTCAGCCCCCAGACGGGCCCGCTGGCCGGCTTCGCCACCGCCGACAACTTCGTGGTCAAGCGCATCCAGGAGGCGATGCGCGACGGCTTCACCGCCGGCGGCAAGAAGCGCAGGATCGAGATCGTCGTCAAGGACACCCAGTCCAACCCGAACCGCGCCACCGAGGTCACCCGGCAGCTCATCAACAGCGACAAGGTGGACCTCATCGTCGGCTCCTCCACGCCCGACACCACCAACCCGGTCGCCGACCAGTGCGAGGCCAACGGCATCCCGAACGTCACCACGATCGCCCCCTGGGAGGCGTGGTTCCACGGCCGCGGCGGCAAGGCGGGGCAGGGCTTCACCTACACCACCCTGTTCTTCTTCGGGATGCGGGAGTTCGCCGAGTGCTTCTTCCCGATGTGGCAGCGGATGGACGTGCCGAACAAGAACGTGGCCGCGCTGTGGCCCAACGACACCGACGCCAACGCCTTCCGCCAGGGCCTCGGCCCGATGATGAAGAAGGCCGGCTACACGCCCGTCGACGGCGGCGCCTACCAGGGCGGCGCGACCGACTTCACCGCGCAGATCGCGAAGTTCAAGGAGTCGGAGGCGGACCTGTTCACCTGCACGCCCATCCCGCCGGACTTCCAGACGTTCTGGAAGCAGGCGCGGCAGCAGGGGTTCAAGCCCAAGCTCGCCACCGTGGCCAAGGTCATGCTGTTCCCCTCCGAGGCGGAGGCGCTGGGGGAGCTGGCCGCCGACATCGCCACCGACTTCTGGTGGACGCCGGCGCACCCGTACAAGTCCACGCTCGACGGCACGAGCGCCAGGCAGCTCGCCGACGCCTTCGCCGCGGACACGGGCAAGCAGTGGACCCAGGCGCTCGGCTCGGTCTACTCGCTGTTCGAGATCGCGATCCAGGCGTTCAAGGAGGCGGGCGACCCCAAGGACCGCGACGAGGTGGCGTCCAGGCTGCGCTCCATGAAGATCAGCTGCATGAGCGGGAACCTCGACTTCACCACGGGACCGCACCCGGGCATCGCGATCCAGCACCCGGTCGGCGGCCAGTGGCGCAAGGGCGAGCGGTTCCCCTGGGACGTGGTGATCGTCGACAACTCCGGCAACAAGGACGTCCCCGTGGGCGGCGACCTCCGACCCACCAACGCCTGATGACGACTCCGCTGCTGCGTCTCGACGGCCTCACCAAGAGCTTCGGCAAGGTGAGCGTGGCCAAGGAGCTGACGCTCTCCGTCCGGCCGGGCGAGGCGCTCGGGATCGTCGGGCCGAACGGGGCCGGCAAGTCCAGTCTGTTCGCCATGATCTCGGGCGATCTGCGCCCGGACGCCGGCGCCGTGTGGCTGGAGGAGCGCGACGTCACGCGCGTCCCGCCGCACGTCCGTACGCGGGCCGGCATCGGCCGTACCTACCAGGTGCCGCGGCCGTTCGAGCACCTGACCGTGTTCGAGAACGTGCTGGTGTGCGGCCACCAGGGCGCGGCCCTCACGGGCAGGCGGGCACTGACGCACGCCATGGCGGTGCTCGAGCGCACCGGGCTCGCCGACCTGGCCAACACCCCGGCGGGCCGGCTCACCCTGCTGCAGCGCAAGCGCCTGGAGGTGGCGCGCGCCCTGGGCACCGGCCCCCGGCTGCTGCTGCTCGACGAGGTCGCGGGCGGGCTGACCGAGCCGGAGGTGCTCGAACTCGTCGAGGTCGTCCGCCGGCTGCACGCCGAGGGCCTCGGCATCGTCTGGATCGAGCACGTCGTGCACGCCCTGGTCAAGACGGTCGGCCGGATGGTGTGCCTGGCGGGCGGCGAGGTGGTCGCCGACGGCGAACCTCTGGAGGTGCTCGCGGATCAGAAGGTGCGCGAGCTGTACCTGGGCGTCGTGCTCGAGGAAGAGGTCCCATGACGTTGCTGTCGATCCGCGACCTCACCGTCCACCACGGCCAGTTGCGCGCGGTGGACGGGCTCGGCCTCGAACTCGAGCGGGGCGAGGTGCTGGCGATCATCGGCGCCAACGGCGCGGGCAAGTCCACGCTGCTGCGCGCCCTGGCCGGCCTCAACCTCCCCACGTCCGGCTCCGTCCACTTCGCCGGGCGCGACATCACCCGCCTGCCCGCCCACCGGCGGGTGGCGGCGGGGATCGCGCTGGTGCCGGAGGGCCGCCGGCTGTTCCGCTCGCTCACCGTGGAGGAGAACCTGCTGACCGGCGCCTACCGCAAACGCCCCGGCCCCTGGACGCTCGCCCGCGTGTACGAGCTGTTCCCCTGGATGCCCGGACGGCGCACCCAGAACGCCGCGCAGTTGTCCGGCGGCGAGCAGCAGTCGGTGGCGATCGGCAGGGCGCTGCTGTCCAACCCCGACCTGCTGCTCATCGACGAGCTGTCCCTGGGCCTGGCCCCGGTGATCGTGCGCCGCGTCTACGAGGTGCTGCCCGGCATCGTCGGCGCCGGCACCACGGCGCTGCTGGTGGAGCAGGACGTGGCCCAGGCCATGCGGGTCGCCGACCGGGTGCACTGCCTGCTCGAAGGCCGGTCCGTGCTCCAGGGGCGGCCCCGGGACCTGACCGCGGAGCAGGTCGAGCACGCGTACTTCGGGATCGGGCCCGTACGAGAGGGGCGGGACTGACATGGGCTGGCTCAACGCCGTCGTCCAGGGGCTGCTGCTCGGCGGCCTCTACGCGCTGTTCGCCACCGGGCTGTCGCTGATGTTCGGCGTCATGCGGATCGTCAACCTGGCCCACGGCGACCTCGCGGTGGTCGCGTCGTTCCTGGCGCTCGCCCTGGTCGGCGGGACCGGGCTGCCGCTGTGGATCGTGCTGGTGGTGACCGTGCCGCTGTTCGCGGTGCTCGGCTACCTGACCCAGCGGGTGCTGCTGCAGCGCAGCCTGTCGGCGGGGCCGCTGGCCACGCTGCTGGTCACGTTCGGCCTGTCGATCGTGCTGCAGAACGTGTTGCTGGAGCTCTTCTCGGCCGACACCCGCACCCTCGACGGCGGCTCGTTCGCCACCGGCTCGTTCGAGCTCAGCGGCTCGATCTCGGTCGGCTACCTCGCGCTGGCCACGTTCCTGCTGGCCTGCGCCGCGCTGATCGGCATCCAGGCGTTCCTGTCGCGCACCGGCCTCGGCCGGATGCTGCGCGCCTCCTCCGACGACCGCGAGACCGCGAGCCTGATGGGCGCCGACAGCCGCCACGTGTACGGCGTCGCCACCGCCATCGCCTTCGCCACCGTCGCGCTCGCGGGCCTGATGTTCGCCATGCGCTCGTCGTTCGACCCCTCGATCGGGCCCTCGCGGCTGATCTTCGCCTTCGAGGCGGTCGTCATCGGCGGCCTGGGCTCTCTGTGGGGCACGCTGCTGGGTGGCATGGTCCTCGGCGTCACCCAGTCGCTGGGCGCGCAGATCGACCCCGCGCTGACCCTGCTCGCCGGACACCTCGTCTTCCTCGCCGTGCTGGCCTTCCGGCCGCAGGGCCTGCTCGCCGGACGGACCGCATGACGATCTCAGAGACCCTGACCGGACGCGCGGCGGCGGCCCTGCGCGTGAGCCGGGCGGGCCGGTCGTCGAAGGTGTCGGCCGTGGTCATGGCGGCCGGGGCCGCGCTGCTGGCGGCGCTGCCGTTCCTGGTGTTCAGCACGGTCACCGACACGCTGGTCAACCTGTTCGTGCTGATCGCGCTGGCGAGCATGTGGAACCTGCTCGCGGGGTTCGGCGGGCTGGTGTCGGTGGGGCAGCAGGCCTACATCGGGATCGGCGCCTACACGGTGATCGCCCTGGCCGACCTGGGCGTGCAGCCGTACCTGGCGGTGCCGCTGGCGGCGCTGACCTGCGCGGTGTTCGCGGTGCCGACCTCGTGGCTGGCCTTCCGGCTGCGGGGCGACTACTTCGCCGTCGGCACCTGGGTGATCGCCGAGGTCTACCGGCTGGTCGTCGTCCGGATCGACAGCGTGGGCGGCGGCAGCGGCAAGGGGCTGACCGGGCTGTCCGGCATCGACCAGACGCTGCGCGGGGCGCTGACGTACTGGGTCGCGCTGGCGCTGGCGCTGGCCACGATCGCCGGGTGCTACCTGTTGCTGCGCGGCCGGCTCGGGCTGTCGCTCATGGCGGTGCGCGACGAGGAGACCGCGGCCGGGGCGGCCGGGATCGACGTGGGGCGGGCCAAGCGGCTGGTGTACCTCGTCGCGGCGGCCGGGTGCGGCGCGGCGGGCGGGGTGATCACAATCAGCTCGCTCAGCGTCAACCCGGACTCCATCTTCAGCGTCCAGTGGTCGGCGTACATGATCTTCATCGTGGTCATCGGCGGCATCGGGTTCATCGAGGGACCGCTGCTGGGCGCGTTGATCTTCTTCGGGCTGCAGCAGCTCCTGGCCGACTACGGCTCGTGGTACCTGGTGCTGCTCGGCGCGGTCGGCATCGCGGTCGCGCTCTGGCTGCCGGGCGGGCTGTGGGGCCTGGTGCGCGGCAGGACCGGCCTGAGCCTGTTCCCCGTGGGCTACCTCGTACGGAGGCCCGATGGCGGATGAGCTGATCGAGCGGATGCTGGCCAGGATCGAGGCCACCGAGCCCACCCTGAACGCCTACGCCACGGTGACCGCCGAGCGGGCCCGCGCCCAGGCGGCCGAACTGGCCAGGGGAGAGTGGCGGGGGCCGCTGCACGGCCTGCCGATCGGGATCAAGGACCTGATCGACACGGCCGGGATCCGGACCGCCTACGGCTCGCCCAGGTTCGCCGCCCACGTGCCGGAGCGGGACGCGGAGGCCGTACGGCGGCTGCGGGCGGCGGGGGCCGTGATCCTCGGCAAGCACACCACGCACGAGCTGGCCTGGGGCGGGCGGACCGACAGCGCGTTCTTCGGGCCCACCCACAACCCCTACCGGCGGGGCCACATCCCCGGCGGGTCGTCCGGCGGGTCCGCGGCCTCCGTCGCCGCCGGCAGCAGCCTGGGAGCACTCGGCTCGGACACGGCCGGCAGCGTGCGCATCCCCGCCGCGCTGAGCGGCTGCGTCGGGTTCAAGCCGACCCGTGGCCGCGTCCCGCTGGACGGCGTGCTGCCGCTGGCGCCGTCCCTGGACCACCTCGGAGTGCTGGCGCCCACGGTGGACGCCGCCGCCCTGCTGATGAGCGGCCTCGCCGCCCCGCTGCCGCCCCTGCCGCCGGCCGCGCCTCGGGTGGGCTGGCTGGGCGGCTGGTACGACGCCGTGCTCGCCCCCGAGGTGCGCGCGGCCCTCGCGGTCACCCGCGCCCGGCTGGAGGGGCACGGCGTGGTCGTGGAGGACGTCATCGTGCCCGGCGAGCCGCTCATGCCGGAGGCGGTGCTCGCCAGGGTCGTACGGGAGGCGGGCGCCTACCACCGGGACGCGTTCGAACGGCAGCCTGGGCTGTTCGGGCCGGACCTCGCCGAGCTGATGCGGCTGCCCCCGCCGGCCGCCGAGCAGGTCGAGCGGTGGGAGGCGGCCGCCGGCCGGATGGTGGCCGCCCTGCGGCGGGCGCTGGTGTCGTACGACGTGCTGGCCTCGGCCACCGTGCCGATCGTGGCGCCGCCCATCGGGGCGATGACGGTCGTGGCGGGAGAGCGGGAGTGGCCCGTCGAGCTGGTGCTGACCCGGCTCACGTCGCCGTACAACGCCGCCGGGCTGCCCGCGGTGTCGGTGCCGGTGGCGCTCGCCGGCGGCCTGCCCGTCGGGCTGCAGCTCGCCGGGGCGGCCTGGCGTGACAACGTGGTCCTGGAAGCGGCCCGGCTCGTCGAGTGCCTCATGCCCCCGCTGCCCCGGCCCGCGCATTGAGAACAACGAGGGAAAGGACGTTCGCTGTGGGACTTCTCGACGGCGTCGACTGGCAAGCGAAGATCTTCAAGGACGGCGAGTGGACCGCCGGGCGGGGCGGCCACTACGCGGTCGTCGAGCCGGCCACCGGCAAGGAGCTCGGCCGGATGGGGCTGGCGACCCCCGAGGACGTCGCCGAGGCGGGCGTGGCCGCCCGGCGCGCCCAGCGGGAATGGGCGGCGCTGCCGCACACCGCGCGCGCCGCCGTCCTGCGCAAGGCGGGTGACCTGTGGCAGCGGCACGCCGAGGAGATCAGCGGCTGGAACGTCCGCGAGGTCGGCGCCGTGCCCGGGATGGCCGGGTTCGCACTGCACGTGGCGGCCGAAGAGTGTTACGAGGCGGCCTCCCTGCCCAGCCGGGCGATCGGCGAGGTCCTGCCGTCGGAGCAGCCCCGGCTGTCGATGGCGCGGCGGATCCCGGCCGGCGTGGTCGCGGTGATCTCGCCGTTCAACGTGCCGATCATCCTCGGCATCCGCTCGGTCGCCCCGGCGCTCGCGCTCGGCAACGCCGTCCTCCTCAAGCCCGACCCGCGCACCGCCGTCACCGGCGGCACACTCATGGCCCGCGTGTTCGAGGAGGCCGGCCTGCCGCCCGGCGTGCTGCAGGTGCTGCCCGGCGGCGTCGAGGTGGGCGAGGCCCTGATCACCGACCCGGCCGTCCGGGTCGTGTCGTTCACCGGCTCGACCCCCGTGGGCCGCCGCATCGGCGAGCTCGCCGGCCGCCACCTCAAGCGCGCCCACCTCGAACTGGGCGGCAACTCGGCGCTGCTCGTCCTCGACGACGCCGACGTGGACGACGCGGTGAACCTGGCCGCGTGGGGCTCGTTCTTCCACCAGGGCCAGATCTGCATGACGGCCGGCCGCCACCTGGTCGCCGGCCACCTGTACGACGCCTTCGTCGAACGCCTCGCCGCCAAGGCCGCCGCGCTCCCGGTCGGCGACCCGGCCGCCGGCGAGGTGGCGCTCGGTCCCGTCATCGACGCCGGGCAGCGCGACAAGATCCACGGCCTGGTCACCGCGAGCGTGGGACAGGGGGCGACGCTGGCGGCCGGCGGCACGTACGAGCAGCTCTTCTACCGGCCCACGGTGCTGGCCGACGTGCCCCTGACCGCGCCCGCGTTCGTCGAGGAGGTCTTCGGCCCCGTCGCCCCGGTCACCTCCGTCGCGTCGGCCGAGGAGGCCGTCGAGCTGGCCGCCGCCGGTGAGTACGGCCTGTCGCTCGGCATCGTGACCCGCGACGTCATGCGCGGCCTGGCCGTCGCCGAGCGGATCCCGACCGGCATCGTGCACATCAACGACCAGACCGTGAACGACGAGGCCAACGCGCCCTTCGGCGGCGTGCGCGCCTCCGGCACCGGCTCGCGCTTCGGCGGCGCCGCGGCCAACGTCGAGGCGTTCACCGAGACCCGCTGGATCACGATGCGCGGAGAGCCGCCGCGCTATCCGTTCTGACGCACGCCGTCGCGCCCGGGGCCCGCCCAGCCGGGTCCCGGGCGCACGGATTCCCGCCGAGAGACCCTTTCCCGCCGAGCCGAAATGGATTACAACGTAGTAAAGGTGATCGGAGGTACCCATGCGGCACTTGGGCCGTCTCGTTCTGGTATTGACCACCGTCGCGGCCTGGCTGCCGGCGGCCGCCTCGGCCGCGGCCGCCGTGGCTCCGGCGGCGCTCATCAACTCCGACTTCCCCGACCCCGACGTCATCCAGGCCGGCTCCACGTACTACGCCTACTCCACCAGCGGCTCGGCCGGGCGCATCCCCGTCGCCAGCGCGCCGTCCGCCACGGGTCCGTGGACCAGGCGCGGGGACGCGCTGCCGAACAAGCCGTCCTGGGCGGGCACCGGCGGCTTCTGGGCGCCCGACGTCTCACGCCGCCCCGACGGCCGCTACCTCATGTACTTCACCGCCCCCAGCACCGCGACCGGCCGGATGTGCCTCGGCGCCGCGGTCTCCGACACCCCGCTCGGCCCGTTCCAGCCTCTCGGGAGCGGGCCGCTCGTCTGCGACGCGAGCGAGGGCGGCGACATCGACCCGTCGAGCTTCGTCGACACCGACGGCCGGCGATATCTGCTCTACAAGAACGACGGCAACGCCGTCGGCCGCCCCACCATCATCTGGCTGCAGCAGGTCGCCGCCGACGGCGTCACCTTCATCGGCGGACGCACCGAGCTGATCCGCAACGACCGGCCCGAGGAGGCCGGGGTCATCGAGGCTCCCGTCCTGGTCAAACGGCCCTCCCAGTACGTGCTCTTCTACTCGGGCGGCTCCTACACCGGCAACAGCTACTTCACCGGTTACGCCGTGTCCTCCTCGCTCACCGGCCCCTACACCAAGGCGTACCGGCCGCTGATGACGACGGCCAGTTTCGACGGGGCCGTCCAGGGGCCCGGCGGCACCGACGTGCTCGGCGACCGCGCCTTCTTCCACGGCTGGGTGAACAACGCGCGCTGGATGTACAGCGCCGAACTGGGATGGGCCAACGACTACCCGGTGGTCCGCGGCAGCCGGGTCCGCTACGAGGCCGAGCGCGGCGCGCTCAACCACGCCGTGGTGCGCACCGGCGCGGCGGGCGCCTCCCAGGGCGCGGTCGCCGCCAAGATCGACTACGCCGACAGCTGGGTGGACGTCACCGTGTACGCGCCGGTCGCGGGGGCGTACACCGCCCACGTCGCCTACGCGGCCGGGTTCGGCGACGCGCAGCACCGGCTGACCGTGAACGGCTCGGCGCAGACCACCCTGAACTACCCCGACCGCGGCTGGGACAACTGGACCCAGGTCTCGGCCGGCGTCACCCTGAACGCCGGCTGGAACGTGCTGCGCTTCCAATATCAGACCCGCTGGGCCGAACTGGACTACGTCGAGCTCGCCTGACCGGCCTCCGCCGTGATCATCCGCGCGGGCGCCGTCCCCGGCCTCGAAAGAGATCTCCGGGCTCAGCGCTTGCGGGCCACTCCGCACACGGCGCTCACCACGTTGCGCGGCTCGTCCCACCGGTCCGGGTCGGGCCGCCACTCCGGCGTCGGCACCACGCCGGGATGCACCAGCTCCAGCCCCGCGAAGAAGCCCGCGATGCGCTCGGGGCCGCGGAGCTGGTAGGTGTTGGCGGCGTTCTTGTTGTAGCCGTTGACCGCCTCCATCAGCGCGGGGTTGGTGTTGGTGCCGTCGCTCAGCGCCAGGTGGCTCCCCGGTACGAGCGGTTCGAGCAACTGGGAGATGATGCCCCGCGGATCGTCCTCGTCGGTGACCTGGCCGACGATGCTCAGCATCATGACCGCGACCGGCCGGGTGAGGTCGAGCGTCTTGGCCGCTCCTTGGAGGATGAGGTCGGGGCGGCGCACGTCGGCCTCGATGTAGTCCGTGGCGCCCTCGGGGGAGCTGGTGAGCAGGGCGCGGGCGTGGACGAGCACGATGGGGTCGTTGTCGACGTAGACGACGCGTGATTCCGGCGCGAGGCCCTGGGCGACCTCGTGCGTGTTGTTCGCGGTGGGAAGCCCGGTGCCGATGTCCAGGAACTGCCGGATCCCGGCCTCGCGCACCAGGTAGCGGACCGCGCGGATGAGGAACTCGCGCTGCAGGCGCGCGACCATCGCGAAGTCGGGGAACAGCCGCAGCAGGGTCTCGCCCGCCTCGCGGTCCACCTGGAAGTTGTCCTTGCCGTCGAGCAGGAAGTTCCAGACCCGTGCGGAGTGCGGCACGGTGGTGTCGATTCGGGCCAAGGCCGCCGCGGGGTCGTTGTCACGCATGAGGGAGCATCACCAACGCGTATAGGTGGAACACGGGCTTCGTCGCATTAACCACGTTATCGCCCCTTCCGGGGCATTGCTTGATCTTTCTCTGCGCGTGGCGCGCCGGCCTGGCCGAAGTACGCCGCGACGACCTGGGAGTGGAGGGTGAAGGCCAGGTCCGCGGGGCCGTCGATGATCAGCCACTCCGACGTCTCGGCCGTGGCCCGCATCGGCGGGAGACCGTCCAGGGCCACGCGCGGGCCGAGGGCGAAGATCAGAATGGTCCCGTCGGGGGCGCTGATCACGTCGAACAGCCCCACCGCGTCCGCCTCGACGACCACCCCGGTCTCCTCCCGCAGCTCCCGGACGGCGGCCTGCTGCCACGACTCGCCCAGGTCGACGTAACCGCCGGGCAGGGCCAGCCCGCCACGGTGCGGCTCGACGTCCCGCCGCACCACCAGCACGCCGTCGTCCACGGGCAGCACCATCACCGCGACCGGCAGGGGGTTGAGATAGCCGGTACGGCCGCAGGCCGCGCACGTACGCGGCCAGGGCAGGTCCTGGGGGAAGGCCGTGCCGCAGAAGGAGCAGTACGCGTTCTTGGTCGCCACGAGGCCGATCCTAGATCCCGGCCCGCCATCGATCGCTCGCCCGGCCGGGCGAGGCGGCTCAGACCCGGCGGAGCGGCCCTCCGCTCGACGCGCGGCGGTGGGCGCGGTGGCAGCACGCCTTACAGCGTGGCGTGGAACGGTGTGCCCAGGCTGCCCAGCAGCGACAGCGCCTGTTCGGACGGGCTGCCGGGGTCGGCCTGGTAGACGACGAGCTGCTGCCCGGGAGCGCTGTTCACGGTGAACGCCTCGTACGTCAGCGTCAGCTCGCCCACCAGGCGGTGCCGGAAGCGCTTGGTCTCGTGGGCCTTCTGCCGGATGTCGTGCCGGGCCCAGAGCCTGCGGAACGCCTCGCTCCTGACCGACAGCTCGCCCACCGTCTCGATGAGCCGGGGGTCGTCGGGGTCGGCCCCCGCGGCGGCCCGCAGCCCGGCGACGGTGTTGACCGCCACGCGTTCCCAGTCGGGGTAGAAGTCGCGGGCGTCCGGGTCGAGGAAGACGAGGCGGACCAGGTCGTCGCTGTGGACGTGGCCGTCGAACAGGGCACGGCCCAGGGCGTTGGCGGCCAGGACGGTCAGGCGGCGCCCCAGCACCACGGCCGGCGTGGTGGGCCAGCCCTCCATCAGGCGCAGCAGGCCCGGGCCGACCCGTTCGGGACGCGGGGCCGGACGGCGGCGGCCGGGGGTGCCGCGCGCCAGCGCGTGCAGGTGCGCGGTCGCGTCCCCCTCCAGCGTGAGGGCGCGGGCGAGCGCGTCGACGACCTGCGCCGACGGGTGCCGCTCGCGGCCCTGCTCCAGCCGTACGTAGTAGTCGGCGCTCACCCCGGCCAGCAGGGCGACCTCCTCGCGGCGCAGCCCCGCCACCCGGCGCAGGCCGCCGGCGGGCAGGCCGAGGTCTTCGGGCCGCACCAGCTCGCGCCGGGCCCGCAGGAACTCCCCGAGTGCGTTCTTGCCGTCCATGATGAGTCCAGGCTAGGCGCGGCGGGCGGCGCGCGGTGCGGTTCAGGGTGGGGGCGTCACTCCTAGGAACGCTCCCTCAGGGAGCCGGCCGGCCGCAGAGAATGCCCAGATGTTCCGTTGACCGATCGTGCTCACCCATGCCCGCGCCCTGCTGCGCGGCACGCCGGAGGGCAGGACCGCCTACCTGGACGCGGACCTGCGCCACCCCGAGGACGTCCTGCGCGGCGCGGCCGAGACGCTGGACTTCGACCGGCCCATCTGCCTGCTGCTGCTCGGCATCCTGGAGTTCGTCCCGGAGCTGGACCGGGCCTACGAGATCGTGCGCACCCTGCCACGGCCCTGCCCTCCGGCAGCTTCCCGGCGATCGCCAGCAGCGTCCAGAGCCCCGCCATGGAGCAGGCGGCGGCCCTGTGGAACGAGGGCGGCGGCACCCCCATCACGCTGCGCGGCCCGAAGGAGCTGGAAGGCTTCTTCGAGGGCATGGAGGTGCTGGAGCCGGGTGTGGTGGCGCTGCCGCAGTGGCGGCCGGAGTCCGACACGCAGTACACCGATCGCGAAGTGTCCCAATTCGGTGGCGTGGCCCGCAAACCCTGACCAATCGCCCAAGTGTTAAGTTAGCCTTCCCTAAGTGATCTCGTGGGAAGGAGCGCCGGTTGGAGTCCGGGCGTGACGTACTGCTCCGTTCGATCGCAGGCCAGCGCCGCAGGCTCGCCGCCGGTTCGCTGCTCGGCGCCGGCCATCAGGCGGGCGAGGCGCTCGTCCCCGTCCTCATCGGCGTGGCCATCGACCAGGCCGTCGCCGGCGCGAACTGGGGGCGGCTGCTCCTGTGGCTGGCCGTCCTCGCCGTCGTCTACGTGGGCCTGTCCTTCAGCTACCGTTTCGGCATCCGCGTCGGTGAGCGCGCCGCCGAGGAGGCCGCGCACGACCTGCGCCTCGCCGTGGTCTCCCGCGTGCTGCATCCCGGCGGCGGGGCCGACGAAGGCCGCCTGCCCGGCGCGCTGACCAGCATCGCCACCGAGGACGCGCGCCGGGTCGGCGCCGTCACCATGGCCGTGCTGGCCGGCGTCGCCGCCCTCACCGGCCTGGCCGTGTCCACCGTGGTGCTGCTGCGCATGTCGATCCCGCTCGGGCTGATCGTGCTGCTCGGCACCCCCGCGCTGCTGTGGCTGGGACACCTGCTCAGCAAGCCGCTCGAACGCCGCAGCGAGGTCGAGCAGGAACGCGTCGCGCACGCCTCCGGCATGGCCGCCGACCTCGTCGCGGGCCTGCGGGTGCTCAAGGGCATCAACGCCGAGGGCGCCGCCGTCGAGCGCTACCGGCGTACCAGCCGGGACTCGCTGTCGGCCACCCTGCGCGCCGCCCGCGCCGAGGCGACGCAGAACGGCGTCGTGCTCGCCCTCACCGGCGCGTTCATCGCGCTGATCGCCCTGGTCGGCGGCAGGTTCGCGATCGACGGCGGCATCAGCCTGGGCCAGCTCGTCTCCGCCGTCGGCCTGGCGCTGTTCCTGCAAGGGCCGCTGGAGCTGCTGGCCTGGGTCAACGCCGAGCTCGCCCAGGGCCGCGCCTCCGCCGGCCGGGTGGCGGCACTGCTGTCCGCGCCGCCCGCGGTCACCGGCGGCGGGCGCGACCTGCCCGGCGAACCCGAGGGCGCGGTACGGGTGCGCGACCTCACCTACGGCGGCCTGCGCGGCTTCGACGCCGACATCGCCCCCGGCGAGCTGGTCGGCGTGGCCGCCACCGACCCGGCCGCCGCCACGGCGCTGCTGCGCTGCCTGGCCCGCCAGGCCGACCCCGAGTCCGGCACGGTCGAGCTCGACGGCGTGCCGCTGCGCGAGCTGGACCCCGCGCGCCTGCGCGAGGTCGTCCTGGTCGCCGAGCACGACGCGATCCTGTTCGAGGGCACGGTCCGCACGAACGTCGCCGCCGCCCCCGACGACGAGACCGCCAGTGCGATGGATGACGTGATGGCCGATGCGATGGGCGCTGCCTGCGCCGACGAGCTGCCCGAAGGCGCGGACACCCCCGTCAGCGAACGCGGCGGCTCCCTGTCGGGCGGGCAGCGCCAGCGCGTCGCCCTGGCCAGGGCCCTGGCGGCCCGGCGGCCGGTGCTGGTGTTACACGACCCCACCACCGCCGTGGACGCCGTCACCGAGTCACGCATCGCCGAGGGCATCAGGCGGGTCAGGCGCGGCCGTACCACGATCGTCGTGACCACCAGCCCCGCGCTGCTCGCCGTGGCGGACCGGGTGCTCCTGCTGGACGGCGGACGGGTGAGCGACGCCGCGCCGCACGCGGACCTGCTCCGGCGCAACGCCGGCTACCGTACGGCGGTGCTCGCATGAGCGCGCCCCGCGAACTGCTGCCCACCGCGACCCCGGCCCGCACCCGGGCGGCGGTGTGGCGGATCCTCCGCCCGCATCGAGGGCCGGCCACCGCCGCGCTCGGCCTGCTGGTCGTGGCCACCTCCGTCGGCCTGCTCACCCAGCCCCTGCTCGGCTGGGTGGTGGACCTGGTCGCCGGCCGCCGTCCGGCCGCCGAGCTGACCACGCCGGTGACGCTGCTGGTGCTCGTCGGGGCGGCGCAGGGGGTGCTGACGGCGTACGGGCTGGTGCTGGTGTCCCGGCTGGGGGAGACCGCGCTCGCGGACCTGCGTGAGCGATTCGTCGAGCGGGTTCTCGCCCTGCCGCTCGAGCGGGTCGAGCGCGCCGGCTCGGGCGACCTGACCGCCCGCGTGACCCGCGACGTGGCGCAGGTCGCCGAGGCCGTCCGTTCGGCGCTGCCCGCGCTGGCCCGCTCGCTGCTGTCCATCGGGCTGACGCTGGTGGCGATGGCGCTGCTCGACTGGCGGTTCCTGGTCGCGGCGCTGCTGGCCGTGCCGGTGCAGTTGCACACCGCCCGCTGGTACGTACGCAACGCCGTGCCTCTCTACGCCGCCCAGCGGGTCGCGACGGGGGAGCAGCAGCAGCACCTGCTCGACGCCATCGGCGGCGCGCCGACCGTGCGCGCCTACCGCGCCGAGGCCGAGCACCTGGACCGGGTCACCCGCCGGTCCCGCGCGGCGGTCGACCTGACCATGCGCGGCGTACGGCTCGTGCTGCGCTTCTACAGCCGCCTGCACATCGCCGAATACGTGGGACTGGCCGCCGTGCTCGCGGCCGGGGTGTGGCTGGTGAGCGACGGCGCGGCCAGCGTCGGCACCGCCACCGCCGCGGCGCTGTACTTCCACAACCTGTTCGGGCCGGTCAACACCGCGCTGGCGCTGCTGGACGACGCCCAGTCGGCGAACGCGAGCCTGTCACGCCTGGTCGGCGTCGCCGACGAGGCCACGCGGGAGAGCGCGCGGATCGGGCGGGAGCACTCCGGGGTGACCGTACGCGATCTCGGCCACGCCTACGAGCCCGGCCGTCCGGTGCTGCACCGCGTCGATCTCGACATCAAGCCCGGCGAGCGCGTCGCCCTGGTGGGGGCGAGCGGCGCCGGCAAGACCACGCTGGCCAAGCTCATCGCCGGCATCCACGAGCCCACCACCGGCACCGTCGAAGTGCCCGCCGGCATCGCCATGGTCACCCAGGAGGTGCACGTCTTCGCGGGGCCGCTCGCCGACGACCTGCGCCTGGCCCGTCCGCGGGCCACCGACGACGACCTGCGCGCCGCCCTGGCCACGGTGGACGCGCTCGCCTGGGTGGAGGCGCTGCCCGACGGCCTGGCGACGGTCGTCGGCGAGGGCGGTCACCGGCTCACCGGCGCGCAGCGCCAGCAGCTCGCGCTGGCCCGGCTCGTCCTGGCCGACCCGCCCGCGGCGGTGCTCGACGAGGCCACGGCCGAGGCCGGCAGCAGCGGCGCCCGCGTGCTGGAGCGGGCCATCGAGAGCGCCATCGACGGCAGGACCGCGCTGATCGTGGCCCACCGTCTCACCCAGGCGGCCTCCGCCGACCACGTCGTGGTCATGGAGGACGGCCGTGTGGTGGAGCGCGGCTCCCACGACGACCTGCGCGCGGCCGGCGGCAGGTACGCCACCCACTGGGCCGCCTGGACCGACCACCGGCCCGAGGACGCGGAAAAGGGTTCGCCCCCGGCGGAGGCGGCCCGCTAGGGTCGCGCGGATGGGTGACGATCGGCTGCCTCTGCTCTGGTTGTGCGGTCCCTCGGGCGTCGGCAAGTCCACGGTCGGCTGGGAGGTGTTGGCTCAGCTCAGCGGCGAGGGCGTCACGACGGCCTTCCTCGACGCCGACCAGATCGGCCTGTGCCACCCCCTGCCGGAGGACGCCGTCCATCGCCTGCGCGCCCGCAACCTCGCCGCCCTGTGGCGCAACTTCCGGCAGGAGGGCATGCGCGCGCTGGTCCTCGCCGGTTTCGTGGACACCGAGGAGGAGGTTCGCGCGTACGCCGGCCTGCTTCCGGACGCCGCGTTCACGGTGTGCCGGCTGCGCGTCGGCACCGCCGAGCTGAGGCGGCGCTTCCTCGCGCGGGGCTGGCGCCCGGACCTGGTCGAGGGGGCCGTGGCCGAGGCGGAGGGGCTCGACCGCAGCGGCTTCGCCGGGGTGTGCGTGGACACCGGCGGTCTGACGGTGGCGCAGGCGGCCCGGCTGGTGCGGCAGCGGACCACCGGGGAGCCGGGCGTCGTTCCGGCCGGCCCGCGCGACCTGACCTCCCCGGCCCCGGCCGGTCCCGGACCCGTGCTGTGGGTGTCCGGTGCGACGGCGGCGGGGAAGTCGACGGTCGGTTACGAGCTGTTCCGTCAGGTCTGCCAGAGCGGCGTACGGGCGGCCTACGCCGACGTGAAGCAGATCGCGGCCCTCCGCCCGGCCGCCGGGGACGGCGCACTGAAGATGCGCAACCTCGCCGCCGTGTGGGCCGGATATCGCGCCGAAGGGGCCCGGTGTCTGATCGTCTCCGGGGAGGCCGACTCCGACGACACCGTCCGCGCCTACGCCGAGCTGCTGCCCGGCGCGGCCCCGGCCGTCTGCCGCCTGCACGCCGGCCCCGCGGCACTGGCCGAGCGCGTCGCGGCGCGCGGCAGGGGAGGCGGGCCCGCGATACCGGGCGACGAGCTGAGAGGGCTCGGCGCGGCCGATCTCGACCGCGTCACCGAACGCGCCGTCCGTGAGGCCGAGGCGCTCGACCGCGCCGGGGCGGGCCGGTGGCGTGTCGGCACCGACGGCCGCTCGGTGGAGGAGATCGTCGCCGAGATCAGGGAGCGCATCGGCGACTGGCCCGGCTGAGCCCTCACCGTCGGTGCTTCACTGGGTGATCCTGTCCAGGAACGCGTTCAGGTTGGCGTGCAGGCGGGTCACCTTCTCCTCCAGGGACAGCGACTCCTCCAGGCCCCCTCCGGCAACGGACTCCTTCGTGCCCCGCACGTAGAGCGAGCAGTGCAGGTCGCTGCAGAGATATTGCCCCACCGTGTTGCCCAGGCGGCCGGCCTCGCCGGTGCGGCGGGCGGCCATCAGCGCCACCCCGCCGCCGGTGCGCGTGGTCAGGCACAGCGAGCACATGCTGCGCGAGGTGAACCCGCGCCCGCCGCCGGAGGTCACCCGTAGCGCGATCCCGACCAGCCGGCCGTCCCGCTCGCTGACCAGATAGGTGCGTTCGGGCGCGCCCGGATCTCGCCACCCGAGGAAGTCGAGCTCCTCCCATGGCTGCTCGTCGAGATCCTTGGGCAGGCCGAGCCGCTTGGCCTCGCCTTTGGAGCAGTTGACGAAGGACGTGCGGATGTCACTCTCAGTGATTGCTCTCATGAGGGCGAGGCTAGTCAAAGCTAAGGCTATTATGCAAATACATAAAGAGTTTAGGTTTGGGGAGGACGCTCCATGGCCCGCGCGGGGGTGACCGTCGACCGCCTGACACAGGTGGCGGCGGATCTGGCCGACGAGATCGGCTTCGACAACGTGACCGTCACGGCGCTGGCCCGCCATTTCGGCGTCAAGGAGGGCAGCCTCTACTCCCACGTCAGGAACATGCGGGACCTGCGGGTGAAGGTGGCGCTGTTCGCGCTGGCCGAGCTCGCCGACGAGGTCGGCGCCGCGCTGGCCGGGCGCTCGGGCAAGGACGCCCTGGTGGCCTTCGCCGACGCCTACCGCGACTACGCCAGGAAGCACCCCGGGCGCTACGCCGCCACCCAGTTCCCGCTCGACCCGGAGGCCGCGGCGGCCAGCGCGGGCGTGCGGCACGTGGAGATGTCCCGGGCGATCCTGCGCGGCTACCGCATCCCCGAGTCCGACCACATCGACGCGATCCGGCTGCTCGGCAGCACCTTCCACGGGTTCGTGAGCCTGGAGGGCGCGCAGTCCTTCCGGCACTCCAGCGACGTGCGCGGCACGGACGCCTCCTGGTCCAGAATCCTGGACGTCCTCCACACCGCCCTGTCCGCCTGGCCCCCGGACTGACCCCCGGACCGATCCCCGGACCGACCGCGCGCCGGTCGCTCAACAGGAGCTCGACATCGGCTCAACATCGCGCCGCCTACGTTGCCCTCATCGCAGGAAGACGACAAGGGAGGGCATGAGATGACGCCGACCAGGATCATCGGTCGCGCCGCCGCGACGGCGACGGCGCTCGTGATCGCCTCGGGCGCCCTGGCCGGGGCGGCGAACGCGGAGACGCGCTCCGCGACCGGCGCGGCCGGGGTGGGCGCGCGGGTCGCGGAGGCCGGGATGTTGTGGCCGTGCAAGGTCAAGACGCGGTGGCGCAGTAAGGTGTTCTCGAAGAAGACCACCAGGTCGAGCTCCTACTGGGTCAAGAAGGGCACCGTCTTCCACGGCTACTGCTGGGCCGGCGGGCCCGTGTCGAAGTGGACGCCGGTCAGGCGCGGCTTCAACGGCAAGGACCGGTACGTCTGGCACACCAATCTCAAGATGATCTGAGCCGCGATCCCGCGGCCTCGAGCAGGATCTTCAGCAGGTCCCCGGGCGCGTCCCGCATGAGGTTGTGCCCGCCGTCCAGCGCGTACGTCACCCACGCGGGGTCCGCACGCAGCCGCTGGTAGACGGGGGTGAAGGGGGACTCCCCGTCCCAGCCCGCCGCGTACACGTAGACCCGGTGCCCGACCCGTGCCGGGTCGCCGGTGAGGCGGAGCGGCTGGAGCAGCGAGGCGATCGGGTGGGGTGTGGCCCGGGCGTCGAAGAACGGCAGGGGGCGCACCGCGTACCCGCTGTCCACCACGTCCGTGTACCACTGCCGCTCCCGGTCGGAGACCAGGCTCCAGCACGAGTCGCCGTCGCCCGGCACCACCGCGTCCAGGTAGACCAGGGCGGCCACGCGGCCGGGCAGGCGGTCGGCGACCCCCGTGATCACCATTCCGCCGTAGCTGTGGCCGACCAGGACGGCGTCGTGGACGTCCTCGGCCTCGAGGACGGCGGTCACGTCCTGGAGGTGGGTGTCGAGGTTCACCCCGCCGGACAGCAGGTGGCCGCGTTCGCCGAGGCCGGTCAGCGTCAGCGGGAGGACGCGGTGCCCGTGGTCGCGCAGGCGCCCGGCCAGCTCGTCGAAACACCAGCCGCCGTGGCACATGCCGGGGATCAGGACGAAAGTCGCCATGGTCGTTCGCTCCTTCATCGTGGGGTGTGGTCGGGAGCCTCGGCGGGCGCCCGGCTCGGGGAACGGCTTGCGGTGGTGGCGATCAGCGCCGCCGCGGCGCACAGGATCGCGGTCCAGGCCAGGGTCGCGGTCGTCGAGGTGCGGTCGGCGAGGAGCCCGGCCAGCCACGGGCCGGCGGTCTGCCCGGCGGCGAACAAGGTGGTGAAGGCCGCCAGCGCCGAGGTCCAGCCGGCGGGTGGGGTGGCGGTCTTGATGAGCGCGGTGACCGCGGCGGGGACGCCCATGAACGTCGCCCCGTACACGATGGCGGAGGCCAGGATGATCGGCGGGGCCGGCGAGGTGAGGGCGAGCGCCGCTCCGACGGCCAGGACGGCGAGCAGCGCGGCGAGGGCTCTGCCGCCGGGCCAGTGGGTGATGGGACGGCTCCACAGGAACGGCGCCGCCATGACGGCCAGCCCCAGCACCGTCCAGGTGAACGTCACCTGCGCGACCGGCGCGTCCCGGTCCGCGAGGTAGGCGGACAGGAAGGTGATGTAGGTGATGTAACCGGCGGCGAACAGCAGGTAGGCCAGCGCCGGCCGCCACAGCGAGCGCACCGGCATCGGTGGCCGGCCCGTGCCGGCGGCCGGGGCGTCGTGGTCCGCGCCGGTACGCGCGGCGCTCCAACTGGCCAGGGCCGCCAGCCCCGCGGCGACGGCCAGGCCGCCCCAGGCGAGCTGCCAGCGATCCCCCAGGGCCGGGATGGTCGCGCCGCTGAACACGATGCCCAGCCCGGTCCCGGCGAAGTAGACGGCGATGGGCATGCCGGAGGAGACGTCGGTGGCCAGGCGCGCCGCGATCACCCCGCCCGTGACGAACACCAGGGCCCCGGCCGCCCCGGCGGCGGCCCGCAGGCTGAGCAGCGCCGCGTAGTCGCCGCTGAGCGGGGTGGCGGCGAGCGCCACCGCGGTGAGGACCATTCCCCAGCGGAAGGTGGCGGCGGTGCCCAGCCGCCGCCTCACGACGGGGGTCGCCAGCGCGCCGAGAAGATAGCCGAGCCCGTTGGCGGCGCTCATCGTCCCGGCTTCGGCCAGGGTCCAGCGCAGGTCGTCACGCATGGCCGGTAGCAGCAGCCCGTAGGCGAAACGCGCCAGCCCGAGCGCCGAAGCGGTGCCCAGAGCCAGCCGCAGCGCCCGCCACTGGGCCTGCCGTTGGGCGTGTCTCATGGGCACCGTGCCAAGAAGTCCACGATCGTGCGCGCCAGGGTCACGCGGTGGTCCGACAAGGCGTGGTCGGTCGGGAAGAGGTGGTGTTCGAGGTGCTCGACGGGCTGCGCCCGGTACGCCGCGACGACCGGTTCGTGGTGCACGTCGTACGGGGTGACGGCATCGAGACCGGTGCCGATCAGCAGCACCGGGCGGTCCGCCAGCAGCGGCGCGAACCCGGCCAGCCGCCACGAGTCGCCGGCCGCCTCCATCTCGCCAACCAGTGCCTCCCCGCTGGTGCCGCGAAGGGGGCCCAGCTCGCCGGCGAACGCCTCGACGTAACCCGCCCGGACCCCCGGATCGGCCCGGCAGAGCGCGGCCACCGTGCCGAAGTCGAACCCGGCCACCGAGGCGACCGCCGCGACGGACGGTTCGGCCGCCGCGGTCATCAGCGCGGCGAAGCCGCCCAGACTGTGGCCGATCAGCACCGGCCGCCGCGGATCGAGCCGATGGGCGGCCGCGAGCCCCTCGTCGCGCAGCCCGGCCACGACCGCGGCCGTGTCCTCCAGCACATGGCCCCATGACCACGAACCGCCGACGCCCCACGAGCCGCGATAGTGGAACACCAGCGACGCGTAACCCGCGCGCCGCAGCACCTGCGCCAGGTCGAAGTTGCGCTCGTTGCCGGGAAATCCGTGCAGCAGCACGACGACCGGGTGCGGCCCGCGTCCCGCCGGCACGTGCAGGACGCCGTGCAGGGGCACGCCCCCGCTGTCGAAGGTCAGCGCGGGCGTGGTGGCCGGGAAGTCCGGGTCGCGCGGCGGGTCGGCGGCGAACGGATCTGGCATGGCGAGGCTCCCAAGGTCGAACCGATCGGTACGATCTGAGACGTTAGCAGTCGATCGAACCGAGCGGTACCATCTATCCATGCCAGTCGCCAAAGGCTCGACGATCGACCCGGCCCGCACCCGCGCCACCATCCTCGAGGCCGCCACCGCGGTGCTCTACGAGCGCGGGCTCGACGGCATCGGCGTCGCCGAGCTCTGCACCCGCCTCGGCGTCTCCAAGGAGACGCTCTACCGGCACTTCGGCACCAAGGAGGGCCTCGTCGAGGCCATGCTCCGGCAGCGCAGCGACCGGGTCACGCAGTGGCTGGCCGCGGCGGCCGAAGCCGCCGGCGACGACCCGCGCGACCAGCTCACCGCCGTGTTCGACGCCCTCCAGCGGTGGTACGACGACCCGGTCTTCCGCGGCTGCGCGATGCTCAACGCGGCCGCCCAGCACCACGTCGAGACCGTCCGCGCCATCACCGCGCGTCACCTCCGCCGCTACCTCGACCTGCTGACCGGCATCGCCGAGCGCGCCGGAGCCGCCGATCCCCACCTGCTCGCCCGGCAGCTCCTCATGCTGGTCGAGGGCGCGACCGTCGTCGCCGCGCACCACGACGGCGCCGGGGCGGGCGAGCACGCCCGCCAGGCCGCGCTCACCCTGCTGTCCGCCGCCTCCTGACCCGCCCGGCGCCGTCGCCCTCGGCGCGAACCGGGCCGCCGAAGCCGGCGGCGTGCTCGGCGGCCCAGACCGACAGTGGCGTGGCGGGGGCGCCGGTGAGGTCGCGTACCGAGGAGGTGAGGGCGGGCGGCGGGGCGGCGGCCATGGTGGCGTAGCCGTCGAGCAGGTCGTCGGCGAAGTCGTCCGGGAAGGCCGGGTCGGCCGACAGGCGCTCGCGCTCCTCCTCCCGGGTCAGCTCCCGCCAGCGCAGAGGGCGCCCGATCGCCTCGCCGATCACCCGTACCTGCTCGGCCTGGGTGAGCCGGTCGGGGCCGGTGAGCGTGTAGCGGCGCCCGGCGTGTCCGGGCCCGGTCAGCGCGCGGACGGCCACGGCCGCGATGTCGTCCTCGTGGATCGGCGTCATGACCAGCGACCCGTAGGCCCCGCGTACGGTGTCGCCCGCCCTGATCTGCCCGCTCCACCACAACGTGTTGGCCATGAACGTGCTGGGGCTCAGCACCGTCCACTCCAGGCCCGACCGCTCGATCAGGCGCTCCACCGTGGCGTGCCAGCGGGCGACCGGGTTCGGCTGGTCCTGCGGGGCCACGCCGGGAAGGGCGCCGCCGCCGGTCATGAACACGACGCGACGGGTGGCGCGGGCGAGCGCGTCGATGAGGGGCCGCGCCGGTTCGGCCGAGTGGAAGGGCCACATGAGGAACGCCGCCTCGACGCCGTCCAGGGCGCCGGGCGCGGTCAGGCCGGAGGCGATGACCTCGACCCCGGCGGGGAGCCCGGCGGATTCCGGCGTGCGGCTGGTGGCCCGTACGGCGGCGCCGGCCCAGGTCAGCCGCTCGACCACCCTCCTGCCGACGTTTCCGGTGGCTCCGAAGACCAGATATGTGCTCATGCGCCGACCCTCGCCCCTGGGCGGCGGTAACCGCCCCTCGGAGAGCACTTAACGGCGATAAATCGCATGAGAGCATGAGATATGGCGAAAACCAGCGTGCTGGGGGAGGCGGATCGCGCTCTGGCGCACGCGCTCCAGCTCGACGGCAGGGCCTCCTTCCGTGCGATCGCCGAGGTCCTCGGCACCTCTGAGCACACGGTCGCCCGCCGCTACCGCAGGCTGCGCGCCGACGGCCTGGTGCGGGTGGTCGGCCTGCTCGACGGCCTGCGGTCGGGGCGCACCTCGTGGGCCGTGCGCCTGGTGTGCGTGCCGGACGCGGCCGTCCCGATGGCCGAGGCGCTGGCCCGCCGCGACGACACCGCGTGGGTGCGCCTGCTGTCCGGGGGCACCGAGATCGCCTGTGGCGTCCAGGCCGACGAGGACGGAGAGGCGCCGCTGCTGCGGAGACTGCCCCGGACCCCGCGCGTCGTCTCCATGTCCGCGCACGCGACGCTGCACCTGTTCGCCGGATGGCGCAGCCGGGTGGCGGCGCTCTCCGACGAGCAGGCCGCACGGCTGAGCCCGGCTCGGGCGCGGGAGGGGGAGATCTCCGTGAGCCCGGAGGACCACGCGATGCTGCGGGTGCTGGCCCACGACGGCCGGGCCGGGTACGCCGAGCTGGCGGCGGCCTGCGGATGGTCGCAGACCACCGTACGGCGGCGGCTGGACCAGTTGCGCGACGGCGGCGCGCTGCGGTTCGACGTCGAGATCCCCATGCCGGCGCTGGGCTACCGGGCCGAGGCCTGGCTGTGGATGAAGGTGGAGCCGCGCGCCCTGGCCGCGACCGGCGAGGCGCTGGCCGCGCACGCCGAGGCCGACGTGGTCGCCGCCACCACCGGGCCGGCCAACCTCATGGTCGGCGTGACCTGCCGCGACACCCGGGACCTCTACCGCTACCTGACCGAGCGGGTGGCGCCGCTGGACGGAGTGCGCGAGGTGGAGACCGCGCCGGTGATCCGCACGGTCAAGCGCGCCGGCGCGCTATTGCCCTGAGCCGGGTTCGAGCCCGATGAGCCGGGCCAGGAGGGCGACCTGGTCGGCGAAGCGGGCGACGAAGTCGGGGGCGGTGGGGTCGGTGCCGCAGACGCCCTCGATGACGTGCGGCAGCGTGGTGGGCCGCCTACACCCACCACCTGCGGCCGGTCATGGCGCAGAGGTTCCCGGGGATCAACGACGACGAGATCACGAACGTGGACCGGAACACCTTCCGGCAGGGCCTGCTCGCCGGCCTGCCCGGCACCGTCCACTTCGGCCGGACGGTGACCGGCTACCGGATCACCGACGCCGGCCGGGTGCGGGTGGCCTTCGCCGACGGCGGCCACGACGAGGGCGACGTGCTGGTCGGCGCCGACGGCGTCGGCTCGGCCGTACGCCGCGGGCTGCTCCCGCACGCCACGGTGCGAGACCTCGGCCTCCGGTGCGTCTACGGCCGGATGGCGCTCACCGAGAGCACCGAAGCCCTCGTGCCGGAGGTCCTCCGCCGCGGCTTCTCCTGGCTCTCCGACGACACCGGCTGCGGCGCCGGGTTCGCACCCGTGCGGTTCCGCTCCCGCCCGCAGGACGTGCCGGACTACCTGATGATCACCCTCCTGGCCACCCCGGAACGTCTCGGCCGCCCGGACGAGGAACTGTTCCGGCTGCCGCCGGAGGACCTGTGGAAGCTCACCACCGACCTGACCGCCGGGTGGGACCCCGGCGTCCGGGAGCTCTTCGCCCGCGCCGACCGGGACGGCTTCTTCCCGATCACGATCCGGGCCGGTGTGCGCGTCGAGTCGTGGCGGTCCGGCCCGGTCACGCTGCTCGGCGACGCCGTCCACACCATGCCGCCGACCGGCGGCGTCGGCGCCAACACCGCACTGCAGGACGCCGCGACACTGGCCGGCGAACTGCTCGCCGCCGCGCGCGGCGAACAGTCGATCGCCGACGCCGTGGCCGCCTACGAACGGGTCATGCTCCCGCGCGGCTTCGACACCATCGACGACTCGCTCCGGATGGCCGCCCGGCTCTTCGGCTCACCGCCCGCCGACGGCGGCCCCCACCCTTTCGACGTCCTTCACCGCTAACGGCACAGCGCGGCGGTCAGCAGGGCCAGGGCGGCCTGCTCGGGGTCGCCGGAGAGCGGCGTCATCGACAGCGCGACCTGTCGCGAACCGTCGGCCGAGCTGAACGCCACCGTCTTGTAGAACGGGCCGCCGCCGTGACCCCAGGCGGTGCCGCACGGCAGGGGTCCCGCCTCCAGCCCCAGCCCGTACTCCTCGGTCCTGCCCAGGTCCTTCATCTCCTTCAGTTGCGCCGGGCGCAGCAGCCCGCCCTGGAAAAGCGCCCGGTAGAAGCGATTGAGGTCCGCGGTGGTGGAGATGATCTCCCCGGCCGCGCCCGCCATCGTCGGGTCGAACCGGGTGAGGTCGACGGGGACGACCTTGCCCTTCCTGGTCACCGGCACATACGCGTGGGCGTGCGGGCCGGGCACGGCGGGTGAGGCGCCGGGCAGGTGGGTGTGCCGCAGGCCGAGCGGCCGCAGGATCCGCTTGCCGATCTCCGCCGCGTACGAGCCGCCGGTGACCCGCTCGATCAGCAGGCCGAGCACGATGTAGTTCGTGTTGGAGTAGTCGAACCCGGCCCCGGGCGCGAGCCTGCGGGGGAGGGCCTCCGCCCTGGCCACCAGTTCGCGGGCCGACCAGGTGCGGTAGCGCTGCCGGGGGACGCCCCACCTGTCCATCATGCCGGTCGTGTACTCGGGAAGGCCGCTGGTGTGCTGGAGCAGGTGCCTGACCGTGATGCCGGCTCCCCGGTCCACGAGCCCGGGAAGCCACCGCTCCACGCTGTCCGACAGGCTCAGCCTCCCCTCGCCCACGAGTTGCAGCACCACGGTCGCGGTGAACGACTTGGTCACGCTCCCGATCCGGAACCGCCCGTCCACCGGGGCCGGCCGGGCGGCGCCCAGCCTCGCCCTGCCGCTGGCGCCGCGCCAGACCTTGTCCCCATCGCGCACCTCGGCGATCGCGGCCACCGCGCCGCCGGCGACGACCCTGTCCAGCAGCGCCTGAAAATCGGGCTCTCCGCCCGGAGCCGCGTCGGCCGCGGCCGACGCGGCCAGGATCGACAGGGTCAAAGCCGCCACGACCGCCGTACGGGTGCCTCTTGCCTTCATCGTGCCCCTCCGATTCGCGGGGCCCGGCTCTCGGGCCCCGCGACATCAAGATCGGGCTTGACACGGCTGTCGGACATCGGAGGGATCACCTACGGAAACCCTGATTGCCGGACGGCGATCTCCGACCTGGGCAGTAGGCCCGGATCGGCCGTTCGGCCATGTCGCCGGGGCCCGCCCCGGAGCGCGGGGTCAGGCGGTGGCGGGTTCGAAGAGTTCGACGAGGTTGCCGGCGGGGTCGGTGAGCAGGATCTGGCGTCCGCCGGGGCCGGCGACCACGTCGCTGCGGAAGGACAGGCCGGCGTCGCGGAGCCGGGCGATCTCGGCGTCGAGGTCGCCGACGAGGAGGTGGACGCGGTTGCGGCCGGCGGCGGTGCCCCGCGGGGTCGCGCGGGCGCCGGAGCTGGCCGGGCCGGACAGCAGGAGGCGCAGCGGCCCGCGTACGACGTCGGCGAAGGCGGGCGCGGCGTCGAGCCGCAGGGTGAAGCCGAGATGGGAGGTGTAGAAGTCGACGGCGGCGCTCACGTCGTCGACGAGGTAGCGGACACCGGCGAGCTGGTCGGACGCGGTCATGATCGGACCTCCTGAGGTGTGAGGAGCGGCAGCAGGTGGTGGATGCGGGTGTCGATCTCCTCCGCCATGCGGGCGAAGGCCGGGTAGGCGTCCGTGGCCGGATCGGGGATGCTCCAGTGGGCCCGGCGCGGACGGCCGGGGAAGTCGGGGCACACCTCGCGGACCTTGTCGCACAGGCTGATCACGTGGTCGAACCGGTGTCCGGCCACGGTGTCCAGGTGCCGCGGCCGGCCCGCCAGGTCGACGCCGTAGCGCTCGCGCAGGACCCGTACGGCGTCGGGGTGCGGCCCCTGCTTGGGGTGGCTGCCCGCGCTGGTCACCTCGACGTGGCCGCCGGCGCGGTGGCGGAGCAGGGCCTCGGCGATCGGTGAGCGGGCGCTGTTGCCGGTGCACGTGAACAGGACCGCGGGCCGGCGCCCTGGCGCCGGTGCGGCCGGCGGGACCGGCTGGAGGCGCAGGGCGGGGTGCAGGGACGTGCCGGTGGCGGTCAGCCCTTGGGCGCAGCGTTCGAGGTCGAGGTGGTAGTAGCTGTCGCGGGCGTCGTACGTGCTGCGCCGCGCGGTGACCAGGCCGCCGCCGCGCAGCAGCCGCAGATGGTAGGAGACGAGGTTCTGCGGCTGGCCCACCAGCTCCACCAGCTCGCGGACCCGGTAGTCGCTCGCGGCCAGCTCGGTCAGCAGCCGCCACCGCAGGGGGTGGGCGGCCAGCCGGACGAAGGCGGGTGCGGTCTGGGGCGACGCCATGACGTGAGAATACATCAAATGGGGTTGATGGACTCTCGTCTGACTTGCACATTTTCATGCCGTTTCGGCAAGGTGAGCGGCATGGACGAGCTGACCGCCGTACTCGCCGCCGTGGGGCCCCGCCTGCGCGTACTCCGCCGCCGGCGCGGCATCACGCTGGCCGACGTGGCGGAGGAGACCGGGATCTCCGAGAGCACGCTGTCGCGGCTGGAGAGCGGCGGGCGGCGCCCGAACCTGGAGCTGCTGCTCCCGCTGGCCCGGGTGTACGACGTCCCGCTCGACGAGCTGGTGGGCGCGCCGCCGACCGGGGATCCGCGCGTGCACCTCCGTCCGGTACGCCACCAGGGGATGACGTTCATGCCGCTGACGCGCCGGGCCGGGGGGATGCAGGCGTACAAGATGATCATCCCTGCCCGGGAGGGCGACGTCCCCGACCTCAAGGTGCACGAAGGGTACGAGTGGCTCTACGTCCTCAACGGACGGCTGCGCCTGCTCCTCGGCGACCAGGACCTCGTCCTGAGGCCCGGCGAGGTCGCGGAGTTCGACACCCACGTCCCGCACTGGCTGGGCGCCGACGGCGCCGAGCCGGTCGAGCTGCTCGTCCTGTTCGGCCACCAGGGCGAGCGGGCCCACCTGCGCGCCCGCTCGACCGGGCGGCCCTAGCGCCTCAGCCGACCACCCGGTCGTCGCCGATCCCCACGGTCACCACGGCCAGATCGCCGCGCATCACCCGCAGGCCGACCTCCTCCTCGAATCGGCGCCGGTCGATGACCTCGCCGGTGCGCGCGTCGAGCTTGACCACCGTCCGCTCGTCCCCCCTGACGTAGGCGACCCGGCCGTCCGTCAGCACGGCGTCCGACGTCCCGGCCGGCCGGTCCAGCGGGCGACGCCAGGCGATGCTTCCGTCGGCGACGCGGTAGGCGACGATCCCCGCCGGGGTGTCCACCAGCAGCAGCTCGGCCGTCACGCCGAAGGAGTCCACGCCCACGCCGTCGCGAAGCCCGGCCGCCGGGTCGCGCCAGATGACCTTCCCGTCCGCGGTTCCGCGGACGACGGGGCCGCCCCATTCGTCGAGGTTCACCAGCAGCCCGCGCCCGATGTCGCGGGCGATGTACGCCAGAGGGTCGATGGGCACCCGCCACCGCGGCGACCGGTCCCCGGCCCCGAGCGCGAAGCTCTGCGGCTTGCCGCATTGATGGTTGACCACCACGACCTCGCCCACGCCCCGGACCCCGTCGATGGGCCCGCACGACGTCTTCTGGAACCTGGACCAGACGGTCGCGCCGGTGCGGGTGTCCAGTGCGTCGACACGGCCGTCGTGCGGGACCACCATGATGCCGGAGCCGGCGACGGACAGCTCCCACATCGCATGCCACTCCCCGTCCATGGCCCGGCCGGCCTCGGCGGCCGGCCCGTCGGGGAGCCCGGTCTTCCAGACGATGCGCCCCGTCGGCACGTCGATGAGCGTGACCCGCCCGTCGCGCCACACGACCGAGAGGTGCCGGTCGTCCACTCGGACCCAGCCCACCAGGTCGTTCCACGGCCGCTGGTACACCCAGGCGTCGGCCCCGTCCGCGAGCCGTACGGCGGCTACCCCGGCCCTTGCCTGGTCACCGCCACGTCGCCGAAGAGCTCGCTGAGGTGGGGCGCCGGACCCAGGACGTCGATGGCCGCGGTGCCACGGCCGGGCGGCCGCCAGGGCTCGACGGGAACGCCCGCGCCCGGCCTGACGGCCTCGCCCGGCCACCCGACCACGGCCAGAATCGCGAGGCCGGCGAGGGTCGTCACGGTGGGGCGGATCAGTCGCATGCGCCCCAGTATGGCGATCAAGCTCCTGTCCGGAGCTCGAACTCCGGCGGGCTCTCGGGTGGCGCGGTCCTCAGGCTCCGGCGAACGGCATGTGCTCGCCCGGCGCGTACGTGGGGAACGGCTGGTAGACGTTCACGCCCGGGTCGCCGCGCAGCAGCAGGGCGGAGACGAACGGCTGCTGCTCGCTGGTGATCCGGGTCGAGGTCGGGATGTAGCGGATCGTCAGGCCGCAGCGGCGCCTGGGGGAGGTGTTGGCGTTGGAGGCGTGCAGGATGTTCGGATGGTGCACCTCCACGTCGCCGGGCGACAGCACCAGGTCCACGGCCTTCGACTCGTCCACGGTCACGGCGCTCTCCGAGCCCAGCACGTTGTCCACGTCGTCGCGCTGCCGCAGCGCGTGCAGATCGTCCCGGTGGGAGCCGGGGATCACCCGCAGGCAGCCGTTCTCCGTCGTGGCCTCGTCCACGGCCAGCCAGAGCGTGACCACCCGCATCGGCTCCAGCGGCCAGTACGCCCCGTCCTGATGCCACAGGACCGGTTTGCCGGCGAACGGGGGCTTGCTGATGTAGTGCGAGGCGAACAGCGCGATGTCGGGGCCGACGAAGAGCTCGGCGATGTCCAGCAGCCGTGCGTCGCTGACCAGGCGCACCCAGAAGGGGTCGCCGGCGACCAGTTCGGTGCCCAGGTCCTCGCCGAGCCGGTCGGGGTGCTTGGCCTGGAGCCAGGCGACGTGGTCGCTCGCCTCGGCGATCAGGTCGCGGTCGAGGACGTTGCGGAAGATCGTGTAGCCGTCGCGGTCGTAGTCCTGGAGAGTCCGGTCGACTTCCGTGATCACCATGTGCTCCTCATGGGGCCGTGGGTGGAGGCGTCGATCCGGATTCTTCGGTCTCCGTGGCCGGAGTTACTAGTAATCGGCGCTCCATAACTATTAATTTCCTGACATGTCGACCATTCTGCGCTGGGTCGAGTTCGCCGCCGGGCTGCCGTACCACGCCGCCCTCGTGCCCGTGACCGGCGGCCGGCGCGACCGGCCCGAACCGCACACCCACGCCGACTTCCACGAGCTCGTCCTCGTCACGGCGGGGGCCGGCACGCAGCGGGTCGGCCAGGCCGAGATGCCGCTGCGCGCGGGCGACCTGCTCCTGGTGCGGCCGCCCGACCGGCACGAGTTCGCCGCCACGGCGGCCGGCATGCGCTTCGTCAACATCGCCTTCCCCAGCGAACGCTGGCGCGCCTTCGCCGACCTCGCCGGGCTGGCGGGCACGGCGGACTGGGACCGGCGCGAGCTGCCGCCGATCGCCCGTACGGACCTGGACGGGCCGGTCGCCGCCGAGTTCGCCCGGGTGCTGGCCGCCTATACCGGCGCCCCGCGCGTCCTCGACCTGGTCAGGCTCTGGACGGCGGTGGTCCCGGCGCTGGAGCGGGCCGACGGCACGGTGGTGGACGGGCGGCCGGGCTGGCTGGTGTCGGCCTGTGTGGCGATGAGCCGCGAGGAGAACCTGCGCGAAGGGCTGCCCCGGCTGCTCGCGCTGGCCGCCGTCAGCTCCGGCCACCTGGCCCGCTCCATGGGCCGGCACTACGGCTGCACGCCGGTCGCGTTCGTGGCAGCGCGGCGGCTGGAGCACGCCGCCCTGCTGCTGGCCACCACGATGGAGGGGATCGGGGCGATCGCCCAGCGCTGCGGGTTCTCCGGCCAGTCGTACTTCGGCCGGCTCTTCCAGCGCAGGTACGGGATGGCGCCGCGCGACTATCGGGAGGCGGCGCGGCGGGCGGTGGTCCCCGCGGCTATGGACAGCCAAGATATCAAGTGATTAGATGACTCGCCACGGGTCCCGTTTCACCCCCACCGTGAGTATTTGTGAGCGAACAGGAGGCCGGGCATGAACCGGTCGCGTCCACTGCTTGTCGCCGCCGCCGTCTCCCTCGTCCTCGCCGCCTGCGGCTCGGGCGGCGACACCGCGCGGCAGCAGGCCAAGACCGAGCTGAAGCTCTACAACGACAAGGGGGCCTGGAGCAAATACTTCGACGAGATGGGCGCCCTGTCCAAGCAGCGGATCGGCCTGTCGATGAAGCCGGTCGGCTACACCGACGAGCCCACCTACCAGGCGTTCATCAAGGCGTCGTTCCGCACCGACGTCAAACCAGACCTGTTCACCTGGACGACGGGCGGGCGGCTGGCGGAGATCGTCGCGCAGAAGCAGGTGGCGGAGACCACCGCGCTCTGGCAGGAGGCGATCAAGAACGGCGACCTGTCGGCGGACCTGGCCGAGTACTACACCGTCGGCGGCAAGCAGTACTGCGTGCCGCTCAACGCGGCGTACTGGGGGATGTTCTACAACAAGAAGATCTTCGACCAGCACGGGCTGCAGCCCCCGAAGACCTGGGACGACCTCGTCAAGATCGCCGACACGCTCAAGCAGAACGACGTCAAGGCGTTCTACCACACCAGCGTGCTGTTCTCCTTCGTCTGGTTCGAGCAGCTCCTCGCCGGCACCGACCCCGACCTGTACGACCGCCTGTCCACCGGCCAGGCCAAGTACACCGACCCCGGCGTGGTCCAGGTCATGGAGCGGTGGAAGGCGATGATCGACGCCGGGTACTTCACCAACCCCGGTGACAAGACCGACCCGGGCGACGTGCTGAAGACCGGCAAGGCGGCGATGGTGTCGTTCGGCACCTGGTTCAACACGAGCATGACCCAGCGCGCCATGAAGGCGGGCACCGACTACGGCTTCTTCGTGATCCCGAACGTGAACCCCGCCCTCCCCAAGACCTCGATGATCTTCGAGAGCGGCCCGCTCTGCTCGCTGGCCAAGGCGCCCGACCCCGAGGCCAGCATGAAGTACCTCAAGTGGTGGGTGGGCTCCGAGGCCCAGGAGAAATGGGCCACCGCCAGGGGAGACGTCTCGGCCAACCCCAAGGTCGCCATCGCCGACCAGGCCATCGCGGAGGTCGGCAAGGCCGCGAGCGGCGGGGAGCACCGTCTGGTCAACCGCTATTTCGAGGCCACGCCGCCTCCGGTGCTGACCGCCGCGCTGGACGGTTTCAGCGCCTTCGTCGTCAAGCCGGACACCTACCAGAAGGTCCTGTCCGACATCCAGGCCGCCGCCGACGAGTACTGGAGCACCCACCCGAAGGGCAACTGATCCTCCCTGCTTCTCGCCGGACGGGGAGCGGCCGCAGGGCCTCTGACCTGGGCGGTTGAATTGTCCGGGGTCCGTCCAAAGTTCGCTGGACGGACCCCGGACGAAGATCCCTTGCCGTCCGCCGGCGCCGCCGGTCAGCGTGGTGGGCGAGCCCCGGCGCCGAGGTCGCCGCCCGTCGGGGGCGGCAGGCGAAGCCGGTCCGGGGCGTTCGCCGAGACAGGAAGAGGATCATGAAGTACTCGAAACTCGTCCCCGCGGTGGCCGGACTCGGGGCCGCCTTCGCGATGCTGACCATCCCGTCCGCCGCGACCGCCTCCACCCAGTCCTCCGCCACTTCCTCGTACGCCGCGTCATCCGCGTCCGGGGTCCAGGCGTCGAGCGCTCACCGGAAGTCCGCCTCATGCACCTCGCCGCGGGGAAAGAAGATCAACATCTCCTGGGGCGACGGGAACGTCTCCACGACCGTGTACTTCAACAACCACTGCAACCAGAAGCGGTGGATCGAGCTGAAGTTCGTCAAGTCGAACCACGACTACTTCTGGAAGTGCTTCTCGGTCAACCCGCGGACCAGCGGGAAGAAGAAGATCGGCAACTCCAACCCGGCCAAGGTCGTCATCACCAAGAAGATGGCGAACTGCCCGGTCTGACCCCGCACCTGACTCCCTGGGCCCCGCCACCGGCCGAAACGCCGGCGGCGGGGCCCAGGCGTGGGGTCAGGCGTGGGATCAGCGGTGCCGGACCGCCTCGGCGGGAGTGATCTTCATGAGGGCGGCGTACTGCTCCGGGTCGCTGGAGGCCCGCACCACGAGCTCCGGGCGCAGCAGCTCGGTCTCGGCGCGCCTGCCCTCCAGGACGCGTACGAGCTTGCGCAGCCCTCGCCGCCCCATCTCGTGCATGGGGGAGCGGACCGTCGTGAGCGGCACCGGCAGCTCGGCGACCAGCGGCGTGTCGTTGAAGCCCACGACCGCGAGGTCGACGCCCACGCGCAACCCGTGGTCGCGCAGCGCGCCGAGCGCGCCGATGGCGCCGAAGTCGTTGACCACGAACAGCGCCGACGGCAGCGGGCCCGCCTTGAGCACGCGCTCGGTGCCCTCGCGGCCGCCGCGCGCGTCGAAGCGCGAGTGGACGATCCGGTGCTCGGGGATCGGCAGCCCGGCCTCCCGGAAGCGGTCGGCGAACCCGCCGGTGCGGTTGATGCCGGTGCTCGCGTACGGCTCGCCGGCCACCACCGCGACGTCCTCGTGCCCGAGCCCCAGCAGGTGCTCGGCGACCATCCGCCCGCCGAGGTAGTCGTCGCACACCACCGACACATGCCCCGCCGCCTGCCGGTTGACCAGCACGAACGGCACGCCCCGCGCGGCCACCTCGTCGAGGAAGCCCGAGTCGGAGTGGGCGTCGCCGAAGATGATGCCGTCGACCCGGCGGGCGAGGACCATCTCGGTGCGGGCGCGCTGCTCCTCGGGGATGTCGCGGGTGTTGGCCACGAACGTGGACAGGCCGTGCTCGGCGGCGGCCTCCTCGACGCCCTCGTAGATCGTCGCCAGGACCACGTCGGACAGCCGGGGCACCAGCACGCCGATCAGGTTGCTCCGCTGGGTGCGCAGGCTCATCGCGTGGGGGTTGCGCTGGTAGCCGAGCTCGTCGGCGAGCCTGCGCACCCGCTCGACGGTCGGGCTCGACGCCGCGCGCAGCCCCTCGCCGGGCTTGGCGTGCAGCACCCGGGACACCGTGGAGACGTGGAGCCCGAGCTGATCCGCGATCATCTGCAGCGTCACCGGACGCGCCCTCTTGGCACCCATGTCCCTCGGCTTTCGGCGATCACGGCTTGACGGCTTACCTGATTTTAACGCGATGTTCTTGACATTCCGTAGTCGCAGGTCAGATGCTACCAAACGTTTGGCCCAAACGTTTGGGTAAACCGTTGCCGCAAGGAGGCCGCCGCGTGTCCAAGGTCATCGTCCTGTCCACTGGAGGGACCATCGCCACCCGCAGGAACGTGCGGGGAGTGGGTCTCGCCAAGGACTCGGCGGGCGAACTGCTCGGGCGTCTCCCTGAGGACCTCGGCGTGGCGCTCGAAGGGGTGGACGTGCTCTGCGCGGGCAGCTACCTGTTCACGCTCACGGACATGCGCCGGGTCGCGCTGAGCATCCGCGAGGCCCTGGCCGGCCCCGACGTGCTCGGCGTCGTCGTCACCCACGGCACCGACGGCATGGAGGAGACGGCGTACCTGGCCGACCTGTTCCACGCCGACCCGCGACCGGTCGTGTTCACCGGCGCGCAGCGCCCCGCTGACGCGCCGGACGGCGACGGGCCGCGCAACCTCGCCGACGCCATCGCGGTGGCGGCCTCGGGGCGGGCGCGCGACCTGGGCGCGCTGATCTGCTTCGACGGCCAGATCTTCGCCGCCGGGGGCACCCGCAAGACCCACACGCTGGCCATGGCCGCGTTCAGCGCGCCCGACGGCGGGCCGCTCGGGCGGGTCCGCGACGGACGGGTGAGCCTGGCCATGACGCCCGTCCGCGCCAAGCCGCTCGACCTGGACGCCTTCGACCCCGAGGGTGTCCGCACCGACATCGTCGCGCTGTATCCCGGCTGCGACGCGGCCGTGCTGCGCGCCGCGGCCGAGGCGGGCGCCACCGGGATCGTGCTCCAGGCGCTCGGCGCCGGCAACGCCAACCCGATGATCAGGGACGAGGTGGCCCGGCTGACCGGGTCGGGTGTCGTCGTGGCCCTGTCCACCCGGGTCGACGCCGGCCCCGTCGCCGCCCTCTACGGCAACGGGGGAGGGGCGGACCTCGTCGAGGCCGGCGCCGTACCCACCGGAACCCTCCGCCCGCCGCAGGCCCGCGTACTGCTCAGCGCGCTGCTCGGCGGCCATCGTGACCCGGCCCGCGTGCGCGAGGAACTGCGCGCGCGGACGTCTCCAACCGAAAGGACGAAGTGATCATGCCCAAGGAGATTCTCGTGGCGTACGGCGTGGACGTCGACGCCGTCGCGGGGTGGCTGGGCTCGTACGGCGGCGAGGACTCGCCGTGTGACATCTCGCGCGGCCTGTTCGCCGGCGAGGTCGGCACCCCGCGCCTGCTGCGCCTGTTCGAGAAGTACGACCTGCGCACCACCTGGTTCATCCCTGGCCACTCCATCGAAACCTTCCCCGACCAGACCCGCATGGTGGTCGACGGCGGCCACGAGGTCGGCGTGCACGGCTACTCGCACGAGAACCCCATCGCGATGAGCCGCGAGCAGGAGAGCGCCGTCCTCGACCACAGCATCGACCTGGTCGAGAGGTACGCGGGCCGCAGGCCCACCGGCTACGTCGCCCCCTGGTGGGAGTTCTCGCCCGTCACCAACGAACTGCTGCTGGAGCGGGGCATCAAGTACGACCACTCGCTCATGCACCGGGACTTCACCCCCTACTACGTCCGCGTCGGCGACTCCTGGACGAAGATCGACTACTCGCTCCCGGCGGCGGAGTGGATGAAGCCGCTGGTGCGCGGCGAGGAGACCGATCTGATCGAGATCCCCGCCAACTGGTACCTCGACGACCTCCCCCCGATGATGTTCGTCAAGGCCAGCCCGAACAGCCACGGCTTCGTCAGCCCCCGCCACCTCGAGGAGATGTGGCGCGACCAGTTCGACTGGGTCTACCGCGAGTCGGACTACGCGGTGTTCACCATGACCATTCACCCCGACGTCTCGGGCCGCCCGCAGAGCCTGCTCATGCACGAGCGCCTCATCGAGTACATCAGCGGCCACGAGGGCGTGCGCTGGGCGACCTTCGACGAGATCGCCGACGACTTCAAGGCCCGCTCTCCGCGCTGACGCGCCCTACTCCCCCCACCCGCTCTTTCGAAAGGGCAGCTTCATGACAACGACCTCGCCGAACGTCCCGGGAAGCGGTGCCGGCACCGGGCGCCTGCCGCGCTTCGGGGTGCGGGAAACGCGCAAGGCGACCGTGATCGCGCTGTTCGCGTGGATCTTCGCGGTCTACGACTACATCATGTTCGGGACGCTGCTCCCGGAGATCTCCGGCCACTTCGGCTGGGGCGCGGCCGAGGCCTCGCTGTACTCCACGCTCATCTCGGTGGGGACCGCGATCGTCGTGCTCGGGGTGGGGCCGCTGGTCGACCGGCTGGGGCGGCGCAAGGGCATGATCATCACGGTGTCGGGCACGGCGCTGGCCTCGGCGGTGTCGGCCGCCACCATGAACGCCGCGTACCTGATCGGCGTCCGCTCCATCGGCGGGCTCGGGCTCGCCGAGCAGTCGGTCAACGCGACGTACCTGAACGAGGTCTACGCCGTCACCGACGACGAGAAGATCAAGAAGAGGCGAGGACTGATCTACAGCCTCGTCCAGGGCGGCTGGCCGCTGGGGACGCTGCTGGCCGCCGCGTTCATCGCCGTCTTCCTGCCGTTGGTCGGCTGGCGCGGCTGCTTCCTGCTGGCGACGTTCCCCGCCATCGTGATCGCGCTCCTGCGGCGCGGCCTGCGCGAGACGCCGCAGTTCGAGCTGCAGCAGCGGATGGAACGGCTGCGCAAGGAGGGGCGGCGCGAGGAGGCCGGCCGGCTCGCCCGCGAGTACGGCGTGTCCGAGAGCGAGGCGGCCCCCTTCGCGGAGATCTTCCGCGGGCCGGCGCTGCGCAACACGCTCGTCCTCGGGTTCGCCTGGTTCGTCAACTGGTTCGGCATCCAGGTGTTCAGCGTGCTAGGGACGACGGTGCTCACCGAGGGCAAGGGCGTCGGGTTCACCAACTCCCTGCTGATGTTCATCGTGATCAACGCGGTCGGCTACCTCGGATACGTCTTCCACGGCTGGGCCGGGGACCGCTGGGGGCGGCGCAACGTGATCGGGTTCGGCTGGATGGCCTCGGGCGTGATCTTCGCCGCCATGCTGCTGGCCGCCGAGGGGACCTTCGCGGTGGTGGCGCTGTACTCGCTGGGGATGTTCTTCCTGGTGGGGCCGTACTCGGCGATGCTGTTCTACATGGGCGAGTGCTACGACACCCGCTGCCGGGCCACGGGGACCTCGTTCATCAACGCCATCAGCCAGCCGGGCGCCATCGCGGCCGGGGCGATCATCACGGCGATGCTCGTCGCGGGCGCGGACTGGGGCCAGGGCGCGCTGATCGTGGGGGCGCTGGGAACGTTCCTGTCCGGGTTCGTGATGTTCGGGGCGCGCAAGATGCCCGCGCTGGCCGGCTGATCTGAGGGAGATTTCTCATGACATTTCATGGCAGGGTGGCCGTCATCACGGGGGCCGCCAGCGGCATCGGGCGCGCGCTCGCCGTCTCGTACGCCGCCCACGGCGTGCACACGGTCATCGGCGCCTACCCCGGTGACCCGCACGACCCCGCCGAGACCCTCGCGCAGGTCGAGCGGGCCGGCGGCACCGGCGTGGTCCATGAGGTGGACGTACGCGACGCCGCGCAGGTCGAGGCGTTCGCCCAGCGCGCGATCGACGAGTGGGGCCGCCTCGACATCGCCGTGGCCAACGCCGGGGTGCTGCGCCGGGCGGCGCTCGCCGACCTCACCGACGCGGCCTGGGACGACATGCTGCAGGTGGACCTCACCGGCGTGCTGCGCACCCTGCGCTCGGCCGCCGCACGCATGAGCGGCGCGGGCGCCATGGTGGCCGTGTCGTCCATCGCCGGCGGCGTGTACGGCTGGGGCGAGCACGCCCACTACGCCGCCGCCAAGGCGGGGGTCATCGGCCTGTGCCGCAGCCTGGCCGTCGAACTCGCCCCCCGGGCGATCCGGGTCAACTCCGTGATCCCCGGCCTCATCGTCACCCCGCAGTCGTCCGACCCGGTGAACTCCCTCGGCCCCGACGGCCTGGCCCGCGCCGGGAACGACATCCCCTGGGGCCGGGTGGGGGAGCCCGGCGAGGTGGCCTCCGTCATCCGGTTCCTGACCTCGGACGACGCGGAATACGTCACCGGCCAGTCCCTCGTCGTGGACGGCGGGCTCACCGTCCGCATGCCCGCCTGACCGCCTCTCCCGTCCTGCCTGGAGGAACCATGCCCGCCCTGGAGAACCGGACCGCCCTGATCACCGGCGGCACCGGCGGGATCGGCCGCGCGATCGCGGAGGCGTACCTGCGGGAGGGAGCGCGGGTCGTCGTCGCCGACCTCGACATTTCCGCCACCGTCCCCGGGGCCGCCGGCCACGTCGCCCTGGACGTGAGCGACCCGGCCTCCGTCCAGTCCGCCGTCGCCACCGCCACCGGCCTGCTCGGCCGGATCGACATCCTCGTCAACTCGGCCGGTATCCTCACCGAGGCGCCGCTGGCCGAGATGGACCCGGCGATGTGGTCCGAGACGATCGCGGTGGACCTCACAGGGGTCTTCCTGAGCTGCCGGTACGTCGTACCGGGGATGATCGAGCGGCGCTGGGGGCGGGTCGTCAACATCGCCTCCCAGCTCGGCATCAAGGGCGGCCGCTCGCTCTGCCACTACGCCGCCGCCAAGGCCGGGGTCATCGGGTTCACGAAGTCCCTGGCCTTGGAGGTCGCCGAGCACAACGTGCTGGTCAACGCGATCGCGCCCGGCCCGGTGGAGAGCCCGATGGTGGCCGGGATCACCGAGGACTGGAAGAGCGCCAAGCGGGCCGAGCTTCCCCTGGGGCGGTTCGGGCGTCCCGAGGAGGTCGCGCCCACGGCCGTCCTGCTCGCCGCCGACCCCGGCGGGAACCTGTACGTCGGCCAGACCCTGGGGCCCAACTCGGGGGACGTCATGCCATGAGCGACCTTGCCAGGGGAGGTGGCCGCTGATGTGCGGTGCTTGCGGCGAGCGGGGAAGCGCCGACTGGTCGCGCCCCTGGCTTTCCACCCCCGCCGCCCGCGCCGCGATCACCACCGCCCTCCGCACCACCCTCACCACCACCACCCCCCACCCACCCACCGCCCCCACCGCGACCCCCGCCTCTGCGACCCCCGCCTCTGCGACCCCCGCCTCTGCCTCCACCGCCGCGCCCGTCCCTGCGACCTCCTCCTCCGCCTCTACCACAGCGGCCTCCGCGACTGCGGCTTCTGCCAGCGCAGCCAGCGTCGCGCGTGCGAGCGCCGCCGTGTCCTCCGCCGCACCTGCGATCGCAGCCGGCGCCTTGTCCGTGAGTGCGGTCACCGCCGCCGGGCGGGTGCGGCCGGTTGGCGCGGTGCGGGTCTCGACCACCGCCGGAGGGTGGGTCGTCACCCGCCCGACCGGTGGCTCAACGGTCTGCGCCACGCTGGGCGAACTCGTCGCGGCGGTCCGCGCCGCGTCACCCGGCTCGCCCGGTCCCTTCGGCCAGCTCGGTGAGCCCGGCAGGCTCGGCTGCCCCGACGAGCCCGGCGAGCCCGGCGAGCCCGGCCAGTCCGGTTGGCTTGGCCCTTTCCACGAGCCTGGCCGGCGCGGTCGGCCTGGCCCGTTCGGCGAGCCCGGCCAGCCAGGTCGGCCTGGCCCTTTCGACGGGCCAGGTCGGCGCGGTTGGCCTGGCTCTTTCGGCGAGCCTGGCGGGCGCGGTCGGTTTGGCCCGTTCAGGGAGCCTGGTCTGCTCGGGTTCTTTGGGCTGTTCGGTGGCCTGGAGCGTCCCTCCGGGCGGCTGGCGGTTGCCGCGCAGGACGGTCGCACCGGGATCGTGGTGCGGGTCGGCGCTCCGGCACGCGCTCTCGGCGCCGCCCTGCCCGAGGGGATCGTGGTGGTCCCGGACGAGCGGGCGGCGCTGGGTGTGCTCGCCGAGCTGGCCGCCCCGCCGTGGCTCCACCGCGTCTACCTGGAGCGGATCGAGGGAGTCCACGCCCCCTGGGGAGCCCCGCCGGTGGTGCTCGGCCGGACCCTCACCTCGCCCGCCCAGGCCGCCGACGCCGTGGTCCGCCTGGAATGGGCGCGCCAGGAGGGCCTCCTGGACGGCGCCGCCGTGCTCCGCTGCCCCCTCGACGAGGAGACCTACCTGGAGGTGGAGGTCCGCGCCGGCCACGTCGTACGCGCACGCCGGTCCACGCCCTGAGGAGCCCCCGCGCGAACCCATGAGGAGAGCGCGGGTTCAGCCGCCGACGGTGAACCTGCACGTCGTCGAGGACAGACGCGATCCGGCCGTGTTCAGCATGGTGACGCTGAGCCGGTGAGCCCTCGCCTGGGAGGGGCGAGGGTCATCGTGGCGGATCCGTCCGCGATCACCTGCCCGATCACCTGATGGCCGAACGTGACCGCGTCCGAGACGCCGTTGGTCCCGAACACGAACTCATCCGGCCCCACCTCCCGTGGCGTCGGGCGGAGGCGCGGCGGTGGCGCGGAAGGCGTACGTCACGGCCGGGCCGCGGTTGCCCGCCCGGTCCACGGACCGGGCCGTCAGCCGCTGGGGGAACGTGTGGGTGGGCGTGAACGTCACCGTCGCCGTCCCGTCGGACCCCGCCCGCACGGGGTTGACGCCAGGACCGAAGTCGTAGTCGTAGGAGGCGACGTCGCTCACGCCGTTCGGGGCGAGGGTGAAGGTGCCGGGCAGTCCGACGCGACCGCCCGGCTGGTTCTCGGGGAAGTCGGTGGAGCTGATGACCGGGGGAGCGGCGGGCGGCACCTGGTCGATGTGGAGCTGCGGCGCCCAAGGGGACCACTGGCCCAGGTCCCAGAAGGTCTCGTAGCCGTCGGGGCCTGCGACGAGGTAGGAGTTCTCGGCGCGGACCCGCCAGGTGTAGGAGCCGCCGTCGGTCAGGTGCCCCTCCGGCAGGGTGACGCAGTGCCGATGGCCCGACGACAGCTCGGCGGACACGGCCTCACCGAGCGTGTCGCCGGCGGCGTCGGCCCACTCGAATCGGCCCCGCAGGATTTCACCGCTCCCGCCGTCGGGGTCGGTCAACGTGGCCCGGAGGGACGGGGTCGTCGTGCGGAGATACGGCCCCGCCTCAGGGCCGTAGCAGTCTCCGGACGTGACGTCCAGGCCGGTGGGGACGTCGGGCACCGTGTTGTACGCGACCGACATGCTCGGCCCGATGTTGCCCGTGAACGGCGTGGTCCGGAACAGGAACCGCCCGGCGGTCCGCTCGTCGGCGGATCTCAGGCCGAAGGTGATGGCCTGGTCGCCGCGGGCCACCGCGTCCTTGACCGCCTCGGAGATGAGCCATCCCTTCTGCCCGCAACCGGCCTCGGAGGTGAAGACCTTGCGCAGCCACCGGGGCTGCCTCTTCCACGTCGTCCTGGCGGAGACGGCGCCGGTCTCCCACATCTCGACGGCGGGCCCGCACGCCGCGCTCTCCCGGACGTACAGGACGAAGTTGGCCCTCAGGACGCGCTTGCCCGTGAAGGCGGAGAGGTCCAGCTCGAAGAACGACCGCGTGATCTCGCGCGGCGCGTCGGTACGGCCGACGGACGCGTCGTCATCCTCGTTCCCGACCGGGTCGTATTTCACCCAGTGGGACCGATGGGGGTGCTTGGACGAGATGGAGGCCCAGGCAGTGGGGTTGACGGCCAGAGCCGTATCGGCCGCGGCGGGCGCGCTGTCATTTACCACCAGGGTCACGGCCATGGCCATGACCACCGCCAGCAGGCGGGACAAACCGTTCACTCTTCACCCTTCTTCGGCCGGAAACGCACTGAGACGAGCCCCCGATGCGATGGCGAACCGCCGGCCCGCGGCTTCGGAGCCCCCGCTCGGCGCCGGTCGGCGATCATTTTGCTCAGCCGGACAGAGCGCCGCACCAGCGAAAAAAATGCGATGAACATCGGGGAATCGCCGCCGGGCCGAAGAAAAGCGTTCGGGTCACTGCCAGTAGTCCCCGTCGGGGAGGCGCAGGTGTGTGTCCGCCGTGGTGAACGCGCTCATGTGGGTCGGCCGCAGGCCCGCGCCGGCGTAGCAGTAGGCCTCGGGGTAGCCGGCGTACAGGTATTGGAGCAGGATCTCCGCGGCCGAGTCGGCGGCGGAGACGTCGCCCCCGCCCGGGTGGGTGTCCCACTCGACGACCTGGCCGTCGCGGTAGACGCAGCCCTGGTTGCCGCTCTTGGGGTTGGCGTACATGCCGTAGGCGACCGTGCCCGCCGACAGGGCCTTCATGACGACGGGGGTCGAGGCCATGTAGCCCCACTGCTGGCTGACGACGCAGCCGCCGGGCACGTCGGTGAAGCCGACGAACTGCAGGGCCGCGTCGTCCGCGGGGTCGTCGAGGACCTCCTCCAGCTCCTCCTCATCGGCGGGCTCGGCGGCCAGGCGCCGTGCCGCCTCGGCGGCGCTGATGCCGCCGACGCACGCCAGGCTGAAACCGTCGTCCTCGACGTCGTCCATCGCGCCGATCAGGCGTTCGGCGTCCACGACGGCGGCGGTCTCGGCCTCGGTCAGGACTGCGTGACCCGGCGGGAACGGGAAGAACAGGCCGGGGGTGGGGCCCGCCAGGCTGAGGCGGCCGGGCGACCAGCCGCCCATCATCGGCCGCCACGGGTCCGCCCCGGCCGCGACCAGGGCACGGGCGTTCTCAGGCCGGTTGTTGAAGACCGCCTCCCACAGTGCGGTGCGGCCCTCGCACTCCGCGTCGACGTCAGCGACCCGGCCGGCCAGCTCGGCGACCACCTCCGGCGAGCCGCGCTCGGCCGCGGCGTGGAGCGGGCGCAGATGGCAGTGGTCGCCGTCGTCCGGGTCGATGCCCGCGTCGAGCCCGGCGCGGACGAGGGCGAGGTCTTTCCAGGAGTGCCCTCCGAAGTCGAACCATCCGGGGGTGTCGTTGGCGGCCATGACGGCTCCTTCGTGATCAGTGAGCGGATACACGCGGGGCCATCATGACGGAGGGCTAGGACAATTCCGGGGGGTGCGGGAGCGGCGGCCAGGACGTCGCCGTCCCCGTACCGTCAGGAGCCCTGGGCGCGTACCGACAGGGCGTGACGGAAGACGTCGCGCGGGTCCCAGCGTGCCTTCACCCGCTGCAGCCGCGCGTAGTTGTCCCCGTAGTAGATGGTCGACCAGGGCACGCCGGAGGTGTTCCACCGAGGGTCGGCGTGGTCGGAGTCCGGATAGTTGATGTACGCGCCACCGCAGTTCCCGCCCGGCACCGGCACGCCGCCCGTGGCCGCGAACGTCCGCTGGTGCAGCCGGCGTACCCACTCCAGGTGCGCGGCCCCGTCCTGTTCCGGCGTCCAGGTCACCAGTTGGAGCATCTTGAGCACGGACTGGCGCTCCACGGTCGCGGTCGCCTCCGGCCGTGCCCGGTTGACCTGCCCGCCGTACGACAGGAGCCAGAGCAGCCCGGTCGAGGAGATCTCCCCGGCGGTGCCCAGGGCCTCGTACGCCACGTCCGCCTGCTCGTCCGTCAACGCCGCGCGCAGGTAGGCCGACTTGCCCTTGTACCGGCCCGACTCCGACTCCGCGCCCAGCGACAGCGTACGGACCGCCTGGAACCACGGGTCCCGCTGCAGTGGCGGCACGAACACCTCGGGCGTGACCCCCTCGCCCACGGCGGCGAAGTGCTCGCGCAGGACCCGCTCGGCGTCGGGCACGTCCGCGTCGATCTGCGCGGGCAGGATGATCCCGCCCGGATCGGCGCCGGACTGGCGGCCGGGCACCAGCAGGGAGCCCCACAGGGAGGCGTGCGGGCTGCCGGGGACGCTGTTGCGCTCGTGCCACTCGGCGAAGTTGCGCAGCAGCCGGCGGAACGACTCCTTGGTCATGCCGTTCCAGGACCAGATCCCCACGCCCGACAGGACGGTGGCCGGCGGCCGGGGCAGCAGCTTGCCGGGGTCGGTGCCGCGGGCGTTCGGATCGCGCATCCAGTAGCGCGTCACGATGCCGAAGTTCCCGCCCCCGCCGCCCGTGTGCGCCCACCACAGGTCGTGGTTCGGGTCGGCCGGGTTCCTGGTCGCCACCACCGCGCGGGCCCGGCCGCCACGATCGACCACCACGACCTCGACCGCGTCCAGGTAGTCCACGGTGAGCCCGTCGCGCCGCGACAGCGGCCCGTACCCGCCTCCGGCGATGTGCCCCCCGGCGGCCACGCCCCCGCATTGGCCGCCGGGGATGGTCACGCCCCAGCCGAAGTAGAGGGTGCGGTAGGCCTGCATGAGCGTGGCACCGGGCTCGATGGCGAACGCGCGGCGCTTGTCGTCGTAGTAGACCTCCGACATCTGACACAGGTCGATCACCACCTGCGCGCCGTCGCCGACGAAGTTCTCGTAGCAGTGGCCGCCGCTGCGGACGGTGATGCGACGGCCCGCGCGGACCGCCTCATTGACGGCGGCCACGACCTGCTCCGTGGAGCCCGGGACGTAGAAGTAGTCGGGCTCGGCGCGGAAGCGCTGGTTCGTCCGGCGCACCGCCAGGTCCTCGTAACGGGGGTCGCCGCGCCGTACGACGACCGGGCCGAACTCGGGGACGTCCGCCTGGACGGACGCGCCGGCCATGGCCGGCGTCAGCCCTGCCGCCACGGCCACCCCGCCGACCGCCGCCGCGCCGCTGAGGAGCCCGCGACGTGTGACCTCGCTCATGCTGATCCTCGATCCCCTCGTGATGAGTCCTGAAATGTGCACTCATGACGCTAAAGCTGGGGGCATGGCGGGAGAATGCATCCAGGCGTACAAGGGGGTGGAGGTAGCTACACCCCCCTCACAGACCGGCGGGGAGCCCGAAGGCGGGGGACGTCAGGGCCCGCGAGCCCGGGATCAGGGCCGCTTCAGCACGTCGATCAGGCTCGTGAGGCTGTCCTGGCCGTGGCCCGCGGCGACGCCCCGCCGGAAGACCTCCAGGACGGCGTCCGGCAGGGAGGCGTCCACGCCGGACGCCCGCGCGGTGCGCGCGACGTGTTCCAGGCTGGCGACGCCCATGGACAGCCGGTCGACGTCCCCCCGGTGGTCGCCGGCGGCGATGCGGGGGGCGTAGAACTCCAGGAAATAGCCCAGGTCCATGGTCTTCACGGCGTGGGGCAGAAACCGCTCCGCCGAGATCCCGTTGGCCTCCGCCACGGCCTGGCCGTGCAGGTAGCCGGCGAGCGCCGTCCAGAACATGTCGATCCCGATCTGGTAGTACAGCGCCGCCAGGCCGGGGTCCTCGCCGAGGTGGTCGATCCCGGTCAGCACCTCCAGCGCGCTGCGGTGCGTCTCCACGGCGTCCAGGGGACCGCTGTAGTACGTCATCGCCCCGGGCGTGCCGATGGCCGGGGGCGGCACCTGCACACCGCCGGTGATCTGCACCGCCCCCCGCGCGGCCAGCCACGCGGCCGTCTCACGGGCCCTGTCCGGGGTGTCGGAGGTCAGGTTGGCCACGACGCGACCGGCCAGGGCGCCCTCCGGGGCCTGCGCCAGGACGGCGTGCACGGCGTCGTAGTCGATCAGGCTCAGCACCACGAGCTCGTTCGCGGTCAGGGCCTCCTCGACCGTGCGCGCCCGCGCGGCCCCTCGCGCCTCCAGCTCCGCGGCCCTGCCGGGCGTACGGCTCCACACGGTCACCTCGTAGCCGGCCCGCAGGTACGCGCCGGCCATGGCCTGCCCCATGGGGCCCAGCCCGATCACGGTGACGGACTTCATCCTCGATCTCCTCATCTCTAGAACGAACGCTCTATTTAGAGGAGGACCGTAGCACACCACTAGAACGAACGCTCTATCCAATATGCTGAGGCCATGAGGACCCAGCACGAGATCGGCACCCGGGAGCGGATCGTCCGGGCGACCTCCCGCCTGATGCAGCGACAGGGCTACGAGGCGACGGGGCTCAAACAGATCTCCCAGGAGGCCCAGGCCACGCTCGGCTCGGTCTACCACTTCTTCCCCGGCGGGAAGCGGGAGCTGGCGGTCGAGGCGGTCCGCCACGGCGACAGGGAGTTCGCCGAGTTCCTGACCGCCGCGTTCGACCGCGTCGACGACCCGGCCGCGGCGATCGTCGCCTGCGCCCGCGACCTGGCCACGGGCCTGCGCGACTCCGGCTGGCTGGACGGTTGCCCCGTCACCACCACCGCGCTGGAGAGCGTGGGCCGCGCTCCGGAGATCCAGCGGGCGGCCGAGGAGGCGTACGAGAACTGGCGCACCGTGGTCCGCGACCGGCTCCGCCGCTCGGGCCTGGCCGAGGACGTCGCGCACGACCTCGCCCACACGGTGATCAACACGCTGGAGGGCGCGGAGCTGTCCGCCCAGGTGTCGCAGAGCGAGGCGCCCCTGGAGATCGCCGGCAGGCACCTCGCCCGGCTCATCGGCTCCTACCGCTGACCGGGCACTCGGCTCGCGAGCGCGCCGCTCACGCGAGCGGTCGTTCAGCAGGGGTGGGCGGGGCCGTCGCGGGTGACCAGGTCGGTGTCGGTGGCGGTGCCGTCGAGCCAGACGAGGGCGGCGCCCTCCCCGGCGGCGAAGAACGACTGCTCGCCCCGGTTGCACGAATAGCGCCGCAACGGGCCGCCCGTGACCGTGACCTGGAACGGCTTGGGCGCGGTGGCGTTGGTCGGCAGCGGTTCCGGCGGCGGCGTGCCCGTGCCGGGCGGCTCGGGGATCACGACCTCGGTGCCGGTGGCCAGGTCATGGACGACAGGCGTGGCGTGCGGCACGCCGCCCTCGTCCCGGACCCGCAGGTACGCGAGCCGCCTGCGGGGTCGGCCGACGCCCAGACCGCCTGCCTGCCGTCCGTGGCGGGCGAGTGGTCGGCTCGCCCGCCCTCCGACAGCGTCACCGTACGGCCCCCGTGCGGTCGTCCGGTGATGATCGCGGGCGGCGTGGCGCCGTCGGGCGTGGAGTCGGACACCACGTACCGGTCGCCGGCCATGTCCGGGACCGCGCCCGGGTCGGTGATGTCGCCGACCAGCACGTGGCGGTGGCGCCACGACCAGCCCGCCCGCGCCGTGGCCCGCTCGCGCGTGAGGCGGTCGCCCGGCGCCCGGACGCGGGCGATCGTCTCGGCCATCTCCTTGCTGACGGCGGGGGCGGTGCCGACGCTCAGCCCGGTCGGGAAGCGACCGCCCGCGCCGACGACCTCGCGACGGCCGCCGTTGTCCCGGAAGCGCACGAGGTATTGAGCGCCGAAGGCGGGCAGCCCCCGGTGGCGCTGGGCGAACCTGACCGTCTCGTCCCGCCCGTCCACGACCGTCCGCCGCGGGACGAGGTCCGCCGGGTCGAGGTGGTAACGCGGGTGGGCCAGGTGCGCCTTGGCCGCCGCGACGGGATCACCCGACTGCGCGGGCTCCGACAGGCCGCTGACCTGGGCGGGCGCCTGCGTACCCGCTCGCGGTTCCACCTCGGGCGGCGGGCCGGCGGCGGCGACGCCCGGCACGGACAGCGCCAGGAGCAGGACCGCGGTCAGGGTGAGCGGACGCCAGGACACGACACCTCCAGCCGCGTTCGGAGTTTCCGGCGCTCCGATCATCACCACCGCTCCGGCCGGTGACCATGTATTTTTCCTCACAAGCGAGCAGTTTTTTATTATTCATGAAATTTGTGAACTATGGATACTGTGTAAACTCGATCGGACCGAACGGCGGGCGCGGAGAGGGCGGAGATGGCGGAGACAGTCGAGACCGGGGGAGATCAGGAGAGCGCGGCCACGCGGTTCCTGGAGCGCTTCGCCATGATCATGTCGGATTCCGGCTATCCCCGGATGGCGGCCCGGGTGTTCGCCGCGATCCTGGTCTCCGAGGAGGGCAGGCGCACCGCCACCGAGCTGGTCGAGCAACTGCGGGTCGGGCCTCCGGCGATCTCCGGGGCGGTGAAATACCTGATGCGGGTCGGAATGATCACCCGCGAGCGGGATCCGGGCCGGCGCCGCGACCACTACCGCGTCGACCAGGCCGCCTGGTACAAGGCCGCCCTGTCGAGCGATGAGGTGTACCGCCGCTTCGAGGAGGGCGCGCACGACGGGCTGGCGGTGTTCGGCCCCGAGACGCCGGCCGGCGCGCGGCTGGAGGAGATCGAGCGCTTCTTCGCCTTCCTGCGCGACGAGGTGCCGCGGCTGATGCACAAGTGGCAGGAACTGAACGCGCCCTCGAAGGACGGCTGACCGCTCCCGGAGCCGGACGCGCCCGCCAACGACGGCTGACCACTCCAGGAGGCGGACGCGTCCGCCAGCGGCGGCTGATCAGATGACGAGGTCGCGCCGGCGCAGCCCGGCGACACCGAGCGCGGCCAGCGCGGCCGCGACGGCGGTCAGCCCCGCCAGGGGGACCGCCGCCGTCTGCCCCAGCACGACCCAGGGCACGTGCACGAACGGGATGACGTTCAGCAGCGTCTCGTCGACCTGCCCGAGCATGCCGAACACGTCGAGCAGGATGAACACCGTCCAGACGCCCCAGGCCGCGATCGCGAGGCGGGGCAGCAGGCCGGCCAGGGCCGCCGCGATCCCGGTCATCACCCACACGGCGGGCAGGTAGGCCAGCGCTCCTCCGAGGACCCGCGGGAGACCGCCCAGATCGCCGGTGCTCAGGGCGTACCCCACGCCGGTGGCCGCGCCGAGCGCGGCCAGGACGACCGCAGAGCCCGCGGCGGCGATGACCAGATGGCCGAGCGCCCAGCGGGCGCGGCTCACCGGGGTCACGAGCACCAGGTCGGCGCGCCCGGACGACTCCTCCGAGCGCAGCCGCAGCGCCGCCACCATGCCGTACGCCGCGACGATCCAGGCCAGCATGGACAGCAGGAAGTTGACGAAGAAGTCGACGGGCCTGGCGCCCTCGCCGCCCACCCGGGCGACCATGTCCACGATCTGTGGCGCGTCGATCTGGCCGGTCAGGCCACCGGAGACGGCGCCCCCGAGCGCGAGGCCGCCCGCGGCGAAGCCTCTTGAAGATCTCGTAGCGGCGGGTCCTGGTGGCGTGCTGGAGCTTGAAGACCGTCTCGGGGTTGAACAGGTGCGGCTCGCCCTCGCGCCGCCACT
>NZ_JBFAIM010000090.1:0-52976 GCF_040654715.1 Nonomuraea sp. NPDC050643 | reverse complement strand
CGTCAACTCCGCCTTGGGCCGTCCCGTGCGGGCCTCGTCGACCAAGGCATCAAGGCCGCCCTGGGCAAAGGCGGCACGCCACTTACGCACCGTGCCCACCGCGATGCCCAATCCCCGCGCCACCTGCGCATTACTGATCCCCGGCTCCGCACACGCCAGCACGATCTTCGCCCGAAACGCCAGCCTCGACGACTCCGCCGACAAGCCAACGAGCCGAGCGTGCTCAGCTTCGGTCAGGTGGATCTCCACTGCCGACGGTCCTGAATGCGCCATGCCGAGCAGCATACGTATTTAACCGGCAAATTTCAGGCGCAGGACACTAGCGTTCCGTTGGGGATCTTCGTGATAATGCTTCGATGATCGCGGTCGGGGCGAGGGCCATTCCACGGCTCGTCATCGCGTTCGCCCTGGTTCTGCCGTTGGTGTGGGTGGGGCGGGAAGAAGTGGAGACGCCCGTCGCCGTTCGGGTGCCCGCGTCCGCGGAGAAGGTCGCGGTCGTGTCGTTGCGGCGGATTGAGGGGAGCCTGCGGCGCGAGGTCGTGGCGCCGGTTCCGGCCAAGCGGATCAGCGCGCGGCTCGATCGGTATCTGGCGGGGCGAGCCGGGCCGGTGGCGGCGATGGTGAAGGATCTGTCGACCGGGCGGGTCTATCGCTATCACGCCGGCGAACGGCTGATCACCGCCAGCGCGGCCAAGGTGCAGATCCTCATGGCGTTGCTGCTGCGTACCCCGTGGAAGAGGCTGCCGGGTGGGGTGCGGCGGGATGCCGAGATGATGATCCGCTACAGCGACAACCATGCCGCCGACCGGCTGTGGACGCGGATCGGGGGTGCGGGCGGGTTCAGCGCGGCAGGGAGGGCGTTCGGGCTGAAGGACACTCGGGGTGTGCCCGGCCAGTGCCTCGACCTGTACTGCTGGGGGATCACCAGGACGTCCGTGGACGATCAGGTGCGGCTCATGGCGGCGCTGGTGTCCGGGAAGAGTCCGCTCAAGGCCGGTGACCGCACGCGCGTGCTGAAGCTCATGGGGGCGGTCGTCGACGGGCAGGACTGGGGGATCAGCGCCACCGCCTGCGCGGGCGAGCGCGTGGCGCTGAAGAACGGCTGGCTCAGGCGCGTTTCGACCGAGCGCTGGGCCGTGATCAGCGTGGGGCTGATCAGGGGTGAGCGTGACTACGCGGTTGCCGTACTCACCGAGGGGAGTCCCGAGGTGGGGTACGGCATCGCGACCGTCGAAGGCGTGGTGAGCAGGATCATGCGTGATTTCCGGAAATGCCGGGAGTGACCAGCCGGTAGCCCACCCCGCGCACGGTCTGGATGAGCTGGTCGTCCTCGTCGCCCAGGCGGGCCCGCAGCCGTTTGACGTGCACCGCGATGGTGTTCGTCGAGGTGTTCGCGGCGGCGTGCCAGACGTGGCGCATGATCTGTTCGCGGGTGACCGTGCGGTCGGCGTTGCGCATCAGGTATTGCAGCAACTCGAACTCCCGCAACGGCAGGTGCACGGCCCGCCCGCCCACGCGTACCTGGTAGGCCTGTACGTCCAGCTCGACGACGCCGACGGCGAGCACCTTGCGTGACTCGGGTGAGGCCGCCTGGATGAACGGCAGCAGTTCCGGCACCCGGTAGGGCCTGGCCACGCAGGCGGCCGCGCCTGCCGCGAGTGCGCGCACGGCCTGTTCGGCGTGGCCTTCGCCGACACCGAGCAGCACCGGCACGGTCCGGGCGAGCCGTACCGCGCGTACGAACTCGACCGCGTCGATGACCGGCAGCGTGGCCGAGACGAGCACCACGTCCGGCTGCAGGGCCCCAGCCTGCAGCAACCCCTGAGCACCGTCGTAGGCCCCCGTGACGGCCACGCCCTCGCGTTCGAGGGCCGTGGCCAGGTCCTCCACGACGGAGCCGTCGGGGTCGGCGATGAGCAGTACGGGCTTCGTCCTCGTGTCCCCGTTCATCGTGGATGCCGCCTGCTGTTGGGTCATCAGCCGAAGCGCCCCGTGATGTAGTCCTCGGTGGCCTTCTGCGTTGGATTGGTGAACATGCGGGAGGTCTCGTCCATCTCGATGACCTTGCCGGGCTTGCCCTGCTCGGCGAGGTTGAAGAACGCGGTCCTGTCGCTGACCCGGGCGGCCTGCTGCATGTTGTGCGTGACGATGACGATCGTGTACTCGTCCTTGAGCTTGGCCATCAGGTCCTCGATGGCCAGCGTGGAGATCGGGTCGAGGGCGGAGCAAGGCTCGTCCATCAGCAGGACCTGCGGCTTGACCGCGATGGCCCGGGCGATGCAGAGCCGCTGCTGCTGACCGCCGGACAGGCCCGCGCCGGGCTTGCTGAGGCGGTCCTTGACCTCGTTCCAGAGGTTGGCGCCCTTGAGGGACTCCTCGACGACGCCGTCCATCGTGGACTTGCCCACGCGGCCGTTGAGGCGGAGCCCGGCGGCCACGTTCTCGTAGATCGACATAGTGGGGAACGGGTTGGGGCGCTGGAAGACCATGCCGATCATCCGGCGGACGGAGACGGGCTCGATGGTGGGGGCGTACAGGTCCTCGCCGTCGAGGAGCACCTTGCCGTCCACCCGGGCGCCCGGGATGACCTCGTGCATGCGGTTGAGCGTGCGCAGGAACGTCGACTTGCCACAGCCGGACGGGCCGATGAAGGCGGTGATCGAGCGGGGCTCGATGGTCATCGAGACGTCCTCGATCGCCTTGTGCGACCCGTAGTACGCGTCGAGACCCGAGACCTGGATCTGCTTGGACATTGCGGTGGTTACCCCCTATCGGCCCCTGGCGGGCGCGCGCCACCAGGCGATCAGGCGCGCCACCAGGTTGAGCAGCATGACGATCAGGATGAGCGTGAGGGCTCCGGTCCACGCGCGGTCGATGGCGGTGTCGTTGGGACGCGCCGCCTGGTCGAAGACGTAGAGGGGGAGGCCCATCTGCGGCCCGCTGAACGGGTCGTTGTTGATGGAGTTGGTGAAGAACACCGTCAGCAGCAGCGGCGCGGTCTCGCCGGCGACTCTCGCGACGGCGAGCATCACACCGGTGATGATGCCGGTGAGCGCGGTCGGCAGGACCACCTTCATGATGGTGCGCCACTTGGCCACGCCCAGCGCGTACGAGGCCTCGCGCAGGTCGTTGGGGACGAGCCGGAGCATCTCCTCGGCCGATCGGACCACCGTCGGCATCATCAGGATCGACAGCGCGAGCGCGCCCGCCCATCCGGAGAACTCGAAGCCGAGGAAGAGGATCCAGAACGCGAAGATGAACAGGCCCGCAACGACCGAAGGGACGCCGGTCATGACGTCCACGAAGAAGCTGATGGCCCGGCTCAGCCGGCCGTTGTTGCCGTATTCGACCAGGTAGATGGCGGTGAACAGGCCGATGGGCACCGAGATGACCGAGGCCAGCAGGACCTGTTCGAGCGTCCCGATGATCGCGTGGTAGGCACCGCCGCCGGCGTCCCTGGCCCCGATGCCGTTCATCGAGTGCGTGAGGAACTCCAGGTCGAAGCGGGCCAGGCCGTTGGAGATGACCAGCCAGAGCACCGAGACGAGTGGCACGACGGCCAGCGCGAACGCCAGATAGACCAGACCCTGGACGACTTTGTCCTTGATCCGGCGGCTGGTCGAGATGTGTTGGATGGCGGTCATGCGCCGGCCCTCGCGTACTCCTTGCGGCGGTTGATGATCAGGCGTGCGCCGATGTTGACCAGCAACGTGATGGCGAACAGGACCAGGCCGGAGGCGATCAGCGCGCCGCGGCCGATCTGGGTGGCCTCGCCGAAGCCGTTGGCGATGTTCGCCGCGATGCTGTTGGCGTGCGGGGTGAGGATCTGGAAGGTGATGTCGAAGGTCGCCGGGAAGATCAGCGCGACCGCGATGGTCTCGCCCATGGCACGGCCGAGGCCGAGCATGGCGGCGCTGATGACACCGGGGCGGCCGAACGGCAGCACGGCCATCCTGATCATTTCCCAGCGGGTGGCGCCGAGCGCGAGCGCGGCCTCTTCGTTCATCTTGGGGGCCTGGAGGAACACCTCACGCGCGATGGCCGCGATGATCGGCAGGATCATGATCGCCAGGACGATGCCGCCCGCGATCATGGTCTTGCCGCCGATGATGCCCTCACCGGCGAACAGCGGGAACCAGCCGAGGTTCTCGTTGAGCCACTGCGACGGCGTCCTGATCAGCGGCACCAGGAACACCACGCCCCAGAGGCCGTAGACGACGCTGGGGACGGCGGCGAGCAGGTCGATCAGGTAGCCGAGCGGGGCGGCGAGCCTGCGGGGCGCGTAGTGGGAGATGAACAGCGCCACACCGACCGCCACGGGGGTGGCGATGAGGAGCGCCAGCAGGGAGCTGAGCACGGTGCCGAACGCCAGGGCGCCGATGCCGAACACCTGCGCGCTGTTCGGGTCCCAGGTCAGCTCCGTGAAGAAGGAGCCCTTGTTCGCCTGCAGCGCGGGGATCGCCTCGCTGATGAGGAACACGGCGATGGCCGCCATGATCGCCAGCAGGATGACGCCCGCCGCGGTGGAGATGAACCGGAAGGGGCCCTCACCGTGGCTGCGCCGCGAGGCGGACCGGCCGGTGGCCGGCCCGCCGTCACGGGTACGTAGGTTGGTCGCCATGAGGGGTTAGGAGATCGCCTCGACGGCGGTCCGGACCTTGGTGAGCAGGGCGCCGGACAGCGGGGCGTAACCCAGCTCCTTGAGCGCCGCCTGGCCCTCGTCGCTGGCGGTGTAGGTGAGGAAGCTCTTGACGATCTTCTGCTGGTCGGCCGGGAGGCCCTTCTCGCAGGTGATCTCGTACGTCACCAGAACGATCGGGTAGGCGCCCGCGGTCTTGGTGGCGTAGTCGATCGACAGGGCCAGGTCGTTGCCGGTGCCCTTGATCTCGGCGGTCTCGACCGTCTTGGCCGCGCTCTCGGGGGTCAGCTCGACGAACTCGCCGGCGCCGTTGGCGACCTTGGCCTTCTGCAGCGAGGAGTTCTCGGCGTAGGAGAGCTCGACGTAGCTGATGGCGCCCTCGGTGTCCTTGACGGAGGAGGCGATGCCGTCAGAGCCCTTCGAGCCCTGGCCCTTCGCCTCGGCGGGCCACGCCTTGGCCGGCTCGTACGGCCACTCGGCGGTGGCCTTGAGGAACTTGGTGAAGTTGTCGCTGGTGCCCGACTCGTCCGACCGGTGGAAAGCCTGGATCGGCGTGGACGGGAGCGTTGCCTCCGGGTTGTCGGCCTTGATGGCGGCGTCGTCCCACTTGGTGATCTTGCTGCTGAAGATACCGCCGAGGGTCTTGGGCGACAGCTGCAGACCTTCCGTGCCGGGCAGGTTGTAGACCACCGCGACCGGGCCGGTCACCATCGGGATGTTGATGGCCTTGCCGGTCTTGCAACGCGCGTCCGCCTGGGCGGGCTCGTCTTCCTTCAGCGCCGAGTCGGAGCCGGCGAAGGCGACCGTGCCCTGGATGAAAGCCTGCACACCCGCGCCCGAACCGCTGGGCTGGTAGTTCAGCGTGACACCCGGGTTCGTGGCCGAGAAGTTCTTCGTCCACTCGGTGATCGCGTTGGCCTGGGCCGAGGAGCCGGCGGCGTTGACCGAGCCGCTCAGACCGTTGTCGTTGCCTGCGGCGGCGGGCGCGCTGGCGGAAGCGGAGCTCCCTGCGGAGCTGTTGTTGTCTGTGCCGCACGCAGCGAGCGAGAGCGCGCCGACGACGGCGACGGCGGCGAGCCGGCCTGCATACTTCACGGTTGGGTTCCTCCCACTTGGTCCTTAGTCGCCATGAAGCTATGCAGCGAAGGTGACTCGGACCCCCTAACAAGGGTGAACGTTCGGTGAACGCACCAGGTCACCCTCATGATGGATGTCATGACGTATCGCGTATGCCTGGTGTGCATGGGGAACATCTGTCGCTCGCCGATGGCGGAGGTGGTGCTCCGTCAGACGCTCGAGAGCCGCGGTCTGGGCGGGCTTGTCGCCGTCGACAGCGCCGGGACCGGAGGCTGGCACGCCGGGGATCCCATGGACGAACGGGCGCTGGAGATCTTGACCCGGCACGGTTACGACGGAGCCGCGCATCGGGCCAGGCAGTTCACCAAAGACTGGTTCGACCGGTACGACCTGGTGCTCGCCATGGACAACGACAACGTGTCCACGTTGCGCCGGCTCGCGCCCGCGGAGGTGGAGGTGCGGTTGTTCCGCTCGTTCGATCCGGAGGCGCCCGCGGGGGCCGAGGTGCCGGACCCGTACTACGGGGGCCGGGAGGGGTTCGAGGAGGTGCTCGCGCTGGTCGAGGCGGCCTCCGAGGGTGTGGCCGAGCACATCGCCGATGAGATTCGCCCATTTCGCCCATGAGGTTCACGCAGGATCTCGGCTCGTCGCACGGGTGGCGGCTGTGGCGGGGCGTACTCGACGACGGGCGTGAGGTGTTCGCGAAGAGCGGGCCCGCCTCCGAGGTGTTCGCCTCCGAGGCCGCGGGGCTGCGCTGGCTGGGCGCGGCGATCGCCGTCCCCGAGGTGGTCGAGGAGGGGTCCGACCGGCTCGTGCTGTCGTGGGTGCGTCAGGAGCCGCCCGCTGCCGCCTCGGCCGAGCGCTTCGGGCGCGCGCTGGCGGGGTTGCATCGCGCCGGCGCGCCCGGTTTCGGTGCGCCGTGGCCGGGGTTCATCGCCGAGTTGCCGATGGACAACACGCCCGCGGCGGACTGGCCGTCCTTCTACGCCACGCGTCGGGTGCTGCCGTTCCTGCGGACGGCGGGGCTGCCGTCGTCGGACGTCGCGCTCGTGGAGCGGGCGGTGGGGCGGTTTCCCGAGGTCGCGGGGCCCGCGGAGCCGCCGGCTCGGATTCACGGGGATCTGTGGAGCGGGAACGTGCTGTGGTCGGGCGGGTCCGGGGTGCTGATCGATCCGGCGGCTCATGGCGGGCATCGGGAGAGCGATCTGGCGATGCTGGAGTTGTTCGGGTTGCCGTACCTGGATCGGGTGCTGGGGGCGTACCGGGAGGAATGGGCGCCGGCGGAGGGGTGGCGGGAGCGGGTGCCGCTGCACCAGCTCCATCCGCTGCTCGTGCACGTGGTGCTGTTCGGGGGCGGCTACCGCGACAGCCTGATGAGCGCCGTGCGGCGGGTGCTGGCGATCTAGCCGGTCTTGCGCTTCCGGTAGGCGCGTTGCTGGCAGGCGCGGGAGCAGTAGACGCGGGGGCGTCCGGAGGGGGCGGGTTCCAGCGGGGTGCCGCACTCCCGGCATATTTCGTCACGGGTTTCATCACGTTCTTGAACGAGGGCTTCGACGCCGTCGAGGAGGCGGCGCAGGCCGAACTCGAAGGAGTCCTCCGGGTGGTCCCAGCCGCCCGTCTCCCAGAGGCGGGTGATCGTGGGGTAGTCGCCGAGGCGTTCGTACAGGGAGCCGCGGGCGCCCCACCACTCCTCCTCGGACACGCCGCTGCGCCGCTCCTCGCGCCGGGTCTCGACCAGGAGCAGGGCCTCGGCGTCGACGAACCGGCCGAGCAGGCCGATGACCGCGATCACCTCGGACGGCCTGAGCCCGGTGCCCGTCAGGGTGCTCAGCATGTAGTCGTAGTGGGCCACGCCGTTGGGGCCCGGGAGGTGGCGGGTGCCGCGTACCTCGGCGATCCAGGGATGTCTCGTACGGATCTGCCAGGCCTGCCTGGCCACGGACTCCAGTCGCGCCCGCCAGCCGCCCTCGGGCGCCGCCTCCGGGTGCTCGCCCATGACCTCGTCGAGCATCAGGTCGACGAGCTGGTCGCGGCCGGGCACGTGGCGGTAGAGCGACATGGTGGTGAAGCCGAGCCGGTCGGCGACCTTGCGCATCGACAGCCCGTCCAGGCCCTCGGCGTCGGCCAGCCCGATGGCGGCCCGCACGATCCGGTCCAGGCTGAGCCCCTGCCTCGGCCCGTGCTCCTCCGCCCGCCAGAGCAGCTCGATCCCGTGCTCGGGATCCTCTTGCGTCATTGGCACCTCCCTTGTTTATGGTGTACTACTACGTGTACGGCATAAACAGCAAAGGCGGTAACAGATGTTCCAGATCCATGTCGCCCCCTCCGGAGACGACTCCGGGCCCGGCTCCATCGACCGGCCCTTCGCCACCCTCGAACGCGCCCGATCAGCGGCCAGGGACGCGGCCGGTGCCGCCGTCGTCCGGCTCCGGGGCGGGACCCACGCGCTGACCGGGCCGTTCGAGCTCACCGAGGCCGACTCGGGCACCGTCTACGAGGCGTACGGGTACGGCACCCCCGACCAGGAAGAGGTCGTGATCAGCGGCGGCCGGACGATCACCGGATGGCGGGAGGAGGACGGGGTCTGGCTGGCCGAGGTCGGGGATCTCGAGACCCGCCAGCTCTACGTCGACGGGCGCCGGGCCGCCCGCGCCGGCATCGACGATCCGCCCGGCCTGACCCCGAGCGCCACGGGTTACGTCACGGACTCGCTCGACTGGCGCAACCCCGCCGACGTCGAGTTCGTCCACCGTGGCGTCTACCCCTGGACGGAGGCCCGCCTGGGCGTGGCGGGGGTCTCGCGGGAGGGCGACTCGACGGTGATCACCATGGCGCAGCCCGCCTTCGGGTGGGCCGCCGAGCTGTACAACTCCACCTGGGGCGGCACCACGTCCAGCGGGCCCGGGGTGCCCACCCGGATCGAGAACGACCGTGGCTTCCTGCGCGAGCCCGGCACGTTCGTGCTCGACCGCTCCCGACCCGGACGGCACGTGCTGCTCTACCTGCCCCGGCCGGGCGAGGACCCGGAGCGTACGCGGGTGGTCGCGCCGGTCCTGGAGACGCTGCTGAGCGTCGCCGGGGCGCGGGAGGTGGCCTTCAGGGGGCTGGTGTTCGCCGACGCCACCTGGCTGCGCCCGAGCCGCCCTGAGGGCTTCGTGCACTATCACGGCAGCGGCTACTACGAGGGCGGCGGCGTCGACGTCGCGGACCTGGGCGAGGGCTCCTCCGTGACGTTTCCCACGGCATCCGTGACGATTCCCGCCTGCGTGACCTTCGAGGACACCACCGGCGCGGTGATCGAGGGCTGCCGGTTCACCCGCCTCGGGGCCTCCGGGCTGGGCGTCTCCGGCGGCGACGGGCTCGCCGTGCGCGGCTGTGACTTCGACACGCTCTCCGCGGGGGCCGTGGTGGTGTCCGGGAGCCGGGAGACCGTGATCGAGGACAACCGGGTGCGCGGGATCGGGCTCGAGTACAGCGGGTCGCCGGGGATCTCCGTGACCGGCACGCACGGGTGCGTCGTGGCGCACAACGAGATCGCGGACGTGCCCCACTGCGGCATCGTCGCGGGGCCCGGCGAGGGCACGCGGATCCTGCGCAACCTCACCGTCGACACCATGCAGGTGCTGGCCGACGGGGGCGGGGTCTACCTGGCGGGGGTTCAGGGGGACTCGCATGACAACGGGGCCGTGGTGCGGGGCAACGTCATCAAGGACACGCGGACGGCGTACAACTTCGGGCTCTACACCGACTACGGCGCCTCGTGGGTGACGGTGGAGGAGAACGTGGTCATGCGGGCCGACAACACCGCTGTCCTGCACGTGGGGCCGCCGCTGGAGAACGTGATCTACCGGGGGAACTTCTGGGACGCCGATCCGGTAGGGCATGAGGAGCCGCCGAGCGGGGTCACGTACGAGGGGAATGTGACCCTCAAGGATGAACACGAGCTGAACGCCGCCACCGCCGGCATCCAGTCGCAGGCCGGGCTGCGGCGCCCTAACCCTTGATCGTGGTGCCGTTGAGGCGGTCGATCACCTCGTTGTGCAGGGTGCCGTTCGTGCAGACCAGGCTGCCGCCCTCCAGACCCCGCACTCCGGCCACGTCGGTCCAGACGCCGCCGGCCTCCTCGACGATCACGGTGAGCGCCGCCATGTCCCAGGGTGACAGCTCCGGCTCGGCCGACAGGTCGACCGAGCCCTCCGCGACCATCATGTGCGACCAGAAGTCGCCATAGGCCCGCGTACGCCAGCAGGCCCGCCCCAGGTCGAGGAAGTTCTCCAGCCGGCCCGTCTTCTCCCAGCCGCCGAAGCTCGAGTAGGAGAACGAGGCGTCCTCCAGCACCGACACCGAGGACACCCGCATCCTGGACGCCTTGGTCAGGCTCTTGCCCGTCCACGCCCCGCCCTCGGTCGCCGCCCACCAACGCCGGCCGAGGGCGGGGGCGGACACCAGGCCGACGACGACCTTGCCGTATTCCATGAGCGCGATCAGGGTGGCCCAGACGGGGACGCCACGTACGTAGTTCTTGGTGCCGTCGATGGGGTCGATGATCCACGACCGGGCACCCCACCCGGTCTTGCCGAACTCCTCGCCCACCACCGCGTCACGTGGCCGGGCACGGCGGAGCGTGCCCCGGATGGCCTCCTCCACGGTGCGGTCGGCGTCGCTGACCGGCGTCAGATCGGGCTTGGTGTCGACCTTGAGGTCGACCGCCTTGAACCGCCGCATGGTCAGGTCATCGGCGGCGTCCGCCATGACATGAGCGAGGCGAAGATCATCGTTATAACCCTGCACGATCGTTCACGCTACCGTGTCGGGTATACAGAGCATCAGTCGTCAACGCCCCTTTTCTGGGAAGCTTCCGCCCAGTTACTCGCGAGTAGCATATCCGTCATGTCGATAGATGTCGGTGCTCTCTTGCTGGATACGGTCCCTTTTGCCCGGACGCTGGGCATCGTTTATGACGAGGTGGGCGATGGGCGGGCGATCTGCCACGTGCCCGATCGCGAGGACCTGCGCAACCACGTCGGCGGCCCGCACGCGGGGGTGCTGTTCACGCTGGCCGAGTCGGCCTCGGGCGCGGCCGTGCTGTCGATGTTCGGCGACCAGCTCGGCCGGGCGGTGCCGCTGCCCACGACGGCCACCATCGGCTACCGGAAGGTGGCCCTGGGCGAGATCCGCGCCGCGGCCCGGCTGACGGTGGGGCGGGAGGAGGTCGTGGCCAAGCTGGACGCGGGGGAGCGGCCGGTCTTCGACGTGGCGGTGGATCTCACGAACGCCGACGGCGCCGTGGTCTCGACCCTGACCGTCACCTGGACCCTGCGCCCGAACCGCGCCGCCTGACGCGAGCCCCTGTTCGTCGGCCGGCCCGAGCCCGGCGGCCTCAGGAGACCTCTTCCCGGGTGTCGTCGGGGGTGCCCTCGCGGCTCGACAGGAGACGGCGCAGGGACTTGAGGCGGGCGGGGCCGGCCTTGCCCGCCGCCACCAGCGCGTCGAGCGCGCAGCCCTCGCCCAGGTGCGTGCAGCCCTTGGGGCAGTCGACCGTGCCCTCGACCAGGTCGGGGAACGCGGCCAGCACCGTCTCCACCGACACGTGTGCCAGGCCGAAGCTGCGCACGCCCGGCGTGTCGATGATCCAGCCGCCCTCGGGCAGCTCGAGTGCCACGGCCGAGGTCGAGGTGTGGCGGCCACGGCCGGTGACCGCGTTGACCTGGGAGACCGCGCGGTTGGCGTCGGGGACCAGGGCGTTGACCAGCGTGGACTTGCCCACGCCCGAATGCCCGACCATGACGCTGATGCGGCCCGCCAGATGCCCGCGCAGCTCGTCGAGCGAGCCGCCCTTGTGGACCACGACGTGGGACACGCCCAGCGGCTCGTAGAGCGCCACCAGGTCGTCGGGCGGCGCGAGGTCGGACTTGGTGAGGCAGAGCAGGGCGTCGATCTCGGCGTCGAAGGCGGCCACCAGGATCCGGTCGATCATGCGGGGCCTGGGCGGCGGGTCGGCCAGGGCGGTCACGATGACGAGCTGGTCGGCGTTGGCCACGACCGGGCGCTCGATGCCGTCGGTGTCGTCGGTGTCGTCGGCCGAACGGCGCAGCATCGAGGTGCGCGGCTCCACGCGGACCACCCTGGCCAGCGTGTCGGGACGGCCCGAGACGTCGCCCACCAGGGCCACCCGGTCGCCCACGACGATGCCCTTGCGGCCCAGCTCGCGGGCCTTCATGGCGATCACGAGCCGGCGCTGGGGCGCCTTGCGCTTCTGGGCCGAGCCCTTCGAGCGCTCCGGCTCGACCAGCGTCGTGTAGCGGCCGCGGTCGACGGCCACCACGAACCCCTCCACGGCGTCCTCGTGCGCAGGACGGATCCGGGTCCGGGGCCGGGAGCCCTTGCCCGGTCTGACCCTCACGTCGTCCTCGTCGTATTCCCGCTTCCTCAGCGGACCGCTCCCATGCGCTCTCTTCCCCTCTGTGCTCCGTGGACCTGTGCTCCGTGGACGCGTCGGTGGCAGGGATCGAGGCGCTCGCCCGCCCCGGGCCCGGGGCGCGGTGAACCGCCCTCGATCATGGTGTGTGCGTGGCCGGTGCTCGTGGGTCGGCCACCCTGATCCGGGCGGGTGGCGTCGTGCTGATGAATCTCTCGCTCTGCGTGCGGGCAGCGTGAGGTCACGTGCCGCCCTTTTCCGACGTGCCCGGCGCTTCCGCGGTGAAACCAAGCCGCGCGGGCAGGTGTCCGCCGGCTCTGGCGAAGGCCGAGGTCATCGGGCTTCCAGCAGGGCCGACCACATCTGGACGAACTCCGGCAGCGTCTTGGCGGTGGTCGCGATGTTCTCCACCTCTGTGCCGGGCACCGCGAGGCCGATCACGGCGCCGGCCGTGGCCATGCGGTGGTCGTCGTAGCTGTGGAAGGTGCCGCCGTGCAGCGGGCGCGGGCGGATGATCAGGCCGTCGTCGGTCTCCTCGGCGTCGCCGCCCAGGCGGTTGATCTCGGTGGCCAGGGCCGCCAGCCGGTCGGTCTCGTGGCCGCGCAGGTGGCTCACACCCCGGATGCGGCTCGGCGTGGTGGCCAGGGCGGCCAGGGCCGCGATGGTCGGGGTCAGCTCGCCGACCTCGTGGAGGTCGGCGTCGATGCCGGTGATCTCGCCCGTGCCCGTGACCACCAGGTCGGTCGTGGCCTCGCCGGCGGCCGCGGCGCGGCCGACCGTGGCGCCCATGGTGGTGAGCAGGCCGCGCAGGGCGTCGCCCGCCTGCGTGGTGCGCACGGGCCAGCCGGGGATGGTCACCGTGCCGCCCGTCACCAGCGCCGCCGCGAGGAACGGGGCCGCGTTGGACAGGTCGGGCTCGACCGTCATGTCTCTGGCGGCGATCGGGCCGGGCTCCACCCGCCACACGTCGCGCTCGCCGGTGTCGACCGTGACGCCCGCGGCCCTGAGCATCTCGACGGTCATCTCGATGTGCGGCTGCGAGGGCACCGGCGGCCCCACGTGGCGGATCGTGATGCCCTTGCCGAAGCGCGCGGCGGTCAGCAGCAGGCCCGAGACGAACTGGGACGAGCCCGAGGCGTCGAGCGTGACCTCGCCGCCCGCGAGCGGCCCGGTGATGGTGAACGGCAGGGCGTCGTTGTCGACGCGCGCCCCCAGCGCGCGCAGCGCGTCGAGGATCGGCCCCATCGGGCGCTTGCGCGCGTGGGGGTCGCCGTCGAAGAAGACCGGGCCGTCGGCCAGGGCCGCCATCGGCGGCACGAACCGCATGACCGTGCCCGCCAGGCCGGCGTCGATGCTCGCGCCGCCGCGGATCGGCCCCGGCGTCACCTCCCAGTCGACACCCGCGGCGCTCTCCCGGGTGGCCGTCAGCGTGGCGCCCAGGGCGCGCAGCGCCGACACCATCAGGTCCGCGTCGCGGCTGCGCAGCGCCTGGCGCACGACGCCAGGGCCGTCGGCGAGCGCGGCCAGCAGGAGGGCGCGGTTGGTCACCGACTTGGAGCCGGGCAGCGGGACGGTGGCGACCACCGGGGCGGTCGCCGTGGGGGCGGGCCAGTGCGTGGGCATGGTCAAAGACTACTGGCCGTGGTGAGGCGCGGTCACAGCCTGTGGATAACGACTGCCGCACTGTTGTTCCTGTGGACGACGGGTGATCGCCGCGCCCAGGCTCGTGGGCGGCTCACGAGGCAAACATGCGAGCGAAAGCCCGACGTGGCAGTGTGGGGTCATGTGCGGTAGATACGCCTCGGCGCGCAAGAAGCACGAGCTGCTCGAGGAGTTCCAGGTCGAGCAGGACGCAGAGCCCGACCAGGAGCTCGGCGCCGACTACAACGTCGCCCCGACCAAGAACGTCTACGCCGTGCTGAGCCGCGTGCCCAAGGAGGCCGAGCGGGCGGTGCGGCAACTGCGGATCGTCAAGTGGGGCCTGGTGCCGCCGTGGGCCAAGGACCCGTCGATCGGCTCGCGGCTGATCAACGCCCGGGCGGAGACACTGGCCGAGAAGCCGTCGTTCCGCCAGGCGTTCGCCAAGCGCAGATGCCTGCTCCCGGCCGACGGCTACTTCGAATGGATGCCGGTCGAGGGCGAAAAGAAGAAGAAACAGCCGTACTTCATCCATCCGGAAGACGGCGGCGTGCTGGCCATGGCCGGCCTGTACGAGTTCTGGAAAGACCCCACGCGCGATGACGACGACCCGCTCAAATGGCTCGTCACCTGCACCGTCATCACCACTGACGCCGAAGACCACCTGGGTCGCATCCACGACAGGATGCCCATGATGATCGAGCGGGAGCGCTGGTCGGAGTGGCTCGACCCCAAGCTCACCGACACCGGCGAGGCCGCGCGGCTTCTGGTGCCCGCCGAGTCGGGGCGGCTCACGGCGTACACGGTCTCGACCGATGTGAACAATGTCCGGAACAACGGCCCCGACCTTATCAAACCGCTACCGGAAGAGGAGGAAACGGCGCTTTTCTAAAGGTGTAAGAGACACGGTAAGTGGGCATCCGGTGAGGAAAGCGATGCATCCGTTTACTCGATGTCACCGCCAAATTGCCGTAATTGCACCGGGCGGGACATCCGGGGAGTCCTAGCTGCGGGTTGCCCTCATTCACCCGGAGGTGCGGATTCGTGGACGTCACGACCGCTCGTGAGCGGCTCGAAGACATGCTCGTGGAGCTGGATCGCTCGATCGGAGTCCTCCAAGGCGACCCCGTCGCCGTACGCGAGCACTCGGCGGCGGACGCAGGCTCCGACCTGACCGACGCCGACCGTGCCCAGGCCATGCTGACCGTGGCCACCACGCAGCGCCGCGCCGTGATCGAGGCGATCAAACGCCTCGACGAAGGCGCGTACGGCAGGTGCGTCGACTGCGGCAGACCGGTGCCGGAGGGCCGCTTAGAGGCCCGTCCGGAGGCCGCACGCTGTGTGCAGTGCCAGGGCAAGCAGGAACGCCGCCGCTGAGGGCGCGCACGCCGCCGGACACGAAGAACGGCGGCGCGGGCTCTCGACGGGTCACCGGCTTTGCCGCCGGTCCTACGGCCGGCCGGATTCGGTTTTGCGGGCGCTGGCCACGAGGTGGATGCCGACCGTGTCGTCGTCGTTCGGCTGGGCCTCGAGTTCGGTGCGCACGAGGTAGTTCAGTGCGCGCCCGTCCGAGCTCAGCACGTGGTCGACCGTGGAGGGCGACAGCACCGTGCGCGGCCGCATCCACTCCACCTCGAGGCCCGCGCCCATCAGCAGCTCGCGCAGTTGCCCGCTGCTGAAGCAGCGCGTGATGCTGCCGTCGGGCCACGGCACGAGCATGACCTCACCGGTCTGCCGCAGGTGCTGCCACTGCTCCTGCTCGGCCAGGATCGCCATGCCCAGCACCAGCGAGTCGACGCAGACCAGCGCCCGGCCGCCGGGCCGCAGCACCCTGGCCACGTCGTTCATGGCCGACTCCGCCATCAGCTCGACCGACATCGCCCGCTCCTCGGCGAGCACGGCGTCCACGCTCGCGTCGGGCAGGAACGCCAGGTCGTCGGCGCGTACGTGCCGGACCCGGTCGGCGTCCCGCAGGCGGGACTGCGCGTCGACGGTGCGGCGGAAGTCGAGCACCTCGATCACCCGGTGCCCTGCCCTGGCCGCCTGACCGGACCAGCGCCCACGGCCGCCGGACAGGTCGAGGATCACGGAGGGATCGGCGGGAAGCCATCGGTTGAGTTGTTCGGCGGCGACGGCGCGGTAGAAGGTCCAGTACGGCCCGAGCGTCCCTGAGCCGTTCAGTTCCTCGGCCGGAATGGGCAGCACACGCGACTCCTGGGTTCCGGGAAATGGGCTACCAGCCGGTACGTATGACGTTCCCCGCACCGGGTCCTTCGTACCTTCTATCTTGCGGGAACAGACAAGGGCGCGGGCGTGTTGCGACGAGCATGCTCACATTGGTAGAACCCCGGCCCGCTGACCAACCGGTCATGGGCCAGCGGGTATCCTCCCCTGAGTACGGTGTTCCGCCACAGCCGGCCACCGGTGATCTTAGGGGGGTGGGTCCGGTGCCCGCGACAGGCGCGGAGACGCTGGAGCAGCGAAGCGAGCGATTCGAGCGCGACGTCATGCCGTATCTCGAGCAGCTCTATTCCGCCGCGCTCCGGATGACCCGAAATCCCGCGGACGCGGAGGACCTGCTTCAGGAGACCTTCGCCAAGGCGTTCGCGTCGTTCCATCAGTTCCAACAGGGCACCAACCTCAAGGCGTGGCTCTACCGGATCCTGACCAACACCTTCATCAACAGCTACCGCAAGAAGCAGCGGGAGCCGAAGCAGTCGGGCACCGAGGAGATCGAGGACTGGCAGCTCGCCCGCGCCGAGTCCCACACGTCGAGCGGCCTGAAGTCCGCCGAGGTCGAGGCCCTGGAGCACCTGCCCGACGGGGACATCAAGCAGGCGCTCGCCGCCCTGCCCGAAGAGTTCAGGATCGCGGTCTACCTGGCCGATGTGGAAGGCTTCCCCTACAAGGAGATCGCCGACATCATGGGCACTCCGATCGGCACCGTGATGTCGAGGCTGCACAGGGGACGCAGGCAGCTCCGAGGCCTCCTTGAGGACTATGCTCGCGAGCGTGGCCTGGTCCCGGCGGAGGGATCGAAATGAGCTGTGGCAACCCGCACGACACCGACTGTCGTGAAGTTCTCGACATGGTCTACGCCTATCTGGACGGCGAGCTGACCGAGACCCACGTGGTCGAGATCCGGGTTCATCTCGACGAGTGCAGCCCCTGCCTCAAGGAATACGATCTCGACAAAGCGATCAAGGCGCTCGTGGCCAAGCACTGCGGCTGCGACCCGGTCCCGGCCGATCTGCGGTCCAAAGTGCTGGCCCGCATCGCGCAAGTCAGGTCGGAGCTGGCCGACTAGGATTCACCCATGCGCGTGTTGGTCACCGGGGGTGCCGGGTTCATCGGTTCGAATCTCGTCGATCGCCTGCTGGCCGACGGCCATGAGGTGCACGTCGTCGACGACCTGTCGTCCGGCCGCAGGGACAACCTGGCCGCGGCCGAGGCCCACGACCGCTTCCGGCTGCACGTGCTCGACGTGCGCGACCCGGCGCTGACGGGTCTGCTGGGCGAGGTCCAGCCCGAGGTCGTCTGCCATCTGGCCGCCCAGATCAGCGTGCGCAAGAGCGTCGCCGACCCGGTGCACGACGCCCGGATCAACGTCGAGGGCACCGTCTCCGTGCTCGGCGCCGCCCGCGAGGGGCGTGCGCGCAAGGTGGTGTTCGCCTCGTCGGTGGCCGTCTACGGCCGGCCCTCGACCATCCCCGTGCCGGGTGACGCGCCCACCGACCCGCGCTCGCCGTACGCCGCCTCCAAGCTCAGCGGCGAGACCTACCTCGCCACCTTCCGCGCGCTGCACGGCATCGAATACACCACGCTGGTGCTCTCCAACGTCTACGGCCCCCGCCAGTCGCCGGAGGGCGAGGCCGGAGTGGTGTCGATCTTCACCGACGCCCTGCTCAGCGGCACGCCCACGGTCCTCTACGGCGACGGCACCCAGACCCGCGACTACATCTACGTCGATGACGTGGTCGACGGCTTCGTCCGGGCCTGCGGCCAGGACGGCAACGGCCGCAGATTCAACCTCGGCACCGGCATCCAGACCGCCGACCGGCGGCTGCACGCGCTGATCGCCGACGCGGCGGGCGCGCCCGACAAGCCGGGCTTCGCGCCGCCCCGCCTGGGCGACCTGCCCGCCATGGCCGTCGATCCGGTGCCCGCACACGACGGGCTCGGCTGGCAGCCGCGCACCGATCTGCCGACCGGGGTCAAGAAGACCGTCGAGTGGGCGGCGGCACGTCGCGGCAAGTAGTTGCTTGATTACGCTTTGCTTGCGATTTCCGACTACGCCCATACGGCCACGTCGACTTCTGTAGCGTGAACCCAGGAAGTCGACGTGGAGGCATGTGGATGTTCAAGGTGATGGTCGCCCGGCTGCTCACGGCCATCGTGCTGATCACTCCGGTGGTCATGCTGATCGGCGGAGTGGTGCCTCCCGGGGTGTCCTGGACCTGAACACCGTAGGGGGCCGCAATGCGTGATCTGCCGTGGCCCGCAAGGGTCTATCTGGTCGCCGTGATCGCCGCGGCGGCCGCTCTCATCGTACGCGGCGTGATGCTGCCGGACGCGCCCGTGGCCACGGAGGACCTCGACATCCTCCTGGTGCTCGCCCTGCTGTTCCTGGTGTGCGAGTCGATGCCGACGCTGCTCAACGTGGAGCAGTTCGCGGTGTCGGTCAGCTTCTCGGCCTCACTGGCGGCCGTGGTGCTGATCGGTCCCGAGGGCGCGGCCCTGGTGGGTCTGACCGCCGTGCTGAGTGTGCGGCCGGGGTTGCCGCTGATCAAGCGGCTGTTCAACGGTGCCCAGTTCGCCATCTGCGGCTATGTGGCCGGGCGGGTCTACGAGGCGCTCGAGGGCCAGGTGGGCGTGCCGCAGGTCAACGCTTTCGACGACCTCATCGGCCCCTACGCCGCCGCCACCGCCGTCTTCGTGCCGCTCAACATCGCGCTCACGCTCACCATGATCGGGCTGGCCACCAAGGTGCGGGCCGCCGAGGTGCCGATGCGGGGCATGACCCAGTTCCTGCTGTCCTACCTGGGCTACGGCACGTTCGGGCTGCTGGTGGCCGGGCTGTGGGCCACCGTGGCGTCGATCTCGGCGGTGCTGGTGCTGCTGCCGTTGTTCGTGGCGCGGTGGGCGTTCGGGCAGTATCACGCGCAGCAGCGCTCCTACGACGCCACCATCGCCGCGCTCTGCCAGGCGGTGGAGACCAAGGACTACTACACGAGGGGTCACTGCACGCGCGTGTCGCTGGCCTCGTCCATGATCGCGGAGGAGATCGGCATGGGGTCGGCGCGGGTGCGGGCGATCCGCTACGCCGGCATGCTGCACGACGTCGGCAAGCTGGGCGTGCCCACCAAGGTGCTGCAGAAGGACGGGCCGCTCACCGAGGAGGAGTTCGCCGCCATCCAGCTCCACCCGATGCGCGGTCTGGAGATCGTCCGCGGCATCGGCTTCCTCGACGAGGCGTACGCCGGGATCATGCACCACCACGAGAAACACGACGGCACCGGCTACCCGATGGGGCTGGCCGGTGACGAGATCCCCGAGTTCGCCAAGGTGATCGCGGTGGCCGACGCGTTCGACTCGATGACCTCCGACCGCTCCTACCGCGGCGCCAGGCCCGTCCCCGTGGCCGTGGAGGAGCTGCGCAAGAGCGCGGGCACCCATTTCGACCCCGTGATGGTCGCGGCCTTCATCCGCGCCCTCGATCGCGATCCGTGGCAGCCGCCGCGCCGCGTCGATCCGCCGCCGCCCGAGGCCGACGAGACCCCGATCAAGGACCACGACGACCCGACCATGCCGATCCAGGTCGTGACCGGGCAATGATCACCACTGAGCGCGTCAGGCGCACCGAGCGGTCCGCCAACACGGTCCTGCACAGGCTCGACTCCGGGCAACTGCTGCTCATCTGCGCGGCGGGCCTGGTCGCGCTGGCGGGCGTGGCGAACACGGCCGCCGTCGGGCTGGAGCGTCCCGAGATCGCGGTCGGCTTCGGGGCGCTGATCGCCGTCGGCGAGCTCGCCAGGCTCACCATGCCGGGCAACAGGGAGGTCGCGCCGATCGGCGCCGCCGCCGCGCTGGGCTACACGCTGCTGCTCGACCTCAGCCAGACCCAGTTGCGCCACTCCGCGCTGCAGGTCGTGGCCGTGATCGCCGTCGGCATGGCCGCGGGCGCGCTGCCCCACCTCGCGGTGGGCCGCCCGCCGCGCCTGGACGCGATGGCCCGGCGGCTGCTCACCGGCGCGCTGCTGGCCTTCGCCTTCCGGCCGCTGGCCGATCCCCTCTACCGGCTCACCGACCGGCCGACCAGCACCTGGTGGCCGGCGCTGGTGGTGATGGTCGCGCTCATCGCGATCACGCTGATGATCGACGTGCTGATCGCCGCGCTTTTGCGGGCCGAGCAGGTGCGCACGGCGTTCCGGGTGGCCGTGCGCGACGAGATCAACATGGCCTTCCCACTGGGCGCCGCCGTGGCGTCGTCGGGGGTGCTGCTCGCGCTGGCCACGCACAGCATGGACCTGGTCGCGCTGCTGGTGTTCGCCGCGCCGCTGCTGGTCACGCAGGTGGCCTTCCGCAAATACGCCGGGATCCGCGCGACCTACCTGCAGACCGTACGCGCCCTGTCCCGGGTCACCGAGGTCGGCGGCTACGTCGAGCCGGGGCACTCGCGCCGGGTGAGCCGCCTGGCCGTGGCCATCGGCAGAGAGCTGGGCATGGCCGAGCCCGAGCTGCTCGAACTCGAGTACGCCGCGCTCATGCACGACATCGGCCAGCTCTCGCTGCGCGACCCGATCCCGGGCGGCGCCACCGTGCTGACCGAGCCCGAGCAGGCACGCCGCATCGCGGAGCTGGGCGCCGAGGTGATCAGGCAGACGGGCGTGCTCGACCGGGTGGCCGAGGTGGTCAGGCGGCAGTGCGACCCGATCACCGACGACCCGCCGCTGTCGAGCCGCATCATCAAGGTGGCCAACGCCTACGACGACCTGGTGGGGCCCTCGACCGACCGTGATCGCGGCGGGGCGGCGCTGGAGCGGGTGCGGTTGTCGTCGGGCAGAGCTTACGATCCCCATGCGGTCGAGGCGCTCGCCCGCGTGATCGACCGCGGGCGCGTCTGAGCCCCACAGCCTGACGGGGTTGTGGCGGGGTTTTACGCCGTTCACATTTGTGGGGTTCCTACAGATCGTGCTCGATGGATCGGTGGTTTCGGGGGAGCGGGCCGGGCCGGTGGCGGCCATAGGGTGGTCGGCGTGCTTATTGAGACGCTCGGACCCGTTCTGATCGCCAACCGAGGGGAGATCGCGCGCCGGATCATCCGCACGGTCAAGCGGCTGGGCCTGCGCGCCATCGCCGTGCATTCCGAGGCCGACGCCGACCTGCCGTTCGTGCGCGAGGCCGACGAGGCGGTGCTGATCGGCCCGGCCGCGCCCGCGCAGAGCTACCTGGACATCGCGAAGGTGCTGGAGGCGGCGCGGGCGACCGGCGCCAGGGCCGTCCACCCGGGATACGGCTTCCTGGCGGAGAACTCCGCGTTCGCCAGGGCCGTGATCGACGCCGGGATGGTCTGGATCGGGCCGTCGCCCGAGTCCATCGACAGGATGGGCGACAAGATCAACGCCAGGAACCTCATGGAGGCCGCCGGCGTACCGGTCGCCGCGGGCACCCGCGAGCCGGTCACCGACCTGTCGCTGGCGCTGCGGGCCGCCGAGGGCATCGGCTACCCGGTCATGGTCAAGACCGCGGGTGGCGGCGGTGGCATCGGCATGAGCGTGGCCCACGATGACGAAGGGCTGGCCAAGGCCTACGAGCAGGCGGCCAGGGCGGCCGCGAGGTTCTCCGGCGACGCGCTCGACGGGCCCGCCGTGCTGCTCGAGCGCTACATCGAGCGCGCCCGCCACGTCGAGGTGCAGATCCTCGGCCTGCCCGACGGCAGGGTCGTGGCCCTGGGCGAGCGCGACTGCTCCGTGCAGCGCCGCCACCAGAAGGTCGTCGAGGAGTCCCCGTCGCCCGGCATCACGCCCGAGCTGCGCGAGCGCATGCTGGCCGCCGCCGTGCGGGCCGGCGAGGCCGTCGGCTACCTGGGCGCGGGCACGGTCGAGTGCCTGGTCGACGCCGACGAGCAGGACTTCGTGTTCCTGGAGATGAACACCAGGCTCCAGGTGGAGCACCCGGTCACCGAGCTGGTCACCGGCCTCGACCTGGTCGAGCTGCAGCTCCGCGTGGCCGCGGGGGAGAGCCCCGAGGTGGGCGGCGAGCCCCGGGGGCACGCGATCGAGTTCAGGGTCTACGCCGAGGATCCCACGCGTTTCTTCCCCGGCCCCGGCACGATCACGACGTGGGACGAACCGACCGGCGACGGCGTGCGCGTGGACTCGGGCTACGCGGCGGGCAACACCGTCACCCCGTTCTACGACCCGCTGATGGCCAAGCTGTGCGTCCACGGCGCCGACCGGGCCGACGCGCTGGAGAAGGGCCGCAAGGCGGTCGCCGGGTTCGCCGTCGAGGGTCCGAAGAACAATTTGGCATTCTGTGCGGAGCTGCTGGAGAACGCGGAGTTCACCACCGGCGACTACGACACGGGCCTGGTCGCGCGGATGCGCGCCCAGCCCGCATGAGATCGTTGGATCATTGGAAGAGGGGAGCCCCGGTGGCTGAGGTACGCGCTGAGATGGTGGCGAACGTGTGGAAGGTCGTCGTCCATGAGGGCGACACCGTTGCCGAAGGCGACACGCTGGTCATCCTCGAGTCGATGAAGATGGAGATCCCCGTGCTCGCCGAGGACGACGGCGTGGTCGCCCAGCTCAAGGTGGCCGAGGGCGATGTGATTCAGGAAGGCGACCTGATCGCCGTCATCGAGTAGCGCGGGCGAGGAACGCGGCGCGATCGACCACCACGCGCTCGATCGTGCCCTTGCCCACGACCTTGTGCTTGTCGTGTGCCTCGAAGGCGAAGACCAGCCGCCGGCCGTCGACCTCGGTCAGCTCCACGCCGATCTGGACGTGCGTGCCGAGCGGGCTGGCGGCCAGGTGCTCGAGCTCGACCCTGGTGCCGACGGAGGTCTCGCCCGGCGCGAGGTGCTGCTCGACGGCCCGCACGGTCGCGGCCTCGGCCAGCGCGAGCAACCGGGGGGTGGCCAGCACGGGCACGTCTCCGCTGCCCAGCTTCTTGGCGGTGTCCTCCATCTCGACCATGAGGAGCAGGTGAGCGCGGAGACCGGGAGCGAGCGTCATGGGATCACCGTACTAGCGGGCTCGTCGGGCGTGACTTCCGGGAAACGCGGACAAGTGCGGGCGTAAGGCCTCAAGATAGAGTTTGTACGGCTTGAGGCATTTAAGTGGCATGTGGGACAGGTGAGTCGTACACTCTCTGAGTTCCGTGACCACTGTGTTACCTCACCGCGACACAAGTTCGCTTTGTTGGAGAACCGCGGGGTGGGAGAGGTTACGGACGTAGGGGGGTAGCGGGGGAATCATGGTGGCCCAAGGGACGACGCTGGCGGGGCGGTATCGGCTGGATACCCGCATCGGCGCCGGTGGCATGGGCGAGGTGTGGCGGGGCGAGGACATCGTCCTGGCCCGCACCGTCGCCGTCAAAGTGCTGCTCCCGGGCCGGATGGAGGACCCCGGGTTCGTCGCTCGCTTCCAGGGGGAAGCGCGGGCGATGGCCACGATCAACCACTCCGGCGTCGTCGACGTCTACGACTACGGCATCAGCGGCGACACCGTCTACCTGGTGATGAAGTTCGTCGACGGAGAGCCGCTCGACCGGCTGCTGGCCAGGCTGGGCCGGATTCCGCCGCAGCCCGCCATGGAGCTGATCGCGCAGGCCGCGTCGGCGTTGCAGGCCGTGCACGACCGGGGCATCGTGCACCGCGACGTCAAGCCGGGCAACCTGCTCGTGCAGCGGGACGGCACGCTCGTGCTGACCGACTTCGGCATCGCGCGCTCCGACATGGCCAACCGGCTCACCGACGCCGGCATGGTGCTCGGCACCGCCGCCTACTGCGCTCCCGAGCAGGCCGAGGGCGCGCCTGTCACGCCCGCGGTCGACATCTACGCGCTCGGCGTGGTCGCGTACGAGTGCCTGGTGGGTCAGCGGCCGTTCGACGGCGACAGCGCGGTCACGATCGCGCTCAAGCACATTCGTGAAGCCCCGCCGCCGCTGCCGCACGAGATCCCCCCCGCGGTGCGCACGCTGGTGGAGATCGCCCTGTCGAAGGATCCGGCCAGGCGTTACCCGAGTGCCCGGGCGATGAGCGAGGCCGCCCGGGCCATCGCCAACGGCCAGGTGCCCGCCGCCGTGCCGGAGCCGCCGCCGCTGGCCACCGGGGCCACGATGGCACCGCCGCCGGAGAGCTACCAGCACCACCAGAGCCACCACCAGGGCCACCACCAGGGCCAGCATCAGGGCAGTCAGCACGAGGCGGGGCCGTACCAGACGGGTGTCCGGATGGCCCACGAGGACACGACGCTGACCGAGCGGCGCGGGAACCGGCGCGCGGCCAAGGCTCCGCGCAGGACGGGCCTGATCGCGGGCATGGCGGCCGTCGTCGTGCTCGGCGCGGGCGCCACCGCGGTGGCGTTGACGGGCATGGAGATCGGCAAGCAGCCGGCCCCGACCGTCAGCATCACCTCCGAGGGCAACGCCAAGGTCACGAATCAGTCCTCCCCCAAGCCGACCAAACCCACCAAGCCGCCCAAGACGACGACGCCGACGAAGATCGTGCCGACGACCGAGGAGCCGGATCCGGAGCCCACGATCACCAAGGAGACCGAGGAACCGGACGAGACGACGTCGCCGACGCCCACCACGCCCACCAAGACGCCGTCGAAGTCGCCCAGTCCCAGCCCCACGCCGACGGTCAGGATGATCCTGGTGCCGAAGGTGGTCGGGCGGCCGTTCCTGGAGGGACAGGAGATGGTCGAGGTGGCGGGCTTCCTGGTGCGCGTCGAAGACCGGACCACCACCAACAACGGCCTGCGCTGCGGGAAGATCAGCCAGACGGTGCCGAACGGTGGCGTGAAGCTGCAGGAGGGCAAGCCCGTCAAGCTGATCGTGATCGACGGAACCTGCCCCGAGGCGTCCTCCAGCCCCACCCCGACCGCCACGCCCAAGTAGTGGGGCTCACACCCCCGTGGTGTTGCGCGGGTAGGCGATCTGCGGGTCGGTGGCGATGTTCACCATGTAGGGGATCCCGGAGTCGAACGCCCTGCGCAGCGCCGGGCCGATCTCCGACGGCTTGGTGACCAGCTCGCCGCCGCCGCCCAGCGCCGTCACGACCTGGTCGTAGCGGCACTGGGGCTGCAGCTCGGCGGCCACGTCGTAACCGTACAGGAGCTGCATGGGGTGCTTCTCCAGGCCCCAGATGCCGTTGTTGCCGCAGACCATGACGACGGGGAGCTTGTGGCGTACGAGGGTGTCGACGTCCATCAGCGAGAAGCCGGCGGCGCCGTCGCCGAGCAGCAGCACCACCTGCGAGGAGGGGCGGGCCAGGCGGGCGGCGATGGAGTAGCCCAGGCCGGTGCCGAGGCAGCCGTACGGGCCCGGGTCGAGCCAGTTGCCCGGCTGCTTCGGCTCGACGTATTTGCCCGCGTAGGAGACGAAGTCGCCGCCGTCGCCGATCACCACGGCGTCCTCGGCCAGCACCTTGCCCAGCTCGCCATAGACGCGCATGGGGTGGATCGGGTCGGAGCCGGCGGCCAGCAGCTCGGCGTCGCCCGCGACGGCCGAGGCGGCCGCCTCGGCCAGCTTCGACGCCCAGGACGCGTAGGAGTCGGGCTTGACCCCGGCCTCGCCGCAGGCCGCGCCGAGGCTCCAGAACACCACCGACAGGTCGCCCGCGGCGGACGCGGCCGGCTGCATGTGGGTGGCGAGCTGCGAGGGCGCGTCGGCGATGTGCACCACGCGGGCCAGCGGCGCGCCGTCCTTGCCGCCGAACCAGCCGTAGCCGAGGCGGAAGTCGAGCGGTGTGCCCACCACGATCACCAGGTCGGCCTGGGCGAAGGCGAGGCCACGGGCCCGGGTGACGAGCAGCTCGTGCCCGGCGGGCAGGATGCCGCGGCCCTGGCCGTTGGGGATGACCGGCAGCCGCCACGTCTCGGCGAAGTCGCGGGCGGCCTCTTCGGCGCGGTCCATCCAGATGTCGGACCCGTAGACCAGCACGGGCCGCTCGGCCTCGGCCAGCAGGCGCGCGATGTTCGCCAGGGAGTCGGGGTCGGGCTCGAGCGGCGAGGGCGACTGGGTGTGCACCTCGTGCACCGGCGAGGGCGAGAACAGGTGGTCCATGTAGAAGTCGAGGAAGACCGGGCCGCGGTGGGGCGCGACCGCGGTGCGGAAGGCCACCTCGACGTCCTGGCCGACCGACTCGGCGTCGCTCGCGGTGAACGCCAGCTTGGTGATCGGTTCGAGCAGTGGCGGGTGGTCCATCTCCTGCAGGGCGCCGCTGCCCCAGCGCGACTGGGGCGCCCGGCCGCCCATGACGACCACGGGGGAGCCGTTGAAGTGGGCGGTCGCCACCCCGCTGACGCCGTTGGTGATGCCGGGCCCCGCGGTCAGGACCGCCAGCCCTGGTTTCCTGGTCAGCCGGGCCGTCGCCTCGGCGGCGAAGACCGCGCTCTGCTCGTGGCGTACGTCGAGGATGCGCATGTCCTCGTGCTTCGCGCCGTCGTACAGAGGGAAGACGTGACCTCCCGACAGGGTGAACATCGTCTCGACACCGTAGGCCTTGGACACGGCGACGGCGGCGTCACCGGCGTGCTTCGCAGACTCCATGCCGGGAACTTACCAACCAGTCACAAGAGTAAACAGTCCTTAAGACACGGGTCCGGATCGCCTCAGCGGCAGCACAGGTTCACGATGCCGTTCAGCGCCCGCAGGGTGATCTTCCGGTCGGAGCCAGGGGCGCGCTCGACGTTGACGGCGGTGTTGGCGCCCTCGGTCGACACGTCGTAGAGCGCGGGGGGCACTTTGACGTTGATGTCGCCCCTCGTCCTGACCACGGCCTTCACGGACGTCGGCGCGCCGAGGAAGTCCAGCATCACGTTGCCGGCGCCGACCTCCACGTCGGCTCGCTCGCCCTTGAGCCGTTCCGCGTGGACGCCACCCGTGCCGGTCCTGGCCCAGAAGGTGCCGGACAGGCCGCTGGCGGACACCTCGCCGGAGACGGAGCTGAGGCGTACGTCGCCGAAGAGATCGTCGGCGCCCAGCCAGCCCGCGGCCGTGTCGGCCTCGACGTCGGTCTCCGGCGGCACGGAGAGCATGTAGTCGGCCCTGCAGATGGGACCGCCCGGCTGGTCGGAGCCGTGGCAGACCGCCTCGAGCCGCAGGGTGCGGGTGCGGGCGTCCCAGTCCTCCGTGACGGTCGGCCGGTCACCCGACCACCGCAGCGACCGGCGGATGTAGAGCTCGCCGGCCTGGCCGGGCGTGATCGTCACGCTCACGTCGCCCTTGGCCGCCTTGACCCGCAACTCCTGGTACGTGAACGGGATCGACCTCTCCGTCGTGTCCTCCGGCGTCCTGGCCCTGGCGACCCCGCGGTAGATCAGCGCCGTGGACAGCACGAGCGCGAACACGGTCACCACCGCTCCGGCCGCCAGCCAGGCCCCTCTCACGGCAGGCTCCTGATCTTGAGGAACTGCAGGACGGCGAGCACGCGCCGGTGGTCGCCCTCCGCCGGGGACAGGTCGAGCTTGGTGAAGATGTTGCCGATGTGCTTGCCCACGGCCCCTTCGCTGAGCACCAGGGCCTGGCCGATGCCGGCGTTGGAGCGGCCCTCCGCCATGAGCTGGAGCACCTCGTGCTCCCGGGGCGTCAGCCGTTCGAGCGGGTCGCTGTTGCCGCGCAGCAGGAGCTGGGAGACGACCTCGGGGTCGAGCGCGGTGCCGCCCGAGGCCACCCGGCGCAGCGCGTCGATGAACTCGGCCACGTCCGCCACCCGGTCCTTGAGCAGGTAGCCGACGCCCCCGGTCGCGGCGGAGGCGAGGAGCTGGGCGGCGTAGCGCTCCTCGACGTACTGCGAGAGCACCAGCACCGCCAGGCCCGGCTGCTGGCGGCGCAGCACGAGCGCGGCCCGCAGCCCCTCGTCGGTGTGCGTGGGCGGCATCCGGACGTCGGTGATGACCAGCTCGGGGCGCTGCTCCTCGGCCGCCCGCAGCAGCCCCTCGGCCTCGTCCACGGCCGCCACCACCTCCATGCCGGCGGCGTCGAGGAGCCGGATCAGCCCTTCCCGCAGGAGCACGGAGTCCTCGGCGAGCACTACTCGCACGGCAGGTCCACCTCGATCGTGGTCGGGCCGCCCAGCGGGCTGGACAGCCGGAGCGAGCCGTCGACGGAGTGGATCCGCTGGGCCAGGCCGCGCAGCCCGGAGCCGCCGTCCATCCTGGCGCCCCCGCAGCCGTCGTCGTAGACGAGCACGTGCAGGCGGTCGTGCTCGCGGCGCACGTTCACCTCGGCCTTGGTGGCCGCCGCGTGCTTGGCGATGTTGGTCAGGGCTTCGGACACAGTGAAGAAAGCCACCGCCTCGATGGTCGGAGTGGTACGCCGTTCGATGTCGACGCGTAGCCTCACGGGGAAGGGGGCGCGGGCGGCGACGCCGGAGAGCGCCGCGTCCAGGCCCTGGTCGTTGAGCACGGCCGGATGCAGGCCGCGCACGAAGTCACGCAGCTCCTTGAGCGCCTGTTTCGCCTCCTCGTGAGCCCGCTCGATGGCCTCGCGGGCCGGCTCGGGCAGGTCGGTCAGGGTGGCCCTGGCCAGGCCGAGGTTCATGGCGAGGGAGACCAGCCGCTGCTGGGCACCGTCGTGCAGGTCACGCTCGATCCGGCGGCGCTCGGCGTCGGCCGCGTCGATCACGCCGGCCCGGCTCTCGGTCAGCGTCTCGATCCGCTGGCCCAGCTCGGAGCGGCTGGGGCCGAGCAGCGTACGGGCCACGAGCAGGTCGAGCGCGGCCATGCCCCGGGCGAGCACCGGCGCGAGCAGCAGCAGTGTCAGCCCGATCGCCATGAAGACCACCATCACCCGCTTGTCCCTGAGGTCGAACACGAACTCCAGCGGCGGCTGCTGCAACTTCGGCGGCAGGAAGGCCAGCAACCCCACCACCGCGCCGCCCCACACCCCCGCCATCAGGAACGCCCCCGCCAGGCTCACGAACGGCGACAGCAGGTGATAGCCGATCTGCCGCCACGTGGCCCGGCTGCGCCACTCGCTCGGCGAGCGCACGGGCGGGATGTGCGCGCCGAGAAAGGCGTCGAACCTGGAGCGCTGCACCCTGGTGAACCACGGCACCGCGCGCAGCAGCCAGGGCGGGGCCACGACCAGGACGAGCGTGCACCCGCCGAGCACCACGCCGACCGGCAGGCCGATCATCACATGAGCCGTGTCGAGCCAGGCCCGTGCCGACCACGGACGGGGGACCTTCATGTCCTCAACGGTATTGACGTGGAGGTGGGACGCGAAATGGGTCTGGTGTGCCGGTGCATGGTGGTGCTAGCCCCACCTTTGCCGCCGTCGCGAGGCCGGCTCCGTGGGCTCATGCCCGCTGCCGGAACTCGGCGGGGTCGAAGACGCCGCCCAGGGTGGCGCTCAGCCCCCTGCGGGCCACCTCCGCGAACGCCTTCGGATCGAGGTCTCCCGCCCCTTCGGGGAGCGCCCCCGCCAGCGGGCGCGCCGCCAGCATCTCCAGGTCCGCCACGCTGCCGCGCTCGGCCGGGCCCGGCGGCTCCGGCCAGCGGCCGATGACGAGCCCCGCCAGGTCGAGCCCGCGGTTCGCCAGGGCCTCCAGGGTGAGCGCGGTGTGGTTGACCGTGTCGCCGCCGGCGCGGACCACGACCAGCACCTGTGCCCGCAGGGCGCGGGCGAGGCCGGCCACGGTGGCGCCGTCCTCGTCGTAGCGCTCGAGCAGCCCGCCGGTGCCCTCCACGACCACCAGCCGGTTGCTCTCGGCCAGCTCCCGTACCAGCCCGGCGGCCCCCGACAGCGACACGGGCGGCATCCCGGAGGTCCGGGCGGCGGCCGCGGGGGAGAGGCGGTCGGGGAAGCGGGCCAGCTCGAACGTCGTGGCGGCCCCGGACAGCCGGATCACCCGGTCCACGTCGCCGTCCGCCCCGGCCGCCAGCCCCGTCTGGGCGAGCTTGACCACGGCCGCCGGCCATCCGCGCCCCAGCGCGAGCGCGGTCACCGCCGCCGCCACCACGGTCTTGCCCACTCCGGCGGCGGTGCCTGTGACGACGAGGACGCTCATGCTTCCAGCGTAGGAGGTCAGAGCCGCCCGAAGCGGCGGGCCTCGCCCCAGGCGACGGTGGGGGACACCATGCTCGGGGTGCGGCGCAGCTCCTCCTCCAGCTCGTCGACGACCCTGCGCGCCTGCCTCTTGAGCGACTGCCGCTGGTGGCTCAGCTCCTCACCGAACCGCCTGGCGCCGGGCCCGGCCCACACGGCCGCCCCGGTGAACAGCCGGTACGGCTCGTCGAGCGCCGCCTCAAGCCGGGCCACCTGCCGGCGGACATCGGCCAGGGCCTGCCGCAGAGCCTGGTGGCGGGGGTTGTCGACGAGTCCGTCCGTCATGGGGGTCACCTGTCCGGGCGATTTCGGTGGGGGCTGTCCAGGGCGGCGAGGGGGTGTTCGCCGCGGGCGAGGAGCCGCCGGGTGAGCCGGGCCATGCCGCGCTCGAAGGGCTCCGCGTGCTCGTTCGTGCCGGCGAACGTCCGCAGGAACCGGTCGCCGTCCTCGACGGTCAGCCGGAAGGCCGGGGTCGTGCCCTGGAGGTCGTCGTCGAAGGCGCCGAACCGGCTCTCCTCGTGCGGCTCCGCCCGCGCCGCGAGCTCCGTCACGTACGAGCCGCCGATCTCGGCCAGGTGCCGCCGCATGCCGTCGTGAAGGTCGAACGACGGGACCGCCATGATGACGTGGAAGGCGAACCTGGCCGCGTCGGGGGAGTGGGCGCCGTCCTTCTCCTCGTAGACGCCGGAGGCGGCGGCCAGCATGCGGCCGAACGCGTCGCCGGTGCGGCGGTCGCCGGCCGCGTACGTGCTCATCGCCGTCAGCACGCCCTCGACCGTCGGGCTCGGGACGGGCGGTGAGGCGGGCGGCTGGGCCGGCCGGTCGCGGACGAGGCCGGCCACCGCGGCGCGGGCCGCCGCCGGGTTGGCCGCGAGCGCGGCGAGGAAGCGCGCCGTGGTGCCGTTCGTGAGGTCCGCGGGCCGCAGGGTGCCGCTCAGCATGGGCAGCACCACATTGGCGCGTACGACGGCGGTGAGCCACTCGGTGGGGAAGCGGCCGGTGCTGACGAGCCACGACAGCCCGTCCCTGTTCGCGTCGTCGCCGCCGCGGGCCAGCTCGTCCATGACCTTGTCGAAGCGGGGCGTACGCCGGGCGGCGGTCGTGGCGGCGGCGAACGTCGTGGCGAGCCGGGCGAGCGCCTGCTCCTTCGCCGGGACGCCCCCGTCGGCGGGGATGGACGGTGAGCCGGGCGCGTCGTAGAGCCGTTCGACGTCCCCGGGCAGCGCGGCGGTGCGCTCCGCGCCGAGCCCGGCGAAGAAGGCGGCGGCGAGGTCGGCGTCGTCCTGGCGGGCGAGCAGCCGGTCGAGCAGGTCGCGGTGGCGGGCCCTGAGGCCCTCGTCGTCGCTCTCGCCGGCGTAGTGGCGGTGGAGGTCCGCCAGGGCCGCGCCCTGCTCGCGGGACTCCTCGGACGACGCGTACGGCACCTCGCCCCCGTCGTACGCCACGACCCCGGACCCCCAGCCCGGCACGCGCCCGCGGATCCGCTCGTCGCGCACCCGCAGCCGCGCGAGCTGCTCGCCCGCCCAGTCCTCGATCCGCTTGACCGTGGACAGCGTGGACGTGCTCATGTCGACGCGGCCGAGTTGGTCGCGGATCGCCTCGGACTGCTCGCCCAGCGTCGCGTGGGCGTGGCCCATGGCGACGATCAAGGCGTCCATCAGGCTGGGATCGATCCCGGACAGGGTGGGCACGAGCGGCCCCGTCCCGAGAGGCATCAGCGACATGGTGCCGCTCCCCACTGTCACACCGGAGCCGGTAGGTGACCCCACCTTGCCACAGCGCGCCTCCGGCGGTCGGCCGGAGCGCGATTCATAAGCAAACGGTCAGGGACGGCGCAAGCGGGTGACGAACTTGTACCGGTCGCCGCGGTAGAGCGACTGCGCCCACTCGACGGGGTTGCCGTCGGCGTCGAAGGCGTGGCGGGTGAGCAGGAGCATCGGCAGGCCGACGTCGACGCCGAGAGCCTTGGCGTCGTAGGGGGTGGCGAGGACGGTCTCGATGATCTCCTCGGCGTCCGTCAGGCGCACGTTGTAGGCGTTGTGCAGTGTCTCGTACAGCGAGGCGTGCACCTCGAGCTCCCTGCGCAGCCGAGGGAAGCGGCGGGCGGACAGGTGGGTGGTGTCTATCGAGACCGGCTCGCCGTTGGCCAGCCTGAGCCGGTGGATGCGCAGCACGCGCCCGCCGGGGTTGATGGCCAGGCGGCGGGCGAGGGCCTCGTCGGCGGTGATGTAGCCGATCTCCAGGATCTTGGTGTCCGGCTCCAGCCCGGCGGTCCGCAGATCCCCGATGTACGAGGTGAGCTGCAGCACCTGTGCGACCTTGGGCTGCGCGACGAACGTGCCCTTGCCCTGGATGCGCAGCAGCCGCCCCTCCACCACCAACTCGGTCAGCGCCTGCCTGACCGTGGTGCGCGAGGTCTCGAACCGGACGGCCAGCGTGCGCTCGGGTGGCAGCGCCGTGCCCGCCGGCAGGCTCTTGGTGAGCTCGAGCAGGCTCCGTTTCACGTCGTAGTACTTGGGAACGCGGGGACCGTCGTCTGTCACGCTCTCACCTTCACTTCTGCCACGGCGGTGAGGGCGTGTCTGATCACCGCGAGATCATCGGAACTCATATCGGCCCGAGTGGTCAACCGCGGGCTGGGACGGCCGACCGGATCCGGGCGCGCCAGGTTTCGGGCGCACGGGGATCCGGGCAGCTCAGGTTGATGGTGAAGGATATCCACAGCAGCATCCGCGATGGCAACCGAGGCCCGTCCTCCGGCCGTGTCGCGCGAGAACCACCCGCACGTGTAGATCACCTCCGGCGTGCCGCGCACAGTCCCGTCCAGGGGTCCGAGCGACTTCGGCAGTGTGATGGTTCTCACAATATGAGATTTCAAGACAAGTCCAGTTGGTGAACAATGCCTTATCCGCCTTCACTGTGCGAGTGGGCGGGTGTGCGGCCCCACGTGCCCCTTCCGTGGTCAAACGTGGCCATCGCGTCAGGGGGTCGGTTTGGATGTGGCGGGGGAAAGCACGCATGATGCACTCGTGCCGACTCTCAGCGACCTCGTAGCCCGCCACACAGCCCTCGACGAGGCCGATCTCGACTGGCTGCACTCGCTGGTCTCCGACTGGCAACTGCTGGCCGACCTGTCCTTCGCCGATCTCATCCTGTGGGCGCCGCTGCTGGGCGAGAACGGCTGGATCGCGATCGCCCAGATGCGCCCCACGACCGGCCCGACCGTCTACCACGACGACATCGTCGGCAGCGTCGCCGCCAGGGGCGAGCGCCAGCTCATCGACACCGCGTGGAACGAGCGCCGCATCTGCCGCGAGGGCGACCCCGACTGGTCCACCGGCGTCCCGGTGCGCGAGGAGACGATCCCCGTGCGCCGCGCGGTCAACGGGGGCGAGGGCCGCTTCCTGGCGGTCATCCAGCGCTCCACGAACCTGTCCTCCGCCCGCACACCCTCCCGCCTGGAGCTGACCTACCTCCAGAGCGCCTCCGACCTGGCGCAGATGGTGGCCGAGGGACGTTTCCCGTTCTCGGGCGAGGAGCCGATCCTGGTGCGCTCGCCGCGCGTCGGCGACGGCCTGCTCAGGCTCGACCGGGCGGGGCGCGTCACGTACGCCTCCCCGAACGCCCTGTCCGCCTACCGGCGGCTCGGCCTGCACGCCGATCTGGTGGGCGCCGAGCTGGGTCGGGTCACGGCGACGTTGTGCTACTCCGACGAGCCGATCAACGAAGACCTCATGATCGTGGCCAGCGGGCGCGCGGCCAAGGAGACCGAGGTCGAGTCGGGTGGCACGATCGTGCAGCTCAGGGCCATCCCGCTGATCGTCGGCGGCGGCCGGATCGGCGCGCTCGTGCTCATCAGGGACGTGACCGAGCTGCGCCGGCGTGAGCGCGAGCTGATGACCAAGGACGCCACGATCCGCGAGATCCACCACCGGGTCAAGAACAACCTGCAGACCGTGGCCGCGCTGCTCAGGCTGCAAGCCAGACGGCTGCAGGTGCCCGAGGGGCGGGAGGCTCTGGAGGAGGCGGTACGCCGGGTGGGGTCGATCGCGATCGTGCACGAGACGCTGTCTCACGCGCCCGAGGAGTTCGTGGACTTCGACCAGATCGCCGACCGCGTGATCGCGATGGCAGGGGAGGTGTCGTCGCCCGAGGTGGGCGTGACGCCGCGCCGGGTGGGGGCGTTCGGCGTGCTGCCCTCGCTCATCGCCACTCCGGTGGCCATGGCACTGACCGAGCTGTTGCAGAACGCGTTGCAGCATGGGCGGCCCAAGCGGCTTCAGGTGGTGGTCGAGCCCGAGGCGGAGCGGCTGAACGTGACCGTCTGGGACGACGGCCTCGGGCTTCCCGCCGGCTTCGACCTCGACAGTTCCACCAGTCTGGGCCTGCAGATCGTGCGGACGCTGGTGGAGGGGGAGCTGTCCGGCCGGCTCACCATTGAGCCGCGGTTGGAGGGCGGCACGGAGGTCGTGCTGTCGATCCCGCTCCCTCCGGCGGACAGCGCCGGTCGAGTGGTTCGGGCGGTATGAGGGGGTGTGGTCAAGCGGTGGCTCGGGCGCGGGCGCGAGCACTGCGGCGCTTGAGAGCGCGGCGCTCGTCCTCACTGAGACCGCCCCAGACGCCGGCGTCCTGGCCGGACTCCAGGGCCCACTTCAGGCAGGCGTCGACCATCGGGCAGGATCGGCAGACCTGCTTGGCCTCTTCGATCTGCATGAGAGCCGGGCCAGTGTTGCCGATCGGGAAGAACAGCTCGGGGTCCACGTCACGGCAGGCAGCTCGGTGGCGCCAGTCCATGCGTCCACTCCTTAGTAGATGGAGCCTCTCGTCGGCTCCGCGCGGCCACTACTTTGTGAAGAGTTTCACTAACTCGCGCGAACGACTCCCCGGATCCGGTGAGGATCGGGGCTGCTCGCTGATCGCCAGAGGACCTTGGGGTTGTTAAAGGTCCTACGTTCCGACATCCATGAGCCTCTCAGCCACGGAGAGTGCACGCAAGAGGGTTGACGGGAAGTTTTGGCGGTTATGGATGTCGGATGCGTCACACAATGACCGAATGTAACCAGCTAGACCAGAACTTGTAACGCGTTCGGTGTAGACCGGAATGTTACGGTTTCGCGTTCGCCCAGGTAGTCGCCGTCCAGTTGAAAGGCCACTGGGCGCTCCGCGGTGAGCGTGAATTCGGGCTCGTCGTGGAGCTGCACGAGGTGCCGGCCGGCCGGAAGAGCGTCACTCTCCGTAAGGATATGTCGGATCACCGGCGCCATCGAGACCAGCCCCATGCGTCGTAGCCCGAGCAGGTCGAGCCCCGTCTCGAAGCTGGCCCACGGGGTCGGCTGGACCGGCCGGGTGCCCACGTACGTCCACGGCGAGGTGTTGGAGATGATCGCCATGAACAGGCCCCTGGCGCGGAGGATGCCGGGACCGGTCAGGGTGATCGCTGGATGCCGCTTGTCCGTGGCCAGATAGTGCCGTAGAGCCGTGTTCACATACCGTGCCGGGGTAGCTTTCCTCCCGGTGCCCCTGAGGCCCTCTACGGCCCGTACAACCTCGGCGTCGTATCCCATCCCCGAGCAGAACGTGAAATAGCGGCTCTGACCCTCCCAGAGGGCCTGCCCCAAACCCACGGTCCTGCGGCGGTCGTCCCGGAGCGCCTCCAGCACCACGCCCGTGGACTCCACCGGGTCGTTCGGCAGCCCCAGCGCGCGGGCGAAGACGTTCGCGCTGCCGCCGGGGATGACGATGAGCGCGGGCCGGCCGGAGCTCGGGTCGTCGAGAGGTGGGACGGCTTCGCCGTTGACCGGGTTCAGCAGGCCGTTGACGGTCTCGTTGATCGTCCCGTCGCCGCCGAGCACCGCGACCACGTCGTAGCCCTTCGAGCGGGCGGTGGCGGCCAGCGAGGCGGCGTGGCCCCGGTAGCCCGTCTCTTCGACGGCGAGCTCCACGGCCGCGCCGAGCGCGCGGATCAGCACGTCACGCGTGCGGGCGTTCGTGGTGGTGGCCTTGGGATTGACCAGCAGCATTGCGCGCATAGCGCCAGCGTAGCCGGTGGCCTTGTCCGGCTTATCGGCCGAACGTCCTGTTTCTTGGGGCGCCTGGCTCGAGAGGTAGGGTACGGACGTGAATTCTCGCCCGCACACCCTCCTCATCGCCGCCACGGTCGTCGCCCTGGAGGGGCTGGTCGCGTCCGGGCTCGGCGTCTACGTCGCGGTGGAGACGCTGACGGGAGCGCCCGGCAACATGACGACCGCCGTGGCGGAGTCGGTCTTCGGGCTGCTGATCGGCGCGGGCCTGCTCTGGGTGGCCTGGGGCGGGTTGTTCAAGATGGAGCGGTGGGGGAGGTCGCCGGCGGTGCTGGCCCAGATCTTCCTGCTGCCCGTGGGCGGCACGCTCATCCAGTCGGATCAGGCGCAGCTCGGGATTCCGCTGATCGTGGTCGCCCTGACGGGGCTCGCCACACTGCTGGCGCCCCCCACCACCCATGCTCTCTACGGCGACGGTTAGCCGCCGGTCAGTCGTCCGCGGTCAGGCCCTCGCGTAGCTGGGCGAGCGTGCGGGCCAGCAACCGCGAGACGTGCATCTGCGAGATGCCCAGCTCGGTGGCGATCTGCGACTGCGTCATGTTGCCGAAGAAACGCAGCAGCAGGATGCGCTTCTCGCGCGGCGGCAGCCGCTCGAGAAGAGGCTTGAGGGACTCGCGATATTCGACGCCCTCGAGCGACTCGTCCACGATGCCGAGCGAGTCGGACACCGCGGGGGCGTCGTCGTCGCCGGAGTCGGGAGCGTCGAGCGACACGGTCGAGTAGGCGTTGGCCGACTCGAGGCCCTCGAGCACCTCCTCCTCGGTCATCTTCAGGTAGGTGGCCAGCTCGGAGACGGTCGGGGCGCGGCCCTCGCGCTGCGACAGATCGCTGATCGCCTTGGTCAGCGAGAGCTTCAGCTCCTGCAGGCGGCGCGGCACGCGGACCGCCCAGCCTTTGTCGCGGAAGTGACGCTTGATCTCGCCGACGATGGTGGGCGTCGCGTAGGTGGAGAACTCCACGCCGCGGTTGAGGTCGAACCGGTCGATCGACTTGATCAGGCCGATCGTGGCCACCTGCGTGAGGTCGTCGAGCCACTCGCCCCTGTTACGGAAGCGGCGGGCCAGGTATTCGACCAGGGGAAGGTGAAGCTCGACCAGCTCGTCCCTGATGCGCTGGCGGCGCGGCTCTTCGGGACCCAGCTCGGCCAGCTCGGCGAAGAGCATGCGAGCGCGCACCCTGTCGGGCACGGCGTGTTCGCTGGTGGCCATGGCTCCAGTCCTTTCCGTCACGCCGGCCTCGCTGCGCCTCGGCGCTTACGCAGGACGATCGCCATGCGATCGGGGGAGTCTGTCACCGCGTCGACGTCGTCCGCCAGGGCGGTCAGCACCATCCAGGCGAAGTCGTCACGCTTGGGCGCGGAGCTGCCAACCGTCGCCACCTCGACCCTGACCTGCATCTCCTGCCCCGTCAGCTCGAACTCGGCGGTCAGATCGGTGCCCGGCACCGCCTCGCTCAGCAGCATGGCGCAGGCCTCGTCGACCGCGATCCGCAGATCCTCGATCTCGTCCAGGGTGAAGTCGAGCCGCGCCGCCAGGCCGGCGGTGGCCGTTCGCAGCACGGACAGGTAGGCACTCGCGGCGGGGAGTCTGATGCTCACCACGTCGCGGATGCCGGCCACGCCCTCTGCGCGCGTCTCGGTTTCCTCGGTCACGTTCCTCCTCGCGTTTCCGACGCTGACTGCAACTTACCGCCCCGGAGAGGTGCTTGGACTATTCAGACTCGCCATCAACGGAAAAGGCTCTGCACGGTTGGGACCGCACAGAGCCTTATGTGCCGTTTTAGGCGGCCTTGGTCTCCCAGAAGATCTTGGAGATTTCGTCGATCTTGCCCAGCAGGTCTTCTGCCTTGGCGACGTCGACGGTGCCCTTGGCGCCCGCGGCGCCGGCGAGCTTCGTGGCGTCCCAGAAGAGCTGGTGAAGCTGAGGGTACTGCTCGAGGTGCGGCGGCTTGAAGTAGTCGGTCCACAGCACCCACAGGTGGTGCTTGACCAGCTCGGCGCGGTCCTCCTTGATCGTCAGCGCGCGGGCGCGGAAGACGGCGTCCTCGTTGGCCGCGTACTTCTCCATGATCGCCTTGACCGACTCGGCCTCGATCCGGGCCTGAGCGGGGTCGTAGACCCCACAGGGCAGGTCGCAGTGAGCGGAAGCGACATGCTTGGGTCGTAGCAGTCGTGCGAGCATCAGAAAGTCCTTCCTGGATGCTGAATCAGCTTGGTCCACAACCGACCTTACTCGTGTCGGATCGTCGCCGGAGTAGGGGGTCATAGCCCATGAGAGTGCGTGTCGAGGGCGATTCGATGCGTCCCGCGCTGGTTCCCGGCGACTGGCTCCTCGTACGCCGGGGCGCCACCGTCCACCCGGGCGACCTCGTCGTGGCCCGGCTGCCCGGCGATCCCGATCGGCTCATCGTCAAGCGGGCACAGTGGCACGGGCAGGACGGCTGGTGGCTGGAGAGCGACAACCAGCGGGCGAGCGGCCGGCGCGACAGCTGGGACTTCGGCCCCGTCCACGACATCGTCGGCCGGGTCGTGCTGCGCTACTGGCCGCTGGTGCCGCGAGTACGCCGGGCCCGCGCGGCGCGCCGGCTCTGGCGGGCGCGCCGAGGGCGCGGTTAGGCGTCGCCCTCGCGGCGGGCCGTCAGGGGCCGTTCTTGCGGCGGGCCCTGAAGGCGGCCACGTTCGCGCGGCTGGCGCAGCGGGCCGAGCAGTAGCGGCGGGAGCGGTTGGAGGAGGTGTCCAGGAACGCCTTGCCGCAGCGCGGGTCCTTGCACCGGCCGAGCCGGTCCGGGCCCAGCTCGGCGACGAGCGCGGCCAGGCCCATCACGGCGCTGGCGGCGGAGTCCTCGGCGAGGTGGAGGTGCCAGGGGTTGCCGTCGTGGTCGGAGAGCTGGGGGCGTACGGGATAGCGCACCAGCAGAGCGTTCAGGAGGCCGGCCACGGCCCGGTGGTCGGCGCCGTCGTCGCCGGCCGCGTCGAAGACGGCGGCCAGCTCGTCGCGCAGCCGCCTGAGCTCGGGCGGCGGGTCGGGGTCGTTGGCCAGCCGCACCGCCCACTCGGCGTAAGAGGTGAGGTCCATCCCGGTGTATTACACCAGACGGCGGGGCCGCTGAGCGAAACCCGGCGCCCCCGCCGTCGTGGTCATCCCGCTGGGTTCACCCCTCTGGGTGCAGCACCCGGTGCAGGAACGCGCGGGTGCGCTCCTGCTGCGGGTCGCCGATCACCTGCGCCGGGACGCCGTCCTCGACGATCACGCCGCCGTCCATGAACACCACCCGGTCGGCCACCTCGCGCGCGAAGCCCATCTCGTGGGTGACCACGAGCATGGTCATCCCCTCCTCGGCCAGCTTGCGCATGACGGTGAGCACGTCGCCGACCAGCTCGGGGTCGAGCGCCGAGGTGGGCTCGTCGAACAGCATCAGGTCCGGGTTCATGGCCAGCGCCCTCGCGATGGCCACCCGCTGCTGCTGCCCGCCCGAGAGCTGGGCGGGCAGGGAGTCGCACTTGGCGGCGACGCCCACCTTGTCCAGGTTCTCCCTGGCAGCGACCTCAGCCTCCTTCTTGCCGCGCTTGAGCACCCGCTGCTGGGCGATCATCACGTTCTGCAGCGCGGTCATGTGCGGGAACAGGTTGAACTGCTGGAAGACCATGCCGATGCGCCGCCTGACGGCGTCGATGTCCACGTCGGGGTCGGTCACCTCGAACCCCTGCACGAACACCTTGCCCCGGGTGGGCTGCTCGAGCAGGTTCACGCAGCGCAGCAGCGTGGACTTGCCCGAGCCCGAGGGGCCGATGACGCAGACCACCTGGCCGGGCTCGACGGTCATGTCGATGCCCTTGAGCACCTCGTTCTTGCCGAAGTATTTGTGCAGGTCCTGAAGCTCGATGGCGTGTGTCATCGGTTCCTCCCCTTACGTCCCTCCAGCCGGGACGCGAGGTAGCCCAGCGGAATGGTGACGATCAGGTACGTCACGCCGGCGACCATGATGGGCGTGGCGTTGGCGAACTGGGAGGCCAGGTCGTTGCCGAACTTGGCCAGCTCGACGTACTCGCCGGAGACGCCGAGGAACAGCACCAGCGACGAGTCCTTGAGCAGCGCCACGAACTGGTTCGTGGTCGGCGGGATGACCATGCGGATGGCCTGCGGGATCACCACGGTCACCTGGGCGCGGGTGGCCGACATGCCGAGCGACCTCGCGGCCTCGGTCTGTCCCTTGGGCACGGCCTGCAGGCCCGCGCGGAAGACCTCGGCCTGGTAGGCCGCGCCGACCAGGCCGAGCCCGAGGATGCCCTGCCCGTAGGTGCCACCGGGCACCTCGAAGCCGGGCAGCGCCAGCGGCAGGAACGTGATCATCAGGAAGATCAGCAACGCGGGCAGGCCGCGGAAGATCTCGATGTACACGATCGCGATCCACCGGTACGGCAGGACCTGCGAGAGCCGCATGAGCGCCAGCACCAGACCCAGCACGAACGCGAAGATGAACCCGCCGACCGCGTAGATGATCGTGTTCCGCAGTGCGATGGTGAACAAGTCGGGCAGAGCCTCGCGTGCCACGTCGGGCTTGGCGAAGTTCTGGGCGAGGCTGCCCCAGTCGGCGTACAGTACGACGCCGACGAGCGCGGCGGCCAGGACGACGTACTGGATGCCCCGGCTGATCTGCTGCTTTTTCCGAGGGCTGAGCCTGGCGCGCCCAGGCTCAGCCGTCTTCGGCTGGTCGGCCATGGATCAGCCCAGCTCGCCGGGCTTCTTGCCGAACCACTTCACGTAGATCTTCTCGTAGGTGCCGTCTTCCTTGGCCTTGGCGATCTCTTCGTTGATCGTCTTGAGCAGTGTCGGGTCGGCGCCCTTCTTGAGGCCGATGCCGTACTGCTCGCCGGTCTCGAGGCTGGCGACCAGCTCGAACTTCTCGGCTACGTCGGGCTTCTTGAGCCAGGTGAGCACGACGGGCAGGTCCTGGACGATCACGTCGGCCTGGCCGGCTTGGAGGGCCAGCAGCTCCTTGGCGGAGTCGGCGTACTCGGTGGGGTCGAAGCCGTTCTTCTTGACGTAGTCGAGGCCGGTCGTGCTGGCCTGGGCGCCCAACTTGAGGCCCTTGGCCTTGACGTCCTCGAGCGACTTGGCCCCCGTGCCCTTCTTGGCCAGCAGCGCCTGCGTGGCGTCGAAGTAGGGGTCGGAGAAGTCGATGTTCTTCTGGCGGTCAGGCGTGATCGTCATGCCGGCGGCCGCGACGTCGCACTTGCCCGCGGCCATGGCGGCGCCACTCTTGATCACCGCGAAGTCGATGTCCACGATGTTCTGGGTCACGCCCAGCTTCTTGGCGGCGAGGTCGACGATGTCCACGTCGAACCCGACGACCTTGCCGCTGCCGTCCTTGAACTGGAACGGCTCGTAAGGGATGTTCGTGCAGACCGTGAGCTTGCCTGGCTGCACCAGCTTGACGCCTCCGGCCGCGGAGGCGCTCGCACTGGTGGTGCCGGAGCCCGTGCCGGTGCCGCTGCCGCACGCGGTCAGCGCGAGGGCAGTGGTCAAGACGAGCGCGCCGACGGCGTAGCCACGGCGGCTCTTGGGGCTGAGGGCCATGTACGGCCTCCTCGATGTGAAATGCCACGAAACTTGCGTTTTGTGCAGTTTAAATGGGGTTTTGCTGCGGTCCGTCATCCGCCATTTAACAATGCGTCAACAGAACGGCGTCGGCTCCGACACCGAACCCCATCTCACCATGTGGCACTATGGGGGAACGGGTGACCCCCGTACCCCTCTGAGACGCTCGATGAGGGGGACTTTGGCAGCTACCGAAGCCAGCCCGCTCGCGCTCGTCCGCCGAAGGTACTTCCGCTTCCGATGACTACAGGGGTCGCTGTGGCTGCCACGCCCGCTTCTGCTTCCGTCGAATCACTCGACCTCGATCCGGCCTTCGCGCTCCACCGCGGAGGCAAGCTCGAGGTTCGCTCCACCGTTCCCGTCCGCGACGCGGACGACCTCTCCCTCGCCTACACCCCCGGCGTCGCCCGCGTCTGCACCGCGATCGCCGAGACCCCCGCCCTGGTCAACGACTACACCTGGGTCTCCCGGGTGGTCGCCGTCGTCTCCGACGGCACGGCCGTGCTCGGCCTGGGCGACATCGGCCCCTCGGCCGCCATGCCCGTCATGGAGGGCAAGGCGCTGCTGTTCAAGGAGTTCGCGAACGTCGACGCCGTCCCCATCTGCCTCGACTGCACCGACGTCGACGCCCTCGTCGAGACCGTGGTGCGCCTCGCGCCGTCGTTCGGCGGCATCAACCTCGAGGACATCAGCGCCCCCCGCTGCTTCGAGATCGAAGACCGGCTACGCGACCTGCTCGACATCCCCGTCTTCCACGACGACCAGCACGGCACCGCGATCGTGGCGCTGGCCGCCCTCCAGAACGCCGCCCGGCTGACCGGCCGCGCCCTCGGCGACCTGCGGGTCGTGGTGGCCGGCGCGGGCGCCTCCGGCGTCGCCGTCACCCGCATCCTCCTCGAGGCGGGCATCGGCGACATCGCGGTCTCCGACTCCAAGGGCATGATCTACGAGGGCAGAGAGGACCTCAACCCGATCAAGCAGGCCCTCGCCCGCGACACCAACCGCGCGGGCCACACCGGCTCGACGGAGGAGGCCCTGGCGGGCGCCGACGTGTTCCTCGGGCTGTCCGGCTCGACCGTCACCGAGCAGGCCATCGCCACCATGGCGCCCGACGCCATCGTGTTCGCGCTGTCCAACCCGACCCCCGAGGTGCACCCCGACGTGGCCGCCAAGCACGCCAGGGTCGTCGCCACGGGGCGCTCCGACTTCCCCAACCAGATCAACAACGTGCTGGCCTTCCCCGGGGTGTTCAGGGGCGCGCTCGACGTGCGGGCCACCACGATCACCGAGAACATGAAGGTGGCCGCGGCCAACGCGCTCGCGGGCGTCGTCGGCGACGACCTGTCGGCCACCTACGTCATCCCGAGCCCGTTCGACGAGCGCGTCGCGCCCGCCGTGACGGCCGCGGTGGCCGCTCAGGCGCGCGCTGACGGCGTGGCGCGCCTGGCCTGAGGGTGGTTGTGAGGATGCGGGGGCTTTCGGCCCCCGCATCGCCTTTTTGCCGCCCCGCACCAGCTCAGAAGGGCTTTCCGGTTACTCGGCCCTTCCGTGGGTAGGTGATGTCCCCGTCCAGGAGCAGGCCGCCGGTCCGGCCGCGCGCGGGCCGCGGAGGGTGTGGATGGGAGTTGGAGTGACCTTTGGGAACTGCCATAAATCCTTTACGCAAGGTGCTATAACAGTAGCTCTCTGTAAGGATGTGGGCGCCGACTCCTGTGACGAGGAGAGCGATGGAACGCGAGCCTAATCGACTGCTGCAGCAGCTCATCGCGGAGGCGGGTTTTTCCCACAAGGGATTGGCCAGGCGCCTCAACGATCTGGGAGCCGCACGCGGCACCCCAGGCCTCAAGTACGACCACAGTTCCGTCCTGCGCTGGATCGGGGGTCAGCGGCCGCGCGATCCCGTGCCCTGCCTGCTCACCGAGATCTTCGCGCTGCGGCTGGGCAGGCAGGTCACCTCGGAGGACCTGGGCATGCCGGCCGTCATCACACCCCTCGATCTCGGACAGGAGTTCACGCACACGTGGCAGGAGGGGGTCGCGACCGTGACGGCGCTGTGGCGGGCCGATGTGGAGAGACGGAGGTTCCTGATCGACTCGACGTTCGCGATAGGAGCGGGTTCGGTAGGAGCCATACGCTGGCTGACGTCCCCCTCCGAGGGGCGCACGAGCGGCAGTGGGACGCGGCGCGTGGGCCGCGCCGACGTCGCCGCGATTCACGAGGTCACCCGATCGTTCGGTGAGCTCGACAACAGGTTCGGCAGCGGACGCGTCCGCTCGTCCGTGGTCAAATACCTCGACACCGCCGTCTCCCCCCTGCTCAAGGACGGCTCGTACGGCGAGTCCACCGGTCGGCAACTGGCCGCCGCGGCCGCCGAGCTGACCCGGCTGGCGGGCTGGATGGCCTACGACATGGAGCAGCACGGCCTGGCCCAGCGCTACCTGATCCAGGCCCTGCGCCTGGCCAGGGGAGCCGACGACCAGACCCTGGGCGGCGAGATCCTGGCCGGCATGGCGCACCAGGCCATCTACATGGGCCAGCCGGCCCACGCCCTCGACCTGGCCAGGGCCGCGCAGATGGCGGCCCGCACGGCCGGGGTCAAGACGCTCCTGGCCTCCGCGCACGTCCTGGAGGCCCACGCGCACGCCGGCCTGGGTGACGCCCGCTCCTGCGGCGCCGCCCTGCACGACGCCGAGTGCGCCTTCGATGCCCGCAAGCCCGCCGAGGAGCCCAAGTGGCTCAGCTACTTCGACGAGGCTTACCTGTCCGCTAAATTCGCCCACTGTTTCCGTGATCTGGGAGAGGGGGAGCGGGTCGTGCGTCAGGCGCGGCGCTCGCTCGACATGGACTCCCGGTACGTGCGGGGGCGCATGTTCAACCTGTCTCTGCTGGCGGCGGGGCTGCTGCAGTGCGGTGAGCTGGAGGAGGCGTGCTCGGCCGCGGCCGGCGCGCTGACGCTGGCCAGTGAGCTGCAGTCGGCTCGGTCGCGGTCTTATGCGGCTGATCTGCGGCGGCGGCTGGAGCCGTACAAGAACGAGCGGCCGGTGATGGCGCTGCGCGAGCGTACGCGCGAGCTCACGGCCGTGTGAACGTCAGAACGGCCCGGGTTCCTCATGACCCGGGCCGTTCTGACGTTGGGGGGTTACTTCAGCATCTCGCCGTTCGGGCCGACGATCGACTTGGTCGCCGCGAAGTTGGCCTTGTTGTAGACGTCGGCCACCTCGCCGTCGAAGTACGCCGAGCTGATGAAGTCGATCCGGTCGTTCTTGTCCTGGTCGGCGAACAGGCTCGTCACGCCGTTGACGTAGCCGGTGCGCTTGTTGTTGTCGTACTTCATGAGCCAGGGACCGCCGTCGGCGCCGCCGGTCATGGAGCACTTGAGCACCTGGTGGGTCTCGACCCTGAAGGTGTTGACCTGATACTGCTTCGTCGCGGTCTTGCCCGCGCACCACTTCGGCGTGACGCCGGTGAACGGCCGGTCGCCGTCGGGGTGCGGGGCACCGGGGTAACCGAAGACCGTGACCTGCTGGCCCATCTTCTGGTTCCACGCGAAGCCCTGACCGCCCACGACGTCGCCGAGACGGCCCACGTCCTTCGCCTTGCCGGCGGCCGGGAAGATGAAGTACGAGTCGTGGAAGTACTTGGTGCCCGAGGTCACCTTGAACCACTGGATGACGTAGTACTGGCGCAGCCAGTAGTCGCCGAGGTCGTCCTTGTAGACCTTGCCCTTGACCTTGCCGGCGGCCTTGTCGTCAAGGAGCTGCTTGTACTGGGCCTCGGTGAGCGGGGTGTCCTTGACAGCGCCCTTGTCACCGTTGCGCCACTTGGCCGGGTTCTCGTCCGCCGCGGGGGCCGCGTTCCACTGCAGCTCCGTGACCTCGACCTCGTTGTTGGTCGGGACGGAGTCCTGGAAGTTGCCGCCGGCGGGGTCCTTGGTGGTGAAGCCCTCGGCGCGGAAGCCGCTGTTGGGGCCGTACTTGTCCAGCCCCTCCTTGTACTGCTGCTCCGCCGTCTTGCCGCCCGGAATGTCCTTGAGCTCGGTGGACTTGATGTCCTTCTTGCCCATGAACTTGTCGAACTCGGACTTCAGGACCTGCTTGGCCTCACCGTTGGAGCCGAGCGAGAAGCCGTTGTGGACGGCCACGAAGGCGTAGTCACCGTCGTAGTCGTCGTAGGTGTCGAGGTCGTACGCGGTGAAGGCGTACGCGCCCACGTAGACGCCCCAAGGAGCCTTGCCCTGGTAGTAGCCCGGGACGAAGATCCAGTTCTTGTAGACGTCGGCCTTGGTCTCGTACACGCAGTGGCCGGCGGTGGCGACCAGGTTGCGGTTGCGGGACTGGATGGAGGAGGCCGAGCACCAGCGGAGCTGGTTCTTGCTGTCGACGAAGAACACCTTGCCGATGGTCTTGGGCAGGTTGACGTTCTTGGAGACCGCGGCCTTCGGGGTGGTCAGCCCCGTCATACCAGGCTTGCCGTCAGGGGCGCTCTGGCTCTGCGAGGAGACGAGCCTGGGCACGTCCTTGGCGTCCAGGCGGTACTGGGTGGCCTTCCGCAGGGACGCGCCGTTGGCGTCGAGCCAGAAGTCGGCGATGCCGTACGCGTCCGCGGGCTTGGGTGCGAGGTTGTCGGTCGCCCATTGGGGTTCTGCCTGGGCGGGGGCGGCAAGGGCGGCGGCGCTCAGGCCGGCGACGGCGAGGGGGATGAGCAGGCGCTTCAACGGAGGCTCCACGGTTTGTCAAAAGGGGTGTAAAGACCCTATCGACCCTTGTGTCACTCCGGTAAGGGGAGTGACCAGATTTATCGGCATAAAGGCCAAAGGGCCCGGCGGATGCCGAGCCCTTTGGTGTTGCTACTGAACGCTGACCGAAGTCGTTGTTCGGATCGCGGCGATACTTACTTGACGAGCTTGCCGGACCACACGGCCGCAGCGGCCTTGTAGATCGTGGCGGTCTCGCCGTCGAAGTAGGCCGAGGTGATCGTGTCGTAGCGCTTGTTGTCGTCGGTGTCAGCGATGAGGCTGGTGACACCGTTGACGTAGCCGAGACGCTTGGCGTTGCTGTACTTGTACAGCCACGGGCCACCGTCGTAGCCGGCGGTCACGGTGCACTTCAGCGACTGCTGCTCCTCGACCTTCTTGCTCGGGATGAGCAGAGCGTTCTTGGAGGTCTTGCCGTAGCACCACTTCGGCGTGACACCGGTGAACGGCTTGTTGCCGTCCAGGTGCGGGCCGTACGGGTAACCGAACGTCCGGACGTACTTGCCGGACGGCTGGTTCCACGCGAAGCCCTGGCCACCGACGTTGTCGCCGAGACGGCCCTTGTCGACCAGCGACAGGTCCCCACCGGTGAAGATGAAGAAGCTGTCGTGGAAGTACTTGGTGCCGCTGGAGACCTTGAACCACTGGATGACGTAGTACTGGCGCAGCCAGTAGTCGCCCAGGTCGTCCTTGAACACCTTGCCCTTGACCTTGCCGGCGGCCTTGTCGTCGAGCAGCTGCTTGTACTGAGCCTCGGTCAGCGGAGTGTCCTTGATGGCACCCTTGTCGCCGTTCTTCCACAGGCTCGGGTTCTGGTTCGCGGCCGGAGCGCTGTTCCACTGCAGCTCGGTGACCTCAACCTCGTCCGTGGTGGGCACGGAGTCCTCGAAGTTGCCGCCAGCCGGCTCCTTGGTGGTGAAGCCCTCAGCGCGGAACCCGCCGTTGGGGCCGTACTTGTCCAGCCCCTCCTTGTACTGCTGCTCGGCGGTCTTGCCACCGGGGATGTCCTTGAGCTCGACGCTCTTGACTTCCTTCTTGCCCTCGTACGCGTCGTACTCGGACTTGAGGACCTGCTTGCCCTCGACGCGGCTGACGTTGGCGCCAATGCCGTTGTAGACAGTGACGAACGCGTAGTCGCGGTCGAAGTCCTCGTACACGTCGAAGTCGTAGTGGGTGAAGGCCTGCTTACCCACGTAGATGCCCCACGGGGTCTTGCCCTGGTAGTAACCGGGGACGAACACCCAGCGGGAGACGACCTCGTCGTTCGCCGCGATGTCGTACACGCAGTGACCGGCCGTGGCGACCAGGTTGCGGTACTGCGACTGGATCGAGGTGCCGGAGCACCAGTAGAGCTTGCCGTCGCGGCCCTCGAAGAAAACCTTGCCGATGGTCTTCGGCAGGTTCACGTTCTGAACCTTGACGGTGGTCTTCTTCTCCTCGCCGATGGGCTGGGTCGAGCCCGGCTTGGTGTCCGCGCTATACCCACCCCCACTCTTGATCTTGGAGACCTCGAGGGCGTCGGGGTTGAAGGCCACAGCGCCACGGAGCGCTGCGTTGTTGGACTTGGTCCAGAAGTCCACGACCTCGGCGGCCTGCGCCGCGGTCTTGGCCAGCGGGTCAGTCGCAACGGTGTCGTCGGCCTGGGCAGTGCCGGCCAGGCCGGCAGCCAGAAGACCAGTGGCCAGAATGGCGCCACCGGCCGGGAGGAGGATGCGCTTCACAGGTAACTCCTTGCGCTGTCGTGGAACGCCTCTTGCGTCCCATGCGTCAGTAAAGGGATAGCCAGGAACATACAGTGTCGATCTTGAAAACAGGAAGCCGCTTTGGTCGGAAAAGATGCGACAAGCCGGGTGTGATCGTTCTGTGATGTTTAAGAAGTGGATGCGCGGGAGCTGAGCAAAGCTCGCCTTGTGACCGTTTGCCCTGATCAACATAAGGAAGTTGTCAGTGTGGCTCGCGAGGCCCCGGTGGTCCCTTGATCCGCTCCGGCGCGGCAATGTGACGCAGATCACATCAAGTTGATGGCACCGTCTGAGCGCGCCGTGCGTCCAAACGCCTTCACATTCGTAGGACGTTCACCGGATGGTCGCCGGAAAAGCAGAAGGGCCCGGCGGGATGCCGGGCCCTTCTCTGACCATCGCTACACGATCGGTTCAATACCGGTCGCTGAGCGTTACTCCTTAGACGACCTTGCCGGACCAGGCGGCAGCGGCGGACTTGTAGACCGTGTTGGTCTCACCGTCGAAGTACGGCGAGGAGATGTAGTCCACGCGCCCGTTGCTGTCCTGGTCGTTGAAGGTGCTCGTGACGCCGTTGACGTAGCCCAGACGCTTGGCGTTGCTGTACTTGTACAGCCACGGACCACCGTCGGCGCCCTCGGTCATGGCGCACTTGAGGGCCACGTGCTCCTCGATCTTCTTGGCGGCCGAACCGACCAGCTTCTTCGTCGTGTTGCCGTAGCACCACTTCGGAGTCACGCCGGTGTAGTTCTTGTTGCCGTCAGGGTGAGGAGCGGCCGGGTAGCCGAACACGCGCACGGCCTTGCCGGTGGGCTGGTTCCAGGCGAAGCCCTGGCCGCCCACGTTGTCGCCCAGGCGACCCGCGTCCTTCACCGTGACGTCGCCGCCCGTGTAGATGAAGAAGGAGTCGTGGTAGTACTTGGTCGTCTTGGAGACCTTGAACCACTGGACGACGTAGTACTGGGTGTGCCAGTAGTCGCCGAGGTTGTCCTTCCAGACCTTGCCCGGGACCTTGCCGGCCGCCTTCTCGTCGAGCAGCTTCTTGTACTGAGCCTCGGTGAGGGGCGTGTTCTTCACCGCACCCTTGTCACCGTTCTTCCACTTCTTCGGGTCGCTGTCGGCGGCCGGAGCCGCGTTCCACTGACCCTCGGTGACCTCGACCTTGTCGACGGTCGGAACGGCGTCCGTGAAGTTGCCGCCCGAAGCCTCCTCGGTCGTCTTGGTCTCCGCGCGGAAGCCGCCGTTGGGGCCGTACTTGTCCAGCCCCTCCTTGTACTGCTGCTCGGCGGTCTTGCCGCCGGGGATGTCCTTCAGCTCGGTGGACTGGACGTCCTTCTTGCCCTCGTACTTGTCGAACTCGGACTTGAGGACCTGCTTCTTGTCCACCTTGCCGGCGGTGACCGACACGCCGTTGTACACGGTCACGAACGCGTAGTCGCGGTCGTAGTCCTCGTACACGTCGAAGTCGTAGTGGGTGTACGCCGTCTTACCGACGTAGATGCCCCACGGGGACTTGCCCTGGTAGTAGCCGGGCACGAAGACCCACTTGCCCATGACGTCCGTGTTGGCGCCCGTGTCGTACACGCAGTGACCGGCCGTGGCGACCAGGTTGCGGTACTTGGACTGGATCGAAGTGGCGGAGCACCACTTCTTCTCGCCCTTGCTGTTGATGAAGAACACCTTGCCGATGGTCTTCGGCATGTTGACGTTCTGCGCCTTGGCGGTGGTCTTCTTCTCTTCGCCGGTCGGAGCGGTCGAGCCCGGCTTGGTGTCCGAGCTGTAGCCGCCCTTGCTCTGCAGCTTGGCGACGTCAGCCTTGTCCCAGACGTTGGACTCGGTGGCGGCCTTGAGGGCAGCACCGTTGTTCTCCGCCCAGAAGTCGGCGATGGCCTTGGCGTTGGCCGCGCTCGCCGCCATGTTGTCCTTGGCGACGTCGGTGTCGGCCTGAGCGCCGCCGGCGAGGCCGGCGGCCAGGAGACCGGTAGCCAGGATGGCGCCACCGGCGGGGATGAGGATGCGCTTCAAGGGAACTGCTCCTTGCTCTGTCGTGGGTCGCAACATGCGTCCCATGCGTCAGTAAAGGGATGGCAAGGAACATAGCGCGACGATCTCCGCAGGTGGAACCCGGTTTGGGCATTCGGGAAACCGCGCTTGCCGTCGTGACCTTTCTGTTATCTGTCAGAAGTGTTCGCGGCGCGTGATCGGGAAGTTACGTTTTCGCAGGGTGTGGACGGGTTGTTGCTGTCGGGGCGGAAGTGCCGTTAGCGGCCCGCAACCGCCTGTAGTCGGCGAAACGTGACTCAGATCACAGGAACCAGATTGATGGCTGGCCCGTCTAATTTTGCCTGATCTTCACAGGAGATCTTCAGGTTCGGGCTTGGGGGTTTCGGCAGGATGCCGTGCGAGGCTCTGTGTCTGATGGTGAGGAGCGGTTCTGTGCGCTGTCTCTCGGGCGTAGGGCGGCCGAGAACACCGCAGCCGAACGCGCACGGCCGTCATGGGGCCAGGGAGGGCTGCCCAGGGGCGGTTCTCGCGAGACAGGATGCGACTCGGCGCGCGATGTCCGTGAAGTCGTGATGGCTGTGGCAGCCGGCTCGTGCGGAGGCCTCCGCTCACCCCGATTGCGTTCTTCTATCAGATTCCGTGGCGCGCTAGAGCTGACCGGAAATCAAGCCTTGCTGGGCAGGCGGCAGCGAATCCCGACTGTGATCAGTAGTGAGGATCGGCAGGACTGTTGTGGTGGTCAGGCTGCTTTTGGGTTCGATGAGGACGGCCTCGCCGTTGCGGATGATGATCTTCTGGCCGGTCGGGGCTGGAGCTGGCCGGCCAGCCTGCGGGCGCGACGGTCCTTGTTGGTGCGGCTGTCGTTGTAGTCGGCGCCCAGGTCATGGACGTGGGCCTGAGAGTCGGACAGCAGCTGGCAAATGACGGTGAGCACCGAGTTTCCGGCGGCGACGAGGGACTTGGGCTTGCCGCTGTGGCGGGCGATACTTCGATAACGCTCTCCGAGGAAGGTGGCGCTCTTGCCGAAGGAGAAGACGATTCGGCCTAATGAGCTGGCCAGCCGGCGGTTGCCCTTCTTTCGACTCGCCGACTCATGCGCCTGCGGGCAGAACTTGGCCCAGGACGCCAGATGGGTGGTGATGGGGAAGCAGCTGATCTCCGCGCCGATCTTGGCGATCAGCTCTTGGGCGGCGACCTGCCCTACTCCGGTGATCTCATCGGGCTGGGCCGCCTGAACCGAGAAAGGGGCCATCGCATGCTCGATCTCGGCGTCTAGCAGAGCGGCATGCTCGCTGAGCCGGTCGATGTTGGCCAGCATGAGGCGCAGCAGCACGGCCTGGGGTTCAGTGAAGAACCCGCGCAGTGCCTCCACTAGCAAAGGGATCTTGCCGCAGCCAGCACCCTGGGATCACGCTGACCGTCGACCAAGGCCTGCGGCATCTGCTGGCCGGACACCCCAAATATGTCGCTGATCACCGACGACAGCTTCACCTGGGCGTCCTCCAACGGCTTCTCGACCCGCTGCATCTCCGGGGTATGGTCCTCGATCAGCGAGCGCCCATACCGGGTTCGATCCCGCAGCTTGCGGATCGGCGCGGGTTGCACCAGCGAGGGCCAGCACGTACCCACTCGGCTACTTTGGCCAGCCAGCGGTATGCACCGGGGGAACAGCATGCCGCCGTCCACGGCCTGCTCGCCCAGGGCAAGACCCACACCGAGATCTGCAAGATCCAGGGCTGTCGGACAAGACCGTGCGCGAGCTCCGCCACTGCCGATCAGGCCTACGCCGGTCCCCGCCAGTCTTTCCGGCAGATAGAGCGATTCGCCTTCTACCTGCAGGAATGGTGGAAGCGGGGGATACACGACGGCGCCAGCTGCACGCCGAGATCGCTGCTCAGGGCCACCGCGGCAGCACCCGCTCCGTCCGCCGCTATCTCCAGCCGCTGCGTGCCGGTCCTACGAAGCGGCAGCTCCCACCTACGCCGACTAAGCTTGACTCTGTCGGGGATCTTGTTCGCTGTCGGGTCAGCTGGCAGCTCGCCAGGAATGCAAGCGCGGGATGCCTTGCTGATCGAGGTAGTTCTGGAAGGCTGTCGGCGGTCGTGGGGGCGCGCTTTCTCCAGGAGGGCGCCGGCTGAGGCGTTCGACGTTGACGGCGATGGCGGTGAGCACGTGTTGCAGGTGGGCCTTGGCTTGCCCGCGGTAGCGGCAGCGGCGCATGCCATGGCCGTGGGCGAACTCGCAGATGGTGCCCTCGATGCCGGAACGCACCGCGTAGCGCTTGTGCCAGTCCGGTTCTCGCTGCTCCGCGCGGTTGCGCAGCTGCAGTTCGTGTAGTTCTTGCGGAGGAAAGCCCACGTTGCGCGCACCGTCGCGGGAGGTGGTGCACTTGGCTCGGACCGGGCAGGGTTGGCACTGGCTCTTGGTGAAGCGGGCCACGATCAACGGGGCGGCGGTGGGCGAGGATGTCGGATAAGGGCCGTGCCAGCCCTTGCTGACCTGGCCCTGCGGGCAGGTGACTTCCTGGCGGTCGAAGTCGATGCGAAAGTCGTCGCGGGCGAAACCCTCACCCTGGCGGTGTTGGTGGGTGGGGTTGCCTGGAAGAGGTCCGACCACGGTGATCTGGTGTTCACGTTCGGCCTGTTCGAGGTGGACCAGGGAGGTGTAGCCACCGTCGACCAGGTGCTGCTCGGGCCGTAGGCCCCGGCATTGCAGCCGGGTGTGGATGCCGGGCAGGACCTCGGTGTCAGCGC
>NZ_JBFAIM010000089.1:0-53036 GCF_040654715.1 Nonomuraea sp. NPDC050643 | reverse complement strand
GTGGTGGTGGCGGCGGTGGCGGCGGCGGTGGCGGCGGCGGTGGCGGCGGCGGTGGCGGTGGCGGTGGCGGTGGGAGCGGCGAGGGCGGACGAGGGTGTGGCGGACGTGCCCTGAGAGCAACCGGCCAGGGCGAGGAGGGCAACAACGCCCAGGAGTCGTGCGGGTTTCACACGGCGGACTATATCCCACAATTCATACATGTATTGTAGGATTATTGGTCATGACGTACCTGACCGTGTACAGCGACAACGAACAGCCCGAGACCCTGCTGGAGACCGAGGACTCCGCCGAGATCGAGGCGGCGCTCAAGGACATCGACGTCGTCCTGCGTCACTGGCAGGTCATCGACGACCTGCCGCCGGACGCGGGCCAGGAGGAGATCCTGGCGGCCTACCGGGCGGAGGTCGACCGCGTCATCGCCGAGGAGGGCTACACCTTCGTCGACGTCGCGCGGCTCCACCCCGACGACAGCGCCGACTGGCCGCAGCGCGCGGCGGCGGCCCGGCAGAAGTTCCTGGCCGAGCACACCCACGACGACGACGAGGTCCGCTACTTCGTCTCCGGCTCGGGCATCTTCTACCTGCACGTGGGCGGCAAGGTGCACGCGGTGCTGTGCGAGGCCGGCGACCTGCTGAGCGTGCCGAAGAACACCACGCACTGGTTCGACATGGGCACCCGGCCGGCCTTCACCGCCATCCGCTTCTTCCACGACGACGACGGCTGGGTCGGCGACTTCACCGGCAGCCCCATCGCCGAGCGCATCCCGGACTTCGACACCATCGCGGCCACCCGCGCGGCCAGGACGGGCTGAGCGCGGCCGCCGTGCTCCTGCTCACGCGATCGGAGATCGAGCGGCTGCTCTCGCCCTCCGACTACATCGGCCTGATCGAGGACGCGTTCGCGGCCTACGCCCGCGGCGAGACCTCGCCGAGCCGTCTGTGCCACCTCGACAGCCCGCCCGGCGAGTTCCACATCAAGGCCGCCGGGCTCGGCGGGGTCGTCGCCGTCAAGATCGGCGCCTGCTTCTACGACCGGCCCGCCACGCTGGGCCTGCCGAGCATCGTCGGCGTCATCGCGCTGTTCGACGCGGCGAACGGCCAGCCGCTGCTGTTCCTGGAGTCGGCCACGGTCACCCGGCTCCGCACGGCGGCGGCGACCGCGGTGGCCGTGCGCCACCTGGCGCAGCCGGACGCCACCACGCTCGCCGTCCTCGGCACCGGCGCCCAGGCCTCGGCCCACATCGCCGCGATCCGCGCGGTCCGGCCGATCGGGCGGATCCTCGTGTGGGGACGCGACCCGGGAAAAACGGCGCGCTTCGCCGGGGAGCACGGGGCCGAGGCCGCCCGCACGCCGTCCGACGCGAGCCTGGCCGCCGACGTCGTCGTCACCCTCACCCCGTCCACCCGCCCCTTCCTGGGCCTGTCCGACGTGCGGCCGGGCACGCTGGTGGCGGCCGTCGGCTCGGACGCGCCGGACAAGCGCGAACTCCACGACGACCTGCTCGCCGCGGCCACGCTGATCACCGACGTCACCCACCAGTGCGCGGAGGCCGGGGAATTGCACCACCGCCCGGAGACACCGGTACGCGCCGAACTGGGCGAGGTGGTGCTGGGCGTGAAGGCGGGCCGCGAGCGGGCGGACGAGATCGTGGTCTTCGACTCCACCGGCACGGCGGTCCAGGACGTGGCCGCCGCCCTGGCGCTCCACGCCGCCGCGACGAAACGCGGCGCCGGCCGCGCCCTCCCCTTGTGGGAGTGAGGTACCGGGATGGAAGATTCCATGACCTCCGCGGTGAGCGCGCGCGAGCCGCAGCGTGTACTGCTTGTCGAAGGAGGGACCGGAGCGCGGAGAGGTTTCCGAGCCGTCATTGGTCCCGCCGATCCCGAGGAACTCCACAGGCATGAGCCGAGGCCTTTCTGATGTTCGTCAGCGGATCTCAGCTCAACACGCCGACCTTAAAACCGTCAAGACCTACTAGTTTAGTGGGTTATATTTCTCCCTAGATGCCATGATTCATCCGGAACGCAACCGAAGGGGTAACGCCTGTGCCGCCGCCCTCGCAACCGTTGCGCAAGCTGGGCTTCCTGACGATCGGACTGTTCGACGAGGCCGATCCCGGGCGCGGCCACGAGTCGACGCTCGGCGTCATCGAGCTGGGTGAGCGGCTGGGCTTCGACAGCGCGTGGGTACGGCACCGCCATCTGCAGTACGGCATCTCCTCCCCGGTCGCCGTCCTGGCGGCGGCCTCGCAGCGGACCAGCCGCATCGAGCTGGGCACCGCGGTCATCCCCGTGGGGTGGGAGAACCCGCTGCGGCTGGCCGAGGACCTGGCCACGGTCGACGTCCTGTCCGGCGGCCGGCTCAACCCGGGCGTCAGCGTCGGCCCGCCGATGCACTACGACCAGGTCAAGGAGGCGCTCTACCCCGGCACCGGCGACCTTGAGGACTTCGGCTACGAGCGCGTGCGGCGACTGCTGGGCTTCGTGCGCGGCGAGCCGGCCACCGACTTCGGCGGGGTCGAGGGCTTCGAGGTCTTCTCCCCCCGGGTGCAGCCCCACTCCCCCGGCCTCGGCGGCCGGATGTGGTACGGCGGCGGCAGCCTGCGCTCGGCCCGGTGGGCGGGCGAGAACGCCATGAACTTCCTGACCAGCAGCGTGGCGAAGGCGGAGAATTCCGAGGATTTCGCCGAGATCCAGCTCTCCCACATACGGGAGTTCCGCGCGCACCACCCCGACGGCGACCGCGCCCGCGTCTCCCAGGGCCTCGTGGTCATCCCCACCGACACGGCCTCGCCGGAGCAGCGCGCCCGGTACAAGGAGTACGCCGGCAAGCGCACGCCCAGGACCGCCGAACCCCAGGGGCCGGCGCGGATGATGTTCGCGCCCGACCTCGTCGGCGACTCCGCCGAGATCGCCGAACGACTCTACGCCCATGCCGCCTTCCAGGAGGTGGACGAGGTCGCGTTCGCGCTGCCGTTCACGTTCGAGCATGAGGACTACGTGCAGATCCTCACCGACATCGCCACCGGGCTCGGCCCCGCGCTGGGCTGGCGTCCCCGGCCATAGCGGGCGGGCGGCGGCGAAGGCGTCTACGTCTTCACCCAGATCACCCTCTGTCGCGGTCATCGCGGTGGGGGCGGCACCCGTGCGGAGCGTCCCGGCCCGGCTCACCTGTAATCACCTTTACCTACTGGATATACATAGAAAAAGGTTCCCCGTTGATCAGGAAGTTCGCCGGTGTCGCGGTCGCATCGGCCCTCGCTCTCGCCGCATGCGGATCGGGCCCGGCGGCCCGGCCGACGCCTCGGGCGGCCGGCTGGCCCCGCCAGGCGGCGCGCAACTGCTGGGCACCGACAAGCTGGGCCGTGACCTGCTCACCCAGCTCATGATCGGCGCCCGTATCGCGCTGACGGCCGGGGCCGGGTCCGTGCTGCTCGGCGGGGTGCTCGGGGTGGCGGCGGGGCTGGCCGCCGGGTTCGCGACACGCCGGCTGGACGACGCGCTGACGGCGGCGCTCCACGCGCTCATCGCCCTGCCGACGCTGCTGCTCGCCATGCTGGTGATGGCGGTGCGCGAGGCGTCGCTCGGCTCGGCGGTGCTGGCGATCGGTCTGGCCATCTCGGCGGTGGTGGCCCGTCTGACCAGGATCCTGGCCAAACGCGTGCTCGCGCAGGACCACGTCACGGCGGCGCGCACGTCGGGCGGCTCGTGGCCGCGCGGCCGGGCCGCGAGCGCGGTGTTCCAGGAGCCGCTCACGGCGCTGGACCCGCTGATGCGCATCGGCAGGCAGATCGCCGGCCCTCTCCGGCGCCGGCACGGACTGCGCGGTGCGGCGCTGCGGGCCGCCGTCCTGACCGCGCTGGAGGAGGTACGCCTGCCGGAACGGGTCGCGGGCGCGTACCCGCACGAGTTCTCCGGCGGGCAACGGCAGCGCGTCGCGATCGCCAGGGCCGCCGCGCAGCGGGCCGCGCGTCCTGCTGGCCGACGAGCCGGTCAGCGCGCTGGACGTCACCACCCGCGTGCGCCTGGTGGAGTTGCTGCGCGAACTGAACGCCGCCAGGAACCTGACCGTGGTGATGGTCTCGCACGACCTGGCCGTGGTCGCCGCCCCGTGCGACGAGATCGCCGTACTCGACCGGGGGCGGATCGTGGAGCGGAGGCCGAGCGCCGACGTGCTGGGCTCGCCCGCGCATCCCTGCACACGCCGGCTCGTGGCGAGCGTGCCACGGCTGCGCCGGATCGCCGGCCCGCCCGGCGCGGAGACGCCCTGACCGGCGCGGCGATCACGTGGTCCGCCCCGGATCCGTGAACGCCCGTTCAGACGAGCGCGCCGGCGATCGCCTCTGTGGCGCGCAGCGGTGCCGCCTGCTCGTCGGTGAGCCCGTGCCGCCGCTGCAGCTCCCCGGGGTCGCCGTAGCTGACCCTGGTCCGGCCGGACGCGTCCTGCCAGATGAGGATCCGCAGCGGCAGGTCGAGCGCGAGCAGCGGTGCGGCGATCATGAGCGGCGTGCCCGCGGCCGGGCTGCCGAAGATCACCACCTTGGCCGGCGGCATGCTCAGCCCGGCCGTCTCCGCGGCCACGTCGTGTTCGACGACGGTGAAGAGCGTCAGCCCCTTGGAGGCGATCGACTGCTTCAGCCGGTCCAGCGTCTCCTCAACGGAGCCGCTCGCGGTGTGGGTGATGGCGTCCATGGGACGAAATATGCCCACGTCAGGGCACCCATCGTCGCGTGACCCGATTTTGGCCGACCTGAGGGACAGACGTGGGCGGCATCGGGGAGTCCACGCCCGCGCCCGGGGGCAGGGCAGGGGGACGGCCGCACCCTTGACCGGGTGCCACCCTGGAAGGGGATCACGATGTCGCCTGGCAAGAGGAAGCCTGATCTGGCGAGCCCGCTGTTCGCCGAGCAGCCCGACGGAAGCTACGTCACCTCTCTGCGCGGCCTTGCGGTGCTGCGCGAACCGCTGCTGAACAAGGGCACGGCCTTCTCGCCGCAGGAGCGGGCCGACCTGGGCCTGGAAGGCCTGCTCCCACCGGTGGTCGAGACCCTGGACGAGCAGGCGGACCGGTCCTACGCGCAGTACCGCGCGCAACCGACCGACCTGCTCAAGAACGTCTTCCTGGAGGGCCTTCGCGACCGGAACGAGGTGCTGTACTACCGGCTGCTCAGTGATCACCTGCGCGAGATGCTGCCCATCGTGTACGACCCCACCGTCGCCGAGGCGATCCGGAGCTACAGCCACGAGTATCGGCGCCCGCGGGGTGTGTACCTGTCCGTGGACGACCCGGCCGGGATCGAGCGGGCGTTCCAGAGCCTGCAACTGGGCCCGGACGACGTCGATCTGATCGTGGCCTCCGACGCGGAGGAGATCCTGGGCATCGGCGACTGGGGCGTGGGCGGCGGAGCCGGCATCGCGACCGGCAAGCTGGCCGTCTACACCGCCGCCGCGGGAATCGATCCCGGCCGGGTCATACCCGTCGCCCTGGACGTGGGCACCGACAACGAGGCGCTGCTGAACGATCCGGCCTACGTCGGGAACCGGCACGCCCGGGTGCGCGATCGGCGCTACGACGACTTCATCGACGCCTACGTGAAGACGGCGTCGCGGATGTTCCCCGGCGCGATGCTGCACTGGGAGGACTTCGGCCCGTCGAACGGCCGCCGCATCCTGGAGAGGTACACCGGGCGCGTCTCGACCTTCAACGACGACATGCAGGGCACCGGGGCGATCGTGCTGGCCGCCATGCTCAGCGCCGTCCGGGTGTCCGCGACCCCCATGAACGAGCAGCGGATCGTCATCTTCGGAGCCGGCACCGCCGGCATCGGCATCGCCGACCAACTGCGCGACGCGATGGTCCGCGCCGGGCTGGACCACGAAGCCGCGACCCGGCGGATCTGGCCGGTCGACAGGCAGGGCCTGCTCATCGACGACATGACGGACCTGCGCGACTTCCAGCGGCCCTACGCCCGCCCACGGGCCGAGGTCGGCGACCGGCCCGAGGACGGCTCCGGCATCTCGCTGGCCGAGGTCGTCGAGCGGGTCAAGCCGACCATGCTGCTGGGCGCCTCCACCGTCCACGGCGCGTTCACCGAACAGATCGTGCGCACCATGGCCGCGGGGGTCGAGCGGCCGATCATCTTCCCGATCTCCAACCCGACCGAGCGGATCGAGGCGATGCCGGCCGACCTGCTCCGCTGGAGCGACGGCCGGGCCCTGATCGCCACCGGCATCCCCGTCGAGCCCGTCACCTACAACGGCATCACCTACGTCATCGCGCAGGCCAACAACGCCATGCTGTATCCCGGGCTGGGGCTGGGCGTCGTGGTCGCCCGAGCCCGCCGGGTCAGTCCCGGCATGCTGCAGGCCGCCGCCGAGGCGGTGGGCGCCATGGTGGACGTCTCGGCCCCGGGCGCGTCCCTGCTGCCGCAGGTGGACAACCTGCGCGAGGTCTCCGCCTCGGTCGCCGTCGCGGTCGCCAACCGGGCGGCCGAGGAGCACCTCGCCCGTACCAACCTGCGCAACACGATTCAGCAGGTCCAGGACACCATGTGGCAGCCCGAGTACCGCCCGGTCCACGGGAACGGGAACGGGCACAGGCGATGAGCGCGCCCCAGGTCCGGGATGTGCCGATCGGGCTCGCGGAGACCGGGACCCGGACGGAGAGCGACTCCCTGGGCGAGGTGAACGTACCGGCCGAGCACTACTGGGGCGCCCAGACGCAGCGATCGCTGATCCACTTCGACATCGGCGACGATCGCATGCCCAAGGCCGTCTACCACGCCTACGGCCACATCAAGAAGGCGGCGGCGATCGTCAACGCCCGCGCGGGCCGCCTGCCCCGCTGGCAGGCCGACCTCATCGGCCGGGTCGCCGACGAGGTCGTCCGCGGCGACCTGGACGGCGAGTTCCCGCTGTACGTGTGGCAGACCGGCTCGGGCACCCAGTCCAACATGAACGTCAACGAGGTCATCTCCAACCGGGCGATCCAGCTCGTCGGCGGACGACTCGGCAGCAAGGACCCGATCCATCCCAACGACCACGTGAACATGGGCCAGTCGTCCAACGACACCTTCGTCACCGCGATGCACATCGCCGCCGCCGAGGCCATCGACGAGCACGTGCTGCCCGCCGCCGCCCGGCTGCGTGACAGCGCCGAGGCCAAGAGCCGCGAGTGGGCGCACATCGTCAAGATCGGGCGCACCCACCTGGAGGACGCCACCCCGCTGACCGTCGGCCAGGAATGGTCCGGCTACGCCGCCCAGCTCGGCGCGGCCATCGACCATCTCGAACGCACTCGAACCGGGCTGTATCGCCTGGCGATCGGCGGCACCGCGGTCGGCACCGGGCTGAACGCGCCGCCGGGTTTCGGGGAGGAGATGGCCCAGGAGATCGCCGAGCTCACCGGGCGCCCCTTCACCGGCGCGCCGAACGCCTTCGCCGCCCAGGCCTCGTGCGACGATCTCGTACGGGTCTCGGCGGCGCTGCGCGCCTTGGCCGTGCCGCTGTTCAAGTTCGCCAACGACGTGCGCTGGCTCGGCTCCGGGCCGCGTACGGGGCTGCGCGAGCTGATCCTGCCGGCCAACGAACCGGGTTCGTCGATCATGCCGGGCAAGATCAACCCGACGCAGGCCGAGGCCATGCTGATGGTCGCCATCCAGGTGGCCGGCAACGACACCGCCGTCTCCATGGCGGGAGCCGAGGGCAACTTCGAGCTGAACGCCTTCCGCCCGGTCATCATCAAGAACGTCCTGCACTCGGCGCGCATCCTGGCCGACATGATGGACCACTTCCGTGCGTACCTGGTCGAGGGGGCCCGCCTGAACACCGAGACCCTGCATCACAACATCGACCACTCGATCATGATGGTGACCGCGCTCAGCCCGGTCGTCGGCTACGACCAGGCCGCCCGCATCGCCCACCACGCCCTCGACAAGGGCCTGGCGCTCAAGGCCGCCGCCCTCGAGTGCGGCGTCGCCGAGGACCTGTACGACAGGATCGTCGACCCCGAACGCCTCACCAGGCCGGGAGTGCCCAGCCCGAACGGCGGCGACCGGCGCTGAACGTCCGGTCACCGCCCGTGGGGGGCCGGGGCGCCGGCCGCCGGTGTCGAGCCGGTGGTGATGGTCCACGGGATCTCGTGGTCGCCGGGCCGGCCGGGGTCGAGTGCGGCCTGCGCGCAGCGGCGGCCCTGCTCGCGCAGCGGGTTCGTGACGGACGTGATGCCGAGCCGCCGGGCGGCCGGTGACGCGTCCCAGCCGAGGTAGGCGGCCTCCGGGTGGGTCTCATGAAGGGCCTGGTGGGCTCCCAGGGCGAGTTCGTCGCTCATGGCGATGACGAGCGCGTCGGGCGTGAGCCGGGGGGCGAGTGCTCGGGCCGCCGCGGCGCCGTCTGGTTGCGTGTTGCGGGCCACGACCGCGATCGATGTGCTCGTCCAGCTAAGTCCGGCCTGTTCGATGGCGGCGCGGTAGCCGCGCAGGCGGGCGTCGGTGACGGGGAACGGTGCGTGTGGCGGCAGGTCGGCGCCGAGTGTCACCTGGTGCTCGCGGTCGCGGTCGAGAGGGAACGAGATCACGACGGGCGTCCGGCCTTCGCGGAGTCCGTGGGAGGCGACCGCGAGGGCGGCCCGGTAGTCGTCCTGGGTGACGCACGCGATTCCCTGGCGGGGTGGACCGCCCTGGATGACGGCGGGGCGGGGGTCGCCGGCGACGGCCGCCAGCACCGGATCGTCCTCCGCGGTGGTCCACAGCACGAAGCCGTCGACCGCCGCGGACAGCACCCGGCCGGCGTCGGCGGCGTCGCCGCGCGTGGGGATGAAGGTCAGGCCCTGGTCCTCCTCGACGCAGACCTCCGCGACCCCGGCCAGGAACTGTGCCGCCTGGGGATCGTCGAAGGCGTACGCCAGGTGCTCGCCGAAGACCACGCCGATCTGCCGTGTCCGGCCGGATTTCAGCGCGCGGCCCACGGCGTCGGGGCGATATCCCAGCTCGCTGGCCGCGCGCTGGACGCGATCGCGGGTGGCGTCCGCGACCCGGGCCGGCCGGTTGAAGGCGTAGGAGGCGGTCATGGGTGACACCCCCGCACGGGCCGCCACGTCCTTCAGCGTCACGCGTCTGCGGTTACTTGGCACGGATCCATCATATTTGTGTAGCGTTACACATATGTCGACCGTGATCGCTCGTTCCTCCAAGGTGTTCCGTGCGGCGCCGTTTCTGGGCTTCGCCGGATTCGGCGTCTTCTGGGGGGTGTGGGGTGCCGGCCTGCCCCTGCTGCGCGCCCAGGCCGGTGTGAGCGACACGCAGTTCGGCGTCGCGCTGCTCCTCGTGGGCGCCGGGGCTCTGCCCGCCATGCTGCTGACCGGGCGGCTCGTCGACGCGCTCGGGCTGCGGGTCGCCGGAGTGCTGCTCGCGCTGCTGGGCGGCATGGGGGTCGCGCTGTCGGCCGCCTCGGCGGGTTACGCCGCGCTGTGCGCCGGGATGCTCGCGGTGGGAGCCGGTTCGGGAGCGGCCGATGTGGCGATCAACACGCTGGCGGCGACGGTCGAGAAGTGGACGGGACGCCCTGTCGTGGCCCGTTCGCACGCGGCGTTCTCCGCCTCGGTCGCGGTCTCGAGCCTGGGCGCCGGCGTGCTCACCGCGATGACGGGCAGCCTGCTGGTGACCTTCGCCGCGGCCGCCCTGGTCGTCGCGGCTCTCGGCCTGGCCGTCGTCGCCGCGGCGCGCTCGGCCCCCGCCCGCGACGCCGGGGCACCGGGCCGCCGGGAGGCGCCGGCCGGTCGCGTGTCCTTGCGGATCGTCCTGCTCGTGATCGGTGCGATCGGCGCCCTGGCGTTCGCGTCGGAGAACGCGTACCAGACCTGGGCCGCCGTGCTGCTGACCGACGCGTTCACCGCCTCGCCGGCGCTGGCCGCCGTCGCGCCGGCCGCGTTCGCCACGACGGCCGCGCTGGCCCGTCTCACCACCGCCACGATCACGTTACGCCGCCCGATCACCACGCTGATCGTGGCAAGCGTGATCGCCACGAGCGGAGGCGTCGTGACGGCGTACGCCTCCACGCTGCCGCTCGCACTGGCCGGCATCGTCGCCGCCGCCATGGGCACCTCGGTGCTCTTCCCCACCCTGCTGTCCCACGGGCTCCGGCCCGTGCCGGACGGGTCACGCGGACGGGCCACGTCCGCCATCTCCACGGTCGCCTATCTCGGCTACCTCGCCGGCCCGGCGTACTTCGGCCTGCTCGCCGACGCCACCGGGGTGCAGACGGCCTTTCTCGGCATCGCCGCGCTGACCACCGTGCTCCTGGCCACGATCCCGGCGCTGTCGGCGCTCAAGCGGGCGGAGGCCGCCCTCCCCCACGACGAGGCGCCGCACTCGATCCGCAGCACCTGACCGGCCCTCTGCCCCAGTGCTCACCGCGCTGGGCGGAGGCGGCCGGGTCGGCGCGCGTTCAGCTTTCGGCGATCAGCTTGCGGTAGCCGTCGTAGGCGGGTTTGGGCTGGTAGTCGCTGGTGGTCAGCCCGAGTCGGGCGGTCGGCTCGGCGCGGGCGGAGTCGGCGTCGCGCAGGCCGAACACCTCGTGGTGAGTGATGTTGTGGCGGGTGGCGGCGGCGGCCACCGTACGGAGCATGATGTCGAGCCGGGCGGCCTGGTCATCGGGCGTGCGGCCGGGCCCGGTGGGGGTGCCGTTCTCGGCGACGTGAAGGGGGACGTCCGGGCCGAGGTGGGCGCGAGGCATGCACTGCTCGCGCAGATGGCGCAGCGCGTGCTCGGTGAGCCCGGCCAGGGCGGGTTCGGGCACGGGCGAGAAGGCGTCCGGGTAGAGCCCCAGGCCCACGTAGTCGACGTGGGCCGCGAAGTCCCCGGGAGCGAGCGCCTCCAGGTGCGCCCAGAACTCCTCGTCGCCGCCGAGGAACTCGGGTGGCTCGGCGACGGAGAAGCCGATCCGGACGTCCCGGTGCCCGGCCGCGTCGAGCAGGTGGCGGGCGTGGCGCGTCCCGGTGGTGAGGGCGTCGAGGACTCCGGGGGAACTGCCGTCGATCCAAGGCAGCCTGAAGTTCGGCTCCAGGGTGATCTGCAGGAAACTCGCGATGGCCCCGTAGCGGCGAACGGCCCCCTCGATGAAGGCCAGCCAGCCGTCGAGGTCGCGCTCGGCGGGCAGGTGGCACAGGACCAGGTCGAGCCGGCGGTTCCCGGTGGCGTACCACTCGTCGGGCATGGTCAGCGCGCGCATCCGCCGCTCGGGGGCCAGGATCCGCGCCTTCTCGGGGTCCGCGGGCGTTCCCAGGAAGTGCACGTATTCGCGGACGACGAAGGGCCGTCCGCCGCTCAGCCCGCCGACCAGGTCGTCGATGGCCGCGGGGTCGTCGGGCGGGCCCGTCGTGGCGGCCACCTGGTGGGCGGCGTAGATGCCGTACGTCAATCCGCTCATGCCCGTCCCTTCGCCGGCCATGCCAGCTCGTCGCGGTCGATGCGCGCGACCAGGGCGCGGATCCATTCCGTTTCGGCGCGCAGTTGGTGCAGGACGAAGTCGACCTCGATCATGGTGATCTCCGGCAGGCCGACGTCACCGGCCCGTTCGAGCTCCGCGATCCGCTCCCGCAGCGACTCCTGCCGCTCGCGCAGCACGTGCGGGGCCTCGTCCCGGTCGAGCGCGCCGAGGTAGGCCAGGGCGTCCACGAACGCCGAGGTGGTCACCCTGGCCTCGCGGATCTGCCGACGCACCCGTTCCCTGAAGGTGTCCCAGCCCTGCTCGGTCAGGGCGTAGACGGTGCGCGCCGGGCGGTTGCCCATCTGCTCGACCCCGGTCGGGGCCACCCAACCGGCCGCTTCCAGCGACCGTACGAGCGTGTAGACGGAGCCGCTCTTGGCGTTCAGGTACGGGTGGCGCTCGTTGAGCGCGGTCGCCAGCGCGTACTGGTGCATCGGCCGCTCCACCAGCAGGCCGAGCAGTCGCAGAGTCAGTGGATTGTCCACCGCGGTCAAGGGCATACCCGAATACTATCATTCGTATACGGGCAATCGGCTCAGCTCTTGGCGAGCGCTTCGCGGCGGATCCATTGGAGCAGGGTGGGGTTGTCGACGGTGGTGATGACGCTGACGGTGGCGCGGAGGTAACGGTCGCCGTTCAGCAGGGCCAGCATGCTCGCGGCCAGGTCCGCACGGGCGGTGAACCGGCCGTCGGCGTGGCTGTCGACGAGGGTGTATTCGGTGACCGACGGCAGTAGGAGTCCGGCCGCCGGGTGACCGCGGCGACCTGATGTCCGGCGGCGAGCGCCTGGGCGGTGAGCAGGCGGCCGGTGGAGCCATTGGCCCCGAAGACTGCGATACGCATGGCGGCTGTCCTTCGCGGTTGTGCCCGAGTGTCCTGTGGGGTGGTTCGCCAGAGGCCGGGAACGCCCGCGCGGGCGCTCGGAAGCGACTCCTCCACACCCCCGAGACGAGACAGCCGGTCGTTCTGTGACATGGGAGGAGACCGCCGAGCCGAAGCCGCCGCGGCGCTCGCGCCGGCTGAGGCGCCCGCAAGCCGGAGACCCCGCGACGACCCCGTGACGACCCCGTGACGACCCCGTGACGACCCCGCGTCGACCGTCAGTCGAAGACGACGACCTGACGCCCGATCACCTCGCCTCGGGCCAGCGCGTCGAGCTTGTCGTTGATGTCGTCGAGCTTGACCGGTGTGACGGTGTGCTTGATGCGCCCCTGGGCGGCGAGGGCGAGGACCTCGGTGAGGTCGTTGTAGTTCCCCCAGAAGGATCCGGAGAAGCTCCGCTCGCCGGAGACGAACAGGAACAGCGGGAATTCGACGCGCTGACCCATCAGGCCCACCGACACGAGGCTCCCTTCGGCCGCCAGGAGCGAGGCGTTGAGCTCGAGTGACTGCGGAGCTCCGGAGCAGTCCAGGGCGGCGTCGATCTCGCCGCGGCCGGTCAGCTCCGTCAGTTCGGCCCGTACCTGGTCGGGTGTCTTGCCGCGGGTGTTGACGGTGTGGTCGGCGCCGTTCTCCTTCGCCACCGTGAGCTTGTCGTCGCTGCGCGCGAAGGCGACCACGGTGGCTCCGTCGCCGAGCAGCCGGGCGTACTGCACGCCGTAGCTGCCGAGCCCGCCGATTCCGCTGACGAGCACCGTGCGCCCCGGCCCGAGCCGTCCGGCGGCGCGGAGCTTCTTCATCCCGCGGTACGGGGTGAGCCCGGCGTCCACCAGGGGCGCGAGGTACTGAGGTGCCAGGCCCGCCTCAGGGTCGATGCGGATGAGGTGGCGGCTGGGCGCCGTGACGTACTCGGCGAAGCCTCCGGGCGGCCCGAAGCCGATCCATCCTCCGCTTCCCGTGCACAGTTGCTCGTTGCCCTCGTGGCACTGCCGGCAGGTCCCGTCACCCCAGGCGGGATCCACGACCACCAGGTCCCCCTCCGACAGGCCGGCCGAGGCGGGAACGGCCGAGCCGAGCTGGGCGACCTCGCCCGCCACCTCGTGGCCGGGAATGTAGGGAAACTCGATGTCGAGCGGGAAGTAGCCGTCGAGGAGTTGGTAGTCGCTGCGGCACATTCCCGTGGCCCGGACTTTGATGAGGACCTCGTCCGGACCGGGTTCCGGAACCGGAACGTCGTCGATCTGCAACGGCTGCTTGTATCCGTGCATCCGTGCTGCGCGCATCATGACGCCTCCTTCATCCTGTTTCGAATTACAGGGTCGTAAGGTTCGCGTACGCCCTCAAAATAGCGCTAATCTCCATAAAACAGACGAAACACCAGGCAATCTCGGCTTTGCCTTTCGGGCGGCCGGTCGATCGCCGGCGCGGCGAGACCGGCCCAGGCTGACGCCAGGGCGAAACAGCCGGTAAACCCCAGGTCGGATCGCTTGTGCAGATGGGGATAAGGCGTTACCTCGCCATGGCACCGTGCCTTTGCCGCGTCACTAGGCTGAACCAGAGTGCCGGTGTCTGGGTGCTCCCCGATCGACGGCCGCACCGGCGGCCGAGCGAGTGCTCAGACGAGCGGAGGGGGGCCAGTCATGGCCATTGCCACGATCAATCCCGCGACCGGGGAGACGGTCAAGACCTTCGAAGAGCTGAGCGAGGCCGAGGTCCAGCAGAAGATCGGCCTCGCGTACGAACGGTGGCGGACCTACCGCACCACGAGTTTCGAGGAACGGGCCGAGTGCATGCGCGCCGCCGCCGACCTGTTCGAGAAGGAGGCCGATCTCTCGGCCGAGCTGATGACCACGGAGATGGGCAAGACGCTGACCGCGGCCCGGGGCGAGGCGCTCAAATGCGCGCACGGCATGCGGTACTACGCCGACCACGCGGCCGAGTTCCTGGCCGACGAACCGCTGGCCGACCCGTCACAGGTCGGGGCCAGGCGTGCCCTGGGACGCTATCAGCCGCTGGGTCCGGTGCTGGCGGTGATGCCCTGGAACTTCCCGATGTGGCAGGTGATGCGGTTCGCCGCCCCGGCGCTGATGGCGGGCAACGTCGGGTTGCTCAAGCACGCCTCCAACGTGCCGCAGTGCGCGCTCTACCTCCAGGACGTCTTCCGCCGCGGCGGGTTCCCGGACGGCTGCTTCCAGACGCTGCTGATCTCCTCCCGGCGGGTGGAGCAGATCCTGCGCGACCCCCGGGTGGTGGCCGCGACGCTGACCGGCAGCGAGCCGGCCGGCCGTTCGGTGGCGGCGATCTGCGGCGACGAGGTCAAGCACACGGTGATGGAGCTGGGCGGCAGCGACCCGTTCGTCGTGATGCCCTCGGCGGACCTCGACCGCGCCGCCGCGACCGCGGTGGAGGCACGTGTGCAGAACAACGGGCAGTCCTGCATCGCGGCCAAGAGGTTCATCGTGCACGCCGACGTCTTCGACGCCTTCGCCCAGAGGTTCGTCTCCCGTATGCGCGAGCTGAAGGTGGGAGACCCCTTCGAGGCGTCCACCGACGTCGGGCCGGTGGCCACCGAGCAGGGCCGGGCCGACATCGAGGAGCTCGTGGACGACGCCGTCTCCGCCGGTGCCACCGTGCTGTGCGGCGGGCGGCGGACGGACGGGCCGGGCTGGTTCTACCCGCCCACGGTGATCACCGACATCACCCGCGACATGCGCATCTACCTGGAGGAGGTGTTCGGCCCGGTGGCCTCGCTGTACCGGGCGGCGGACATCGAGGAGGCCCTGGAGATCGCCAACGCCACCACCTTCGGGCTGGGCTCCAACGCCTGGACCGACGACGAGGCCGAGCAGGAACGGTTCATCTCCGACCTGGAGGCCGGCCAGGTCTTCATCAACGGCAAGACCGTCTCCTACCCCGAGCTGCCGTTCGGCGGGATCAAACGCTCCGGCTACGGCCGCGAGCTCTCCGCGCACGGCATCCGGGAGTTCTGCAACCTCAAGACCGTCTGGATCGGCTGATCCGGCTGCACGTCGGCCTGACCGCCGACCGGACGGAACGCGGCACAAGAAGGGTTTCATCATGACCACGCACACCGATCATCGGGCCGGCCGACCGGTAGCCGCGAAGATCAAGGGGATGAAAGGCAACGACCCCTTCGCCCGCCTGCCCGAGGTGCCTTCCTTCACCGTCACCAGCACCACGGTGACCGACGGCGCTCCCTGGCCGCCCGCGCAGATGCACGCCGGCGTCCCGGGCGGCAGGGACGTCTCGCCGCAGTTGTCGTGGAGCGGCGCCCCGGAGGGGACGAAGAGCTACGCCGTGACGATCCTCGACCCGGACGCGCCGACCGGCTCCGGATTCTGGCACTGGGCCGTCGTCGACATTCCCGCCACCGTCACGGAGCTGCCTGAGGGAGCGGGGGACGAGGCCGGCTCCGGCCTGCCCAAGGGCGCCTACCAGTTGCCCAACGACACCCGCGCGGCGTGCTTCATGGGAGCGGCCCCGATGGCGGGCGGCGGCCCGGACCGCTACGTCATCGTGGTGCACGCCCTCGACGTCGAGACCATCGGCGTCCATGCCGACGCCACTCCTGGCTGGCTGGGCTGGACCATCGCCAGTCACATCCTCGGCCGCGCGGCGCTCACCGTCACCGCCGAGATCCCCGCCTGACCGCCGGACCGACGAGAGCCAGGGATGAGGAGCCCCAGATGGGTGACACCGTCGCACCTACCTTCACCGGTCTGCACCATTTCGCCTTCACCGTCAGGGACCTCGATGCCAGCGTGGCCTTGTACCAGAAGGTCTTCCAGGCCCGGCTCGTGCAGGGCAGGCTCCCGCACTACGGCCGCGAGTGGACCGGGTACGCGGAGCTCGTCATCGAGCCCCGCACCGGCCTGGCCATCGGCCTGCACCACAACGTCGTGAACAGGGACGAGGAGTTCGACGAGGGCCGCACCGGCCTCGACCACATCTCGCTGACCGTGGAGGGGCGCGAAGGGCTCGTCGCCTGGTCGGACTGGCTCGACAGCCTCGGCGTCGCGCCAGGACGACGGGCCCGGCCTCATGGCTCACCGGCACGCGTACGGTGGGCCCGCGGCGCCGCCTGGCCGCCGGCCGTGTGGAGGAGACTTTCGCGGGTGCGGCGGAGGAGTTCAAGGACGCGGTGTTCGAGCGCGTGACCGGCGCCGAGCAGGCGGTTGCAGTGCAGATGGACATGGCTGCGGCACACGTCCGGAGAAGGTCGGGCGGGCGGCAGGGCTTGACGGCGGGTGGTGAGCAGCGACATCAGGGCCCGGTCGTGTGGTGTCGCGGCGAGAGCACCCGGATCGCGCAGGAGCCGGCGCAGCTCACGGGCGCGCTCGCGATATTCCCTGCCGCCGTCCGGTGACGGGGAGACGCCGTCACGGTAGAAGCGCGTGCGCTGCTCGACGTCGAGCCCGAGGCCGTCGAGCAGGTCGTCGACGCTGAGCGCGGCCACCGTGGTCGGGTCGTAGGGGAATCCGCGGCTTCTGGACAGGGCGAGCAGGCCGGCGACGGCCGGGCTGTCGGCGGTGAAGACGCCCTCGGCGGCCGGCATGGCGTTCACGCCGCCGTACCGCTCGATCTCGCGTTCGTAGGTGTCGAAGGCGAACGTCCTGCACGCGCCCGCGGAGATCAGATCGGCCGCCCAGTCGCAGACGTGACGCATGAGCGGGCCCAGCAGTGTGGCGGGGTCGCCGTGGAACCGGATGCGCAGGTGCGGGTCGGGATCGGAATAACGCAGGAAGAACCAGCCGTCGGCCAGCCCCGCTCCGGTGACGAACTGCCCCAACGGGCGAAGCGCATCGGCGATCAGCTCGTCCTCGAACCGGCGGGGGCCGTACAGCTTGAGGTAGAGCCAGTCGCTGCCGGGCGGTCGCACCCGGGTCCGGGCAGGCACGAGGCCGGAGCGCCGGCGCTCCGGCGGGGCGGGTTGTGGCCGCCGCAGGGCGAGCGGCACCACCACCTCGCTGAGGTGAGCGCCTCCGGGGCCCGGCAGCCAGGCGTGATCCGGATGGGGCAGGGCCTCCTGGAGCAGAACGGGACGTCCGGGTGGTTCCATGCGCAGCAGTTCGGCCTGCTCGGCGTCGTCCAGGTCGAGCAGCAGCCGGTTGTCTCCACCGCCCAGGTACACGTGGCGGGGCACGAGGTGCGCCTGCCGCCAGGCGGCCAGGCTGTGCGCGTCGTGCAGGGCCGCGGGATCGACCCGCCAGCGGGCCAGGGAGAGCACGATGCGGCCCCGCTGGATCCGTGGCAGGAACGGAAGGCCGGCGGCCGGTCCCCAGTCGAACGAGGTGAACACGCTCCGGCCGTCCCGGGCGACGTCCAGCAGGAAGCGGGCCGCGGGGGGCGCGTGCGCCGGGTTGAGCATGTGGCACTGCGTGGCGACGACCTCCACGTCGCGTGCGGGCCACCGGACGGTGAAGAGGCCGTCGCGCAGGCCCACGACCAGTTCCTCGACCGGTACGAGCCACTCGTCCGAGACGCCGGTGGAGGGACCGACATGGATCTCGTGGCGATGACCGGACGGGCGGATGGCGACGTTGCCGGAACGGGCTCGCTCCGGCGTGTAGACCACCTCGGCGAGGAGGCGGCCGGGCACATGCCGGGATTCGGCCTCCACCGCCTCCGCCAGCGCGGCCACCGCCCGGGGACCCAGCAGGTCGGCGAAGCGCCCGAGGGTTCGCCCGGCCGCGTTCGCGCCGACGTTCGGGCCTACGACGAGCAGGAAGTCGCCCTTGTCGACGGCCTCGGCGCAGGACGCTGCCACCAGGACCGCGATGTCGAGGGACGGCGGGGCGAAGGCGGCATTCGGCGTCCAGGTCTGGAGGCGTCTCAGCAGGTCATCGTCGAGTTCGACGGTGGTGCGGCGGTCACGGCAGGCGTTCATGACGAGCTCGGACAGGAGCCGGTGGCGGGCGGTCGGCGCGGGGGTCCCGTTGCCGCCGTCGGTGGGGCGGCCCAGCCCGAAGTCCGGATCCACCAGCTCCAGCAGCGGGACCTCGCGGTCCGCGCCGTACCGGCTCTCGAACGCTCGGCGGTAGGCGCCGAGATGGGGTGGTCCCGCGGGGTACGGCGTCAGTCGCAGCAGCAGTTCGGCGGCCACGGCCGCCTGGGCGCCGACGCGCGGGCTCAGGCCGGTGCCGGCCAGCGGTAGCGCGAGGTCCGTCTGCAGGAGGTTGCGCGGGTCGGTGGCGACCGCGATCGTGCCGACCCGGTCGAGCAGGGGTGGCCAGGCCCGGACCCGTTCTTCGAGCGGACGGGCGTCCCACTCCCGCAGGGCCCTGCGCAGCCCGGCGAGGTCTTCTGCGACGGGGTGGCCGGCGAGCCGCTCCTGCACGTGACGAAGGGGATCGCCGGTGAGCGGCGGACGCAGATCGTGGCGCAGGAACCCTTGACTCAGCAGGTCCTCGATCAGCCGGTCCGCCTTCTCCGGCGTGGCGCCGGGCAGCGTGATCAGCGCTTCGGCGATCTCCGCACGCGAGACGGGCGCGCGGGCGAGGGCGAGCGTCCGCCGTACCGCCGACGTGGCGCGCACGGAGGCGGCACCGTCGGCCGAGAACGCCCGCCCCGCCCGGACCAGCACGGATCGATCGGCCACCAGAAGCAGCCCGGCACGGATCTCGGGATCGTCCTCGAGGCCCGCGACCAGATCCGTCAGCCAGCCCATGTCCGGGCGGGTACGGGTGCGCGGCGCCTCCTTGGCGAGGGCGAGGTCGGTGCACTGCCCCCAGTCCGCCAGGGCGACCCCCGCGAAGAGGCCGAACGGGGTCGGCCGCGTGCTCATGCGAATGAGGTAGCGCAGCAGTTTGCGGCCGATCCGGTGAGCCTTGGGATGGCCGGGCGCCGTTCGCGCCAGCGCGGCGGCCAGGTCGGTGCTCGCCACCTGGACGGCCGCCACCACCGCCGGGTCGCCGGGCAGCAGGCAGGCCGGATCCCCGGGTCGGCCCGCCTGCGCCGCGGCGCCGACCGGCAGGAGCGGGGCGCGTACCAGCGCCCAGTCCATCGGCGTGTACAGACTCCGGTTCGCTCGGCTCATGAGAGGAGGAAGAGCCGATCCCAGGTCGGTTCGACGTCCGTGGCGGCGGCCAGCAGCACCAGGACGACGCCCGCCGCGCCGTCCAGGACCCCGGCCCGGTCCACGGAGTTGCCCTGCGGCTCCAACGAGGCGTAGCCGAGCGGCCGCTCGGGCTGGTAGGCGGCCAGCAGTTCGTCCACGAGTTCGGTCACCGCCTGGCGGAACAGGCCGGTGTCGTGGGCGAAGCGGAGCACGACGTGCAGCAGGCCGCTGACCCCATGACAGAACGTCGGCGAGGGGATCGCGCGCAGCCGAGCCGGGCGGCGCAGGACGGCGTCCAGGGCCTCCAGCGCCAGCTCCCCCAGGACCCCATCGTCCAGGGCCTGCGCCGCCAGCCACAATGCGCGCGCGACCCCGGGGGTCCCGTAGCACCATGCGCTCCGTGACGAGGCGGCCCGGCCGGGTCGTCCGCCGGCCGTCAGCGGTACGACCGCGGGCCAGTCGACTCCCCAGTCGTCCCGGACGCGGTGGGCGACCAGCCAGTCGGTGATCCGTCTGACGGCATCCGCCTGGCCCGGGACCTCGATGCCCGCGCGCAGGGCGAGCGACAGCAGGGCGAGAGGTCCGGGGATCCCGTGCGCGAGACCACAGTCGAGGGCGCCGTGCGGGTGGAGCCGCGCCATCGCCTCGTCGCCCATCAGGTGGGAGGGGGTCATCCAGCCGGGCGGCTCCTGCTCCCGGGTGAGCGTCACGAGCCCGCCGAGAATCTCCGGCAGCATCTCGTGCGGGTCGCGCGTCAGCAGGTAGGCGCCTATGCCACCGGCTCCGGAGATCAGGTCGAACGCGCTCACGGGGCCCGGCTCGGAGGTCTCGCTGAGCCGCGTGCCGATCGCCGCCGCCCGGGGCGCCAGCGCGTCGTCCAGGGCGGCGAGCATCCGCCGGTAGCGTGCCCCGTCCCGGCTCAGCGACACGGTGGCGAACGCCAGCCCGCTCAACCCGCCGAACATGCCTGCCGGCGCCGCTTCCACGCCCGCCGTGGCCGCCGTGAGGAACTCGTGGCCCACCGCGTCCCAGCCTTCTCCGGGCAGGCACGCGTCCAGATAGGCGCAGGTCACCGCGAGGCCCGCGTCGCCGTCCGCCACCGCGTAGGGCCTGCGGGCCAGCGTCTTCGGGAACCGGGTCTGCTCCATGGACGTGGAGAGCGTGGCCGCTATGCGTCCCGGGTCGGTCACCCGCGCGGCGACGTCGCGGGCGATCCGCAGGACCGCCGCCTGCCGGTCGGGGGCGAGCATGCTGTGCCAGGCGGCGTCACACGTCGGCGTCTGCCGGGACGTGACGGCGCTCACCGGTCACCACCGCACCAGGGGTCGCAGGTCACGCAGCTACCGCAGTTGGTGTGGATGAGGCAGGTCTCGTAGCAGGATCCGCAGTTGGTGAAGCAGGTCTGGCAGGTCTCCATACAGGTGCCCGGCGTCACGCAGTCTCCTCCGCCGGGCGTCGTCGGTTCCCCGCAGCCGTGCTCGCGGGAGTCGGTCACGCCCGGGATGCACTGGCCGCTCTTCGGCCGGCCGAACCGGACATCGAGGTCGAACTCGTCGAGAGCGCGGGCCGTCCGTGTTCGCGTGAACTCCACCGCCGCCTCGCGACGCAGGGACACCCGCGTGGCCTCCTCGCCCCGGAAGGGTTCCTCCTCGCCGGCGACGGTGGTCATGTCGATGACGTCGTCGACGTGGAACTCCACGTAGTAGTCGAGCTCGCGCGTGAAGTACAGCCGCCGGCGGTCCGGCCGGTCACTGTCCCCGAGGAAGCCGGTCATGTGCAGAGCCGCCGTGGGCGCCTGCGCCGGATCGGGCCGGAACTTCTCGACGATCGGATCCTGCGCTCTGTCAGCACCCTGCGGCGCGTTCTCGTCCTCGTCAGGCATCGCCTGCGCTCCTTCACGTCTGCGGTGGCCGAAATGCGGGGCCGGACTCCGGGGCCGCAGCAGGCTCACTGGCTCGATGCTTGTCCTGCTCGAAATAGCGCAAGCGAGAACCATCGGCTGCTTCAAGATTCCCCGCGCGAAGGGCAAGGGCCGGCGGAACGCCGCCTCCCGGACGCGACCGGCCGCGGTCGTCGCCACTTGGTTCGGATCTTGACTCGTGTCATGGTCGTTAAGGGAGCCGATATCCCCCGATGTATGGAGACCGAATGGCCGCTGACCGTGGTGACCTCTCTCTTGACTTCCGGATCCTCGGGCCTTTGGAGATCACGGTCTCCGGCCGGGAAGTCCCGCTTCCCGGCCACCACGTGCGCTGGTCGCTGGCCGTCCTGCTGCTGTCCCCGGGCGGGCAGGTCACGGACGAGCAGCTCCTGAGCCACGTGTGGGGAACGTCCCAGGCCAGCGTGCGCGCCCTGCGTACGACCGTGTCGCGGTTGCGGTCGTGGCTGCTGGAGCAGGCGGGATTGGCGGAGGCGGTCAGGCACACCACGTCCGGCGGGTACGCGCTCCAGGTGGACCCGCGGCACGTGGACGCGGAGCGCTTCCTTCGCCTGCACCGGGCCGCCGGCCAGGAGCCGGATCCCGATCTCGAACTGGAGCTGCTGCTGGAGGCGCTCAGGCTGTGGCGCGGCGCCGTGCTGGACGGTGCGCCCGCCGGCGTCCAGGCGCACGCCGGGATCCGCCGACTGGACCGTGCCCGCATCGCCTGTGCGTCGAGGTCCGCCGATCTGGCGCTCCTGACGGCAAAGCCGGCGGTCGCCTTGCCGCACGTGCAGGATCTCGCCGTGAGCACGCCCTACGAGGAGCCGCTGCAGGCGCGGCTGATCAGGCTGCTCGCCGCCACCGGGCGCAGGGCGGAGGGGCTGCGCTGGTTCGAGAAGATCCGGCGCAGGCTCGCCGAGGAGCTCGGCGTGGACCCTTCGGATGAGCTCCGCGCCGCCCACGCGCAGGTGCTGCAGGACGACCACGTGCCGGTACGGCAGGACGCCGGGCCGGGCTCATCCCGGTCGGGCCGCCCGGCGACGGCCAGGCCCGCCGCCGCCGAGCTGCCGATGGACGTGGCGACGTTCACGGGGCGCACGTGTGAGGTGGAGCGGCTGTGCCGGCTGCTGACGGCGGACCACGGGGACCTGCCGACGGTCACCGCGATCTCCGGAGGGAGCGGCATCGGCAAGTCGGCCCTGGCGATTCACGTGGCTCACCAGGTCGCGCACCGGTATCCCGACGGGCAGTTGTACATCAACATGCACGGCTCCACGCCCTACACCAGGCCGGTCAGCCCGGCCACCGCACTGGCCCGCCTGCTGCGTTCGCTGGGGATGAACGATGAGCTGATACCCGTCGAGACGGAGGAGGCCGCGGGCCAGCTCCGCTCGCTGACCGCGGGGAAGCGGCTGCTCATCGTGCTGGACAACGCGTCGGACGCCGGGCAGATACGCCATCTCCTGCCGGGGCACGCGGCCAGCGCGGTGCTGGTGACCAGCCGCAAAGTGATCACCGAGCTGGACGGCGCCACCCATCTCCGGCTGGACTTCCTGCCCGAGGCCGACAGCCTCACGCTCTTCTCGCGTCTCATCGGCCACGACCGCGTCCGGGCCGAGGCCGGGGCCGCGCAGGACGTCGTCAGGCGGTGCGGCCACCTTCCGTTGGCCGTGTGCATCGCCGCGGCGCGCCTCAACGCCCGCCCCGCCTGGCGGGTGCAGACCCTGGCCGACCGGCTGGCCACGGATCGGGACCGGCTGGCCGAGTTGCACGTGGGCGATCGCGCGATCCAGGCGAGTTTCGCCGTCAGCTACGACGAGCTCGACGCCGAGCAGGCTCTGCTGTTCCGGCGCCTCGGCCTGCTCGCCAATCGGGACACCGGCGTGAGCGTCGTCGCCGCCTTGGCGGGCCTGCCGGAAAGGCGGGCGGAGAAACTCCTCGACGATCTCGTCGACCTGCACATGGTCGAGAATCACGTGGCCGGCCGCTACCGGATGCACGACCTGCTGCGCCAGTTCGCCTATGAACGCGCCCATGAGGAGGACGCCCCGCACGATCGCGTGGGCGCGCTACGCGACGCGGTGCATTGGTACCTGGCGACGGCTCGCACGGCGTGCGTCCGGGCCAACCCGGACGCCGCGTGGCGCGCGGACATCGGGCCACAGGATCTGCGCCGGCCGGGCATGTCCCTCGACGGCCACCCGCAGATCCATGACTGGATCGAGGCGGAGACGGCCAACTTCCCCACGGTGCTGCGGCAGGCCGCCGAGGACCTGGACGACGGCCCGTCGCTGGCGGTCGGGCTGGCCGCGGCCCTCTATCTTCCTCTCGGCTATCAGCGGCTCTGGAAGGAGCAGCTCGTTCTGGGCGCGCTGGCGACTGAGGCCGCGCGCCGTACCGGTGATCTGCTGCATCATGCGATCGTCTACGGCGACCTCGGTGACGTGCAGTCGCATCTGGGCCGGCTGAGTGAGGCCATCACCCATCTGACGGGCTCCCTCGACGCCTACCGCCGCCTGGGGCATCTGCGGGGTGAGTCGTCGCAGCTCGATCGGCTCGCCGGCGCGTACGGGCTGCTCGGCCGGTTCGACGAGTCCATCGACTGCTACGAGCAGGCGCTCGCGCTCGACCGCAGGCAGGGCGATCGGTTCAACGAGGGGATCACGCTGAGCAATCTGGGTCTCACCTACCAGAAGGCCGGCCGGTTCGACGAGGCCATCCAGGTGCACAGCGAGTCGATCGCCATCCACCGCGAGACCGACAGCCCCTTCGGCCTGGGCTGCCTCCTGGGCAATCTGGCGGAGGCCCGGCGGCTCAAGGGGCAACCCGACGTCGCGGTCCGCCTGTACGAGGAAGCCCTGCGGGCCGACCGGGAGGCCATGCGGTCCGGCACGTACGACGAAGCCGAGCACTGGTGGGGCCTGAGCCGCTCCTACGACGACATGGGCGAGCCGGGCCCGGCCCGGGAGTGCCGGCGCACGTCGGGAGCGATCCTCCACGAGCTGGGACTGATCGGAGCCGAGGAGAGGCGCCTGCTCGACACGGAGACGCTACCGCCGACGCCGGAGATCATCCGCCGCAACACCTGAGAGCGGCGCACCGGTGTTACCCGGTTGAAAACCGCTCCTGCCCCGGCGGGGTCCGGTGGCAACGCGTTGAGAACCGGCTGTCATCGACGGATGACAAATTCGGCCGCGATCAGGGCTCCGTGAGGCGAGGAGTGGAGAGGTCGAAGTGGTGTCGTTCAACAGAGTCGAAAACGTCCCGCTGAACAGGCTCGTGCTCGGCGCGCAGCAGGTGCGGACCCGCGAGGTGGAAGAGGACATCGCCGAGCTGGCGGACAACATCCGCGTCCACGGCCAGCTCGAGCCCATCATCGTCGCTCCCGTGGCGGGCCGGGACGGCCACTACGAGATCCTGGCCGGCCAGCGGCGCTGGCTGGCGATGCGCAGGCTCGGCGCCGAGGAGATCACGGCGGCGATCATCGAGGAGCGTCCGGAACGAGACGTCGCGAGCGCTCTGTCGCTGAGCGAGAACCTCATCCGTCGCGATCTCGGCACGCTCGACCTCATCGACGCCTGCACCGCTCTCTACAACAAGTACGGGTCCATCAAGGCGGTCGCCGAGAAATTCGGGCTGCCCTATGGGCGGGTGCGGCGGTACGTGAAGTTCGACCGGCTCAGGCCTGCTCTCAAGGAGCTGGTCAGAGACGGCGAGCTCGATCTCAGGACGGCGATCAGGATCGAGGACCATTTCGGGCCCGACCCCATCGACGGCCACCGGCTCCGGCAGCTCACCGCCGAGGTGTCGGGCATGTCCAACGCCCAGCAGTCGGACTATTTCCGGTCGTCCGATCGCCGGCCCGAGGACGAGGGCGGGAGCGGCCCGAACGGGCACGGGCCCCGGCCAGGATCGGTGAAGCAGATCATCGTCACGCTGAGCATCCCCGATCTGGAGGCGCTGCGGGCATGGGCGCGCACCAAGAACCTCACGCAGGATCGCGCGGGCGCGCGCATCATCTCGTCCTTCTTGCGGGAAACAGCCCTGCGGGGAGCAGTGAGAGGGCCGGACCGCGGCCCTTGAGCCCGCCAGGGCCGCGCGTGGTGACTTTAAGACCAATGGTGACTTTAAGACCAATCGACGGCCCGATGCGGCGCGTACGGTGGATGTCGCCGGAGGCCCTTCGCGCCGCACTCATGCCTCGCCTCGCCTCGACTCCACTCATGCCTCGCCTCGAATCCGCGCGGCGAGCGTGATCAGCTCCTGCAGCCGATCGCCCGGCACGAGCCGCTCCTCCTCGCTGAGGGTCAGGACGGTGCCCGACGGCATGACCACGACCCTGGCCGCGCCGCGTTGCGCCTTGCCGGGTTCGCCGAGCCAGGTGCTCATGGACGAGCTGGTGGCCCCGCCGTCGCGTTGCAGCAGGAAGTACGCGTCCCGGAGGTCTTCGAAGGCCACGAAGTCCTCGATGTTGTCGAAGGGGATGTCGCACTGCGAGATCCGTGCGAGGTGGGCCCGTGGTTCGCCGAGCGAGTCGTCGGGCGTGAGCCTCCTGCCGTATCGCGCGAAGTAGAGCAGCGTGTGCGCGGTGTCGATCCCGCCGACGAAGGGCCGGTCGTCGATCGTGCGCTTCAGCGCGGCTATCCGGTGGTTGCCGACCCGCCGGTCGATCTCGCCGGGCCAGTTGCCCGACCGCTCCACACGGGTCTGCCAGGGCAGGTAGCGCTCGATGTCCTGAGTCGGCGGCAGCGGGAGTATCTCGACGTCGAACATGTCCGGGCGCTTGGCCACGATGGAGCCGGGGGTCAGCGAGAACGTGCCGATCCCGGCGAGCGCCCACAGGTCCTCGTGCTCGATCAGGAAGTCGTACGTGCGCTCGGCCTCGTCCAGTCGTTCCGTGGGAAACCCGGTGAAGCCCATCATCTGCACGCCCACGTCGTGTTCGGCCAGGTGCGTGAGGATGGAGGGCACGCCGGTCAGGTCGACCCCCTTGTCGATCAGGTCCAGCACGCGCTGCGACCCCGACTCGTAGCCGAAGGAAATGGCCACACAGCCGGAGTCCCTCAGCCGCCGGGCCATGTCGCGCTTGGGAAAGGTGCGTTCGAGCCGCAACTCCGCGCTCCATCGGATGCGCGCGGGGGCGCCCACCAGGGCGTCGCTGAGCAGGCGGAGGTATTTCGGTGACATCGCGTCGACCGAGAAGTAGACCGTCCGGCCGATCTCCGAGATCGTGCCGAGGTCCTCGATCACCGTCTCGACCGGGCGCTCCCGGGACGGTGACGTCGGGCGGTCGAGGTTGAGCCCGTAGTCGCAGAAGGTGCACTTGTTCCAGTAGCAGCCGCGCGTCGGGCTGTAGAGGATCACGGGCTCGGGCGTCCAGTAGGACTCCCACCGCCACACGTCGTAGGCGGGCGTCGGCAGCGCCGCGACGTTCTCGTAGTTGATCGGCGGCGTGTCGGGCGTCTCGCCGCGGGTCAGGATCCCGCGGATGCCGCCGAGGCCCCGGCCGTCCCGGACCGCACCCAGGATGTCGCAGAACGGCGACTCCCCTTCGCCGGGCACGATGATGTCGGCGTCCTGGAAGAGCTTCCAGTAGTTCTTCGGCGCGCGGGCCAGCCGCACGTCGTCGCAGACCTCGGTCCCGCCGAAGACGATGACCGCGTCGGGGATGGCCTCCCGCACCTCCCGCGCGAGCCGGAGGGCGACGGGAAGCTGGCTGGTGAAGTTCACCGAGAATCCCACGACCCGCCACCGGCGCTCGCGGACGACCTCCGCGAACGGCCCGCGGATGTACGGGTCGAAGGGGTGGGTCAACAGGTCGATCACCGCGGGATCACACAGGTCCTGGTAGGAGGACAGGTTGACGACGCCGCCGGGCAGGATCTCGAAGTCGCTGATGCTCTTGGGAGCTCCGTCCAGGCAGAGCAGTTCCTGCCAGAGTTTCATCACCATGACCGCCTGCCGGTAGGTCGGATAGTGATAGAAGGAGCCCTCGTCCTTGAAGACCTCGATCGCCCTGGCCACCGAGTCCGGGGTGAGGGCCTCGGCCGCGAGGGACGCCGCATATTCGAGCTCGTCCAGCCGGGTGAGAGCGGGCCGCGACTCCACGCGCCTGCGCACCGCGGCCGCGCGGTCCAGCAGGGCCGCCACGTTCTCCGGCCGCGCGAGATGGTTCAGGGCTTCGATGTTCGCATCGACACATCGCTCTCCCGTGAAGCCGGCGGCCCGGGCGGCGCCCACGAGATAAGGAATCGAGTGGTACGGCTGCGTGGGGTCGGTCAGCGGCGGATTGACCAGAAGATAGGGGATCTCGCCCCCTTGACGACGTGTGCCGCGAACCGTCGGCGTCTCGGTGATGAAGACGGGCATCCCTGCCTCCGAGTTGTGCACGGAAAGCCTCTTTCGAATGTATTCGGCAATGCGCAGCTTATCCGAAAGCCCGGCCGGGCGAAGCCGCCCGGAGCGGGATTCTCCTAAGAATCTCCGCGTTGTCCTAAGACCATTCGGCGGCGTCTTAAGAATTGCGCCGGCCCGCACTCTGGACGGCTGTTCGAGGCCCTGCATATCGTCGGTGACGACAGCGCGACACCCCATGAAGAGAGGAGTCTGGCATGTCCAACGATCCCCTCGCGCAGCTCCGTGCGGCAGGCCTGGACAGGCTTCCAGAAGCGCAACGAGTGGTTTTCGAGGATCTGAGCCCAGAAGAATTGAGGGTCGTTGGCGTCATTCAGGAACGCCTCAATGCCGCGGCGCCGGAAGTCGAAGGCCAGCAGAACAAGAACAACACCCTCTGCTAGAGGCGTATAAGAAACCGGCCCGCCGCGATCCGGCGGGCCGGCCACAACCGACGCGGGACTAGGCGGTGAACGTGCGGGAGAAAATAGGCCACTATTTCGTCACCAGCGATCACATTTATGCGGACGACAGCGGCGTACGGGTTCAGCTCATCTACGCGACGCGGACCGCGGAGCTGTTGTTCGTCATTCCCGAGGTCGTGGCGGCCCTCCGCGCGGGCGACGTCGGCGCCATCTCCCCCGGCACGCGTGCGGCACTGAGAGCGGCGCAGATCCTGGTCCCCGACGGCCAGGACGAGCTCGCCGAGATCCTCAACCGCAACAGAGCCGCCGCCCGGGACGTCTCGGAGGTCAACTTCATCCTCCTCCCCACCTCCTTCTGCAACATGGGCTGCTCCTACTGCGGCCAGGAACACGTGCGGGGCGGGCTGACCGCCGACCACCGCGATCGTGTCCGGGCGCGTGTCCTGCGCGCGCTGCGCCTGCCGACCACCCGGCGGGCCCTTGTCGACTGGTTCGGCTCGGAGCCGATGATGGGCTACGCGATCATCCGGGACCTGGCCAAGGACTTCGTCAGGGTCGCCGACGAGGAGGGCGTCGCGTACACGTCCCAGATCGTGACCAACGGATCGCTGCTCAACAGCCGGAATCTGGACACGCTCATCACGGAGTGCCGGGTCACCAGGTTCTATCTGACCGTGGACGGCCCACCCGACATCCACGACGTCCACCGCCCGCTGAAGAGCGGCGCCGGTTCGTTCTGGAAGATCGTCCGGACGATCCGAGCGGCGCTCGACAACGCCGACTACCAGCACGTGGTCTTCGACTTCAGGACCAATGTCGACGTGCACAACCAGGACAGCATCCCGCGCTACGTCGAACTGATGGCCGAACTCGGGTTCGCCCGGCCGAATGTGACCTTCTCGCTCGCCCGGGTCCGCCCGTGGAGCAACGACGTCTCGGCGATCGAGCTGGCCGGCAAGGTCTACGCCGAGCGCGAGCTCGGCTGGCTCCGGCTGATGCAGGAGCGCGGGCTGCCGTTCATGCGGATGCCCACCCTGGCCAAGAGCGTGACGTGCCCGGCCGTGCAGGCGACCGCCGAGCTGATCAGCGGCACCGGGAACATCTTCTCGTGCACCGATCACCCGCTCGTGCCGGAGTCGGAGCGGACGGCGGCACTTGGGCACATCAGCCAGGACGACCTTCCCGTCTTCCGGCCGGCAGGAGAGTTCGACGGCTGGTACGACGAGGTGGAACAGGGCAAGTCGTGGTGCAAAGGCTGCGTCTTCCTCCCCACGTGCGGAGGCTCCTGCCCCAAGGCCTGGCACGAGGGCAATCCACCGTGCCCCAGCTACAAGCACAACTTCCAGGGGCGTCTGGACCTGACCGCCGAACGCCTCGGCCTGCGGCCGGTCCAGGCACGGTGAACCCGATGGGCCCCGATCCGGCCACCGGCGCGAAGAACCTGCTCATCGGCGCCTGCGGCGCCGCCAACGTGATGAACCTGCCCAGCTATCTCCTGGCGCTGCGCAGGCTGCCCGCGCTGCGCGTCCAGGTCATCATGACCGCGACCGCCGCGACGTTCCTTCCCCCGCGAACAGTGCGTCTGGTGAGCGACGCCGTCTTCTGCGAGGGCGAGAACAACTTCGACCCCGGGCACGCCCGGCTGGCCAGATGGGCCGACCACTTCATCGTGCTCCCGGCGACCGCGCACGTCCTCGCGCAGGCGGCGCAGGGGTGCGCGGGCAGCCTGCTCACGGCGACGCTGCTGGCCTACCAGGGAGCCGCGATCTTCTTTCCCAGCATGAACGCCGCGATGTGGAGCAAGCCGCCCGTCCAGCGCAATGTGCTGCAGCTCAGGGCGGACGGCCACCACATCGCCGGGCCGGTCATGACGCCCTGCTGGGAGATCGCCGGCGAAAGCCTCCGGACAGGGCCGGGCCTTCCCGCGCCGTCGCAGGTCGCGGGGATCATCGAGGACATCATCATGCCTTCCGGCACGGCCGCCGTGGCAGGTGAGGAGAAATCGTGAGCCGAACACCCTTCGCCGCGTTCAGGGCCCACCTCGTGTCGGGGCCGATGGCCGTACGCGGGTTCCCGTGGCTGCTCCTCGGCCAGTTCACGTCGAGCATCGGGGATCTCTGCTACGCCATCGCCCTGCCCTGGCTGATCCTGTCCTCCGGCGGCGGCCCCGGCCTGCTCGGCGCGGTGCTCGCCTGCTTCGGGATCAGCCGCGCGATCGCGATCCCGCTCGGCGGGATCCTCGCCGACCGCATCAACGCCCGCGCCGTCATGCTGGCGGCGGACGCCATCCGCTTCGTCCTCGTCATGCTGCTCGGACTGCTCTCCTCCACCGTCACCCCCACGTTCGTGGTGCTGGCGCCGATCGCCGTCGCCCTCGGGGTCTGCGGCGGGGTGTTCGTCCCCGCCTCGTTCGCGCTGCTTCCCGCCGTCCTGCCGGAGAAGGACCTGACCGCGGGCAATTCGATGTCCTCTGTCGCGACCCAGCTCGGCAGCCTGCTCGGTCCGGCGCTGGGCGGCGTGCTGGTCTCCGGTCTCGGGCCGGCACCCGCGCTGTTCGTCGACGCGGGCTCCTATCTCGTCTCCGCCGCCGCGCTGCTCGCGTTCCGCGTGCCGAAGGGCCGGGCGGCCGGGGAGCAGAGCGCGGAGAAGGACGCGGTGACGTTCCGAGCGGTGCTGCTACGCGGCCGGTTCCTGCAGGTCGTCCTGGTGGCGGCGGTGATCGGCAACTTCGTCTACGCGGGTGCGGCGGAAGTCGCGTTGCCCACCCTGGCCCACCGGGACTTCGGCGCGGGAGGGTACGGCATCCTCCTCGCCGCGCTCGGCGCCGGCATGATCGCCGGAGCCCTGCTGGCCCGCGTCGAACTGCGGCGAATGAGGCCGGGCTACCTGCTCATGATCCTGGTGTTCATCATGGGCGCCTCGGTCGCCGCGGTGCCGTTCTCCGGCGGGCTGGCGGGCGCCGTCGTGTGCATCACCGTGTTCTCCGTGGCCAACGGCTGGTCAGGGATCTCCATCATGACGATGTTGCAGCTTTGGGCGCCGCGCCCCCTGCTGGCCCGGGTCATGAGCGTCATGCTGCTGGCGATGTCGGGCACCTTTCCGCTCTCCGTGGCCGTGACCGGGTGGGGTGTCGAGCGGTTCGGCGTGACCGCGTTCTTCCCGATCGCCGGTTGCGCGATGGCCCTGGGAATGCTCTGGGCGATCACGCAGCCCGCCTTCCGTAACCACCGTCCAGGCGACCAGTTCACCGGCGGCGCCGGCGCGGTCGTCGGCGGCCCTCAGCCTGTTGAGCAGCCTGTCGAGCAAGAAAGGTGACGGCACCATGACGTTCGATGCCCTGTCCGCGTTGCGGACCGGTGGTCACTGGGTGGACGTGCTCTCCGCCGAGCAGAGAGCGGTCCTGGAGACCCTGAGCGAAGAGGAGGTGGACGTGCTCAACCGGGTCAAACGCCGACTCGACGCGGCGGCCCCGGACGTCCAGGGCCAGGACCTCAAGATCTTGTGACGTGGGAGAGGCACCGATGTCCGAGCAGGCGATGTGCCGCGCGTGCGGCTCGGCGTTGTCGGCGGGCGATCGGTTCTGCTCGTCCTGCGGCGCCGTGGCGGCGGTCGCCGAGTCGGCGCCCGAGGCCCGCAAGAACGTCGTCGTCCTGTTCATCGACCTTGTGGAGTCGACCGCGCTGGGCGAACGACTCGATCCGGAGCTGCTGCACAGCGTGCTTCATCGCTATTACCGGGTCTGCAGCGACCGCATCACCGAACACGGCGGAGTGATCGAGAAGTACATCGGCGACGCCATCATGGCCGTGTTCGGCGTCCCGGTCGTCCACGAGGACGACGCCCTGCGCGCGGTACGAGCCGCGCGCGCCGTCGTCGAGTCCGTCCGGCGGTTGAGCGCCGAGTTCCATCTCGCCGACGTGCAGCTCGACGTGCACTGCGGGATCGGCTCAGGAGAGGTCGTGGTGATCACCAGTCCGGGCGCGCACCTGCGGATCGTCGGTGACACGGTCAACACGGCCGCGAGGCTGCAGGGCTCCGCGCGCCCCGGTGAGATCCTGGTGAACGCCGAGGCGGCGCAGCTCGTACGGGGCCGGACGGGCCTGGAGGAGCTGCGGCCACTGTCGCTCAAGGGCAAGGCCGAGCCCGAGCGAGCGTGGCGGGTCACCTCCGAGACGGCCGTGCCGTCCACCGTCCAGACCCCCATGATCGGCCGCTCCCGCGAGCTCCGCGAACTGCTCGCCTCCTACGGCCGGGTCGTCGCCGGCGCGGGGTGCCGCCGCCTCCTCGTGCACGGGGAATCTGGTATGGGAAAGACCCGCCTGGTGCGCGAATTCACCGCCCGGCCGGAGCTCGCCGAGGCGACGGTGCTGACCGGCTCCTGCCAGCCGTACGGAAGGGATGTCACCTTCCATCCGCTGGAGTCGATGCTGCGCGACTCGATGCCGGGCGGCCGGCCGCGGCTCGAGAGGTTGCTCGGCGCCGACGCGCCCGGCCGACGCGCCCGCAGGACCCTGTCGCTCATCGCCGGCCACGAGGCGCAGGCTGGCGGCCTGCCGGTCAGCGCCGAGGAGATCTGCTGGGCCGTCGCCCGGCTGTTCACGGCCATCGCCGAAGGGCGGCCCCTGGTGCTGATCTGGGAGGACCTCCACTGGGCGGAGCGCGTGCTGCTCGACCTGATCGAGAGCCTGACCCGGGAGCTCTCCGGTCTTCCCGTCCTCGTCGTGTGCGTCGCCAGGAACGAGCTGCTGGAGAGCCACCACGAGCCGGCCCCTTGGGCGGGCTCGTGGGCGGGCTCCCGCATCCGGCTCGCACCGCTGAGCCCGGTCGAGACGGCGACGCTGATCGGCACGCTGACGTCCGGTGCCGCCGAGGTGCGCGGGCACCTCCAGGACACGATGACGGACGGCATCGCCGAGCTCAGCGGGGGAAACCCGCTGTTCGTCACCCTGATGGCCGACGCCCTGACGGACGGGGGCGCGGCGGCGCCGGCGCTCCCGCCGACGATCTCCGCCCTGTTGCGGGCGCGGATCGACGCCCTTCCGGCTCCGGAGCGACGCGCGCTCCAGTGGGCCGCGAGCTGCGGCCGGGATTTCGAGGCCGGCCAGCTCCTGGCACTCGCGACGGCGGACGGCGCAGGAGACGGTGACGTGACGGCCGCACTGGCCGGCCTGACGCGGCGCGGCCTCGTCCAGCCGCTGGGAGCCGGCAGATTACACGCGCAGACGCTGATCCGCGACACCTGCTACGCGATGACGGCCAAAACGCTGCGGGCACGGTGGCATACGCGGCTGGCCGACCGCGCACCGTCCCCGGCGGAGACGATGTACCACGCCGAACGCGCCGCGCTGCTCTTCCGGGAGGTCGACCCGGACGAGCCGAGCCTGCCGTCCCTGTCCTCCCGGGCCGTGGCTCTGCTGGTCGAGGAGGGGACGACGGCGCTGCACCGCCGCGACACGAACGCGTCCAGGTCGCTGTTCAGGCGGGCCCTCGATCTGCACACCGAGCGGGGCCGCCGATACGCCGACATCACCATCCGCCTGAGCGAGGCGATGCTCGCACAGGGTGAAGGAGATGAGGCGCTGCGCGTCCTGGAGGGCGGGTTGACAGAGGTCGACACCGCCGAGCGGGTGACGCTCGGCCTGCAACGCGACATCGTCCGGTTCCGTCTGGGCCATCTCGGTTTCGAGGCCGCGCTGCGCGCGGTCGCGGGCCACGAAGCCGGGCTCGGCGACGGGCTCGGCGACGGGCTCGGCGATGGGGTCGGCGATGACCTGGGCTGGTGCCTGTTCCACCAGTTCAAGGCGTTCGTCGAGCTCAGCGCCGACCAGATCGGCAGGGCGGAGTCCGAATTCCGCGCCGCGCTCGCCCGGGCACGACGGCTCGACGAGCGCTGGATCGAGCATCGGCTCTCCAGCGCCCTGGGCGAGCTGGTCCAGTGGTCCCCGGCGACCGTCGCCGCCGGGCTGGAGTTGTGCGACGAGCTCATGCGGGCCTTCGAAGCCGACCGGCTCCTGCTGATCCCGGTCATGGCGGCACGCGCACGCCTGCTCGCCCTCGCCGGGCGGGTGCGCGAGGCACGGGCGACGTTGTCCGCCGCCCGACAGGACGCCTCCGCGCTCCGCGCCGCCTTCCCCGAGATCGCGATCAACCAGTCGGAAGCGGTCCTGCTCTCCCTGACCGGCAGCAACGACCTGGCGAGCAGGCGTTTCAAGGAGGCTGCGACGATGCTGCGCAACCAGGGTCACCTCCAGCCCGCGCTGACCCTCGAGGTCTACGCGGTGCGGGAAACCCTCCGTTCCGGGCGCCACGGCCCGGCCCGCCGCGCCTTCGCCGAGCTGGAGGCGGCAGAGCACGGCACCGGCCTGGTCGCCCGCGCGCGGACCTGGATGCGTCTGCTGCGGGCCCATTTCGCGGGAGTGGACGGACACCCCGACGAGGGCTACGACCTGGCCCGTGAAGCGCTCCACGCGATCTCCACCGACGACCCGTGCCTGCTCGGCGACGCATGGTTCGAATTCGCGATCATTTCCCGGACCGCCGGCCGGCTGGACGAGGCCGCGCGGGCCGCCGCCGAGGCCGAGAGCCACTACCGGGCGAAGGGCGCGACCCTGCCCGCGAACGCGGTGCGCCGCTGGGCGGCGACCGGCAACGGAGGTGAGAGATGACCTTGCCATGGCATGGCCAGGCGGCGGCGCAGTTTCCCGGCGTACCGGCCTGGGGTGTGCCGACTTCGCACCGGGCCCTGCCGGCTCTCCCCATGGTGCACCTGGAGGGCGTCACCGCCGAATGGGCTTGGGGCGGAGCCGACGGGAGCGGGGTCCGGGTCTGCGTCGTCGACAGCGGGATAGACGGCGGCCATCCGCTCGTCGCGCCGATCGACGAGGCGATGACCGTCGTCTTCGAGAACGAGAGCGAACCAGGGATCGCGCCGACCGAGCCTGTCGACACCGCGGGACATGGCACGGCGTGCGCGAGCATCGTGCGCTCGCTCGCGCCCAAGGCGTCCCTGTCGTCGATGCGGGTGCTGACCGACTCCATCAGCGGGACCGGGCGGGCGTTGCTGGCCGGTCTCGGCTGGGCGATCGACTCGGGATTCGACGTGATCAACCTGAGTCTCTCGACGACGAAGCCGGAATTCCTGCCGGCGCTCCACGAGCTCGCGGACCGGGCCTACTTCCGCCGCTCGATCCTGGTCGTCTCCGCGCACAACATGCCGGTGCACAGCTTTCCCTGGCCGTTCGCCTCGGTCATCTCGGTCGCCAGCCACGACCAACCCGACCCCTTCCTCCACTACTACAACCCGTCGCCGCCCGTGGAGTTCTACGCGCGAGGGCTGGAGGTCCCCGTCGCCGCTCCCGGTGGCGGGCGTACGCGCAACTCCGGCAACAGCTTCGCCGCGCCGCACATCACCGGGCTGTGCGCGCGGATCCTCAGCAAGCACCGCTGGCTCACCCCCTTCCAGCTCAGATCGGTGCTCTTCCAGACCGCGCGCAACGTCACACTCAATGGAGTTCGCCATGCCTCTGCAGAATTACACCCTTCCGAACTCCCAGCCCGCCCACCAGACGCCGCTGACTGAACGGCAGCTCCTGCACTCGGTGGTCGAGATCGCCCGCCACGTCTTCGGCGCGGCGGCTTCGTCGATCTTCCTGATCGACGGCGACTCCGGAGACCTCGTCTTCGAAGCCGTCGCGGGCCAAGGTGACGCCCACCTTCCCGGTACGCGCTTCCCCGCCGGGACCGGCATCGCCGGCTGGGTCGCGATGAGCGGCCAGCCGGTCTACGTCGACGATCTCTCCGGCAGCCGCCGGTTCTCCCGGCTCACCGCGGAGTCGACGGGCTACGTGCCGAACAGCCTGATGGCCGCACCGCTGATCCGGAGCTCGGACTGCATCGGGGTGCTGGAAGTCCTCGATCCGTCGGTCGCCTCCCGCAGCGAGCTGGCCGACCTCGACGTGCTCTCGCTGCTCGCGGTCCAGGCCGCCATCAGTCTCGAGATACTGATCCGCGCCCGGCACCGGACGCACGGGTCGCCGCTCACCGACGAGAACGCGTTCCTGCTGGACCGCATCGGAAAGGCGATGGGCGTCGCGGACCCGGCGACCGTGGAATTGGCGGTCAGCCTGCTGGCCGCCGCGGAAGGGGTCCTCACCGGCGGGCGGGACACGGGATGACCGCCGACTCCACCGTCGCCGGCCGGATGTTCGACCAGTGGACGTATCGGCTCGGCGCGTGGGACGGCGACCAGCCCCACGCCGGCCGTCCGACCGGCTCGGCGGCCGGCGGATGCGTGGTGTTCTTCACCCGGCGGGCCGATCCGGAGACGACCGAGCTGCAGCGCGTTCTCGCGCTGCTCGGCGTTCCGTCCCGCCGTGTCGACGCCGACGATCCCGGCTCGATCGAGCTCGATCTGAATGATCCGGGGCTCCTGCGGCTCGACGGGTCTCTCGTACGTCCCACGGCGTGCTGGACCCGCAGGTTCTGGGCCTCCGCCATGGCGCTCCCGCGGTCGCCCGCCGATGTGCTGCACCGGGACTCCTGGCTCGCCCTGGTCCGGCAGTCGCCGGAGCTGGCTCCCGTCGCTTTCCCCGGCCCCGGCCTCGGCCTCGGCCTCCTCGAACAGCTGAACGACGCCGCCAGGGCCGGCATCCGGATCCCCGCCACGATCGTGACCACCGATCCCGCCGAAGCCGCGCGGCGGCTCCCCGGTGACCGCTTGGTGGTGAAGACGCTCGGCCCGCACTTCGCCGAGCCGGTGCCGGGCACGCTGCACGGCCTCTCTCCCCGTGTCCTGCCGCGTGGCGAGATCGGCTGCCACGACGGGCTCCCACCGCTGGTCGTCCAGGAGTACGTGCGGCACAGGGCGGAGTATCGCGTGTACTTCGTCCGCGGCGAGCTGATCATGTTCGAGGTGTCGAAGCCGTCGCCCGACGCCATCTGGCGCGCCCAGGAGGCCGTCCGGGTGCGCGCGGAGGAGCGCGTCCCCGAGGTGAGAGCCGTCGTCGCGCGTCTGGCCGAGCGCTGGAGCCTCGCCTTCGGCGCGTTCGACGTGCTGCTGACCGACGACGGCGTGGTGTTCCTGGAGGTGAACGCCGACGGCGACTGGCGATGGTACGAGACCAAGGCCGGCACGCGGTCGGTCAGCCGCACCATCGCGCTCACACTGCGCGACCTGCACCTCGCGGCGGGCGGCCACGCCACACGGTCCGGCGTCGGCCTGCTGATGCTGCTGGCCGGCTGATCAGCACATGGAAGGGAGTGCCCCGATGGCGGAGCCGTCCGCCCTGATGGAACTGGCCGGGCCCTTCGGCGCGGTCGGCCACCCGCAGCGGATCGCCACCGACGGCTGGATGCCGAACGAATGCTCGATCTACGCGGCGTTCACCGGGAACCCGTCCGCGGTGATCGGCCCGTACCGGCCGGACGCGCGCGCCGGCTACGGCACGGGCCGGGCGTACGACGATCCGGACCGAGCCCGCCTGCTCGCGGTCGCCGAGGCGCTGGAGCGGTACGCGGGGCTCGTCGTCGACGAGCGGAGGCTCACCCTGGCCTCCGCGTACGAGCTGGGGTCCGGCGCCCTGGATCTCGACCGGGTGCCCCGATGTTCGGCCCGGGAGCTGAGCAGAGCCGGATGCCCCGTCCAGGCCGCCGACAGGACGCGGCCCATCCGCTGGACCGAGGCCACGGACCTGCACACCGGCCAGGGCCTCCTCGTGCCCGCCGTCATGGCGTTCCTGAAGTTCCCCGAGCTGCGCGCGGAGAACTTCTGGATTCCGATCTCCACCGGCTGCGCGGTGCACCGGTCGTTCGAGGCGGCGGTGGTCGGGGCGATCTGCGAGGTGATCGAACGTGACGCGATCGCGCTGACCTGGCTCCAGCGCCTGGCCCTCCCCCTGCTGGCGGACAGCCGCCTGTCCCCCGCCGCGCGGTCGATCGTCAGGTGGTGCGCGGAGCGCGGGATCGAATCCCATCTGTACGACGCCACCACCGACCTCGGCGTCCCGGTCGTGTACTGCCTGCAGACCACCGAGACCGTGGCGCGGACGGGTCAGCTCGTGGGCGCGGCCTGCGGCTTCGACGTCCACTCCCTCGCCGAGCACGCGCTGCTCGAGACCATGGGACTCAGGCCGGGCATCCAGGCTCGACGCCGGCTCCCGCGAAGGTACGCGGACCACCGGTCGGTGGAGGACGGCGCGGCCGTGATGGCCGGCAGGGCACGGCGCGACGCCTTCCGATTCCTGCTCGACGACCTGGGGGCACGCCCTGTTTCGGCCCTGCTGGACCATGGCCCGGCTTCGGATCGCGAACGCCTCGACTTCCTCCTGCGACGCCTCGCCCGGCTCGACATGACGGCCCTCGCGGTCGATCTCACGACACGTGAACTACGCGACAGCGGCCACGTCGCCGTCCGCGTACTGATTCCCGAGCTGCAGCCGATGTCGGCCCGCCCGCTGGTGCAGTACCGCGGCCACGGCCGGCTCTATTCCGCGCCCGGCCGGATGGGCTTTCGCGCCCACCCTGAACGCCGGCTCAACCCCTACCCGCAACCGATGGCCTGAGGAAGATGACCGCCGACGTACGTATCGTGACCAGTGGCGACTTCGGCTCGTCCGTCGCCGATCACCTCCGTGCCCTGCTGACGCCCGTGGGAGGTCCGGTGCGGATCGCGCGCGAACCGGTGTCCCATCCGCCCGCCTTCCTGGCCGGCGCCGGCCTCTGCGTCCGGGCGGCCTGGCGGGACGTGCGGGCCGAGTTCGAGGCGTTCGCGTCCGCCGCGCGCTCGGCAAGGGTTCCGTGGTTGCCGGTCACCCTGCGGCACCCCTACATCCGGATCGGGCCTGCCGTGGTTTTCGGCCTGGGCCCATGCCACGGCTGCTATCTCACTCGGGCGGGCCAGCACGACCAGGCCGCGGACGCCGTGACCGCGGGGATCGAACAGGCGCTGACGGCGGACCCCCACCTGGGCGTGCGCGGGATTCCGCCGCACCAGTCCATGCTGGCCGCCGGTCTGGCGTTGTCGCTCGCCCGGGAGATGGAGGGGGGCCGTACCGGCACGCTGATGACGATCGACTGCCGCACCGACGAAGTGGCCTCCTGGCGGGTCGTACCGGCCGAGGGATGCCCGGACTGCGATGAAGGAGCCGGTCGATGAGCCGGTATCCGCGCCTCACAGAGGGGCTCGCCTTCGTGCCGGTGCCCGAGGGCTACATCGTCGAGGGCGGGCAGCGGCGGGAGCTCCTCACCGGCAGGCTCGCACGCGGGCTGTTCCCGGACCTGCTCCCCCTGCTGGACGGCACCCGGACCCTCGACCAGATCGGGACCGGCCTCGGCCTGCCGGTCGCGTACGTCAGGAGCGTCGTGTCGCTTCTCGCGCGGCGCGACCTGCTCCGGCTCACCGAGGCCCGCGCCGGCCTCGGAGGGCCCGCCCCGATGCGGACGTTCCTGCGGCGCTCGTTCCCCTCCGCACGAGCGAGCGGCATATGGCGGCGGCTGCAGGCCTCGACCGTCGCCGTCACGGGCGCACCTCCCCTGCGCGACCTGCTCGTGGATCTGCTCCGGCAGTCGGGGGTCGGCACGGTCGACGACGCCCGCGCCACGGCCGGCCTGACCATCAGCGTGCTGAGCGGGGCGGAGACGACGGCCGACCGGCCGGGCCCGCTGCTGCCGGTCCGAGCCGGATCCCGTGCCGTCTCGATCGGCCCGCTGCTCCTGCCCGGCGATCCCGCGCCGCCCGGCGGCCCCGATGCCGGCGGCCCCGATCCGGCTCTGGCAGGTGTGACGGCCGGCGTCGCCGTCGGCGCGGCCCTGCGCCTTCTCGGCGGCCACGGGGATGACGACGAACGGCATCGCGTCATCGACGTCCTGAACGTCGACGGGCAGGTGCGGATCGCCGCCCGGCCGGCCGGAAGCGATCCCCGCGCGTCCGGACACACCGCCTCCGGACACGCTGGCGATGTGGTCATACCGGCCAAGTGGTACCTGACCGAGCGCCGGCTCCCTTCGCGGCGCAGCCCTCACGAGCCGGTACGCGCGATGTCCTGGATGCTGGGCGAGCAGCACCTCGTCCCTTCCGCCGCGCCGGCCGGGGCCATCCGGACGTACCTGCTCGGTGACCTGGCGGACGGAGACCGGGCGTACTTCGTCGATCCGGCGGCCCGCCACCTGGTGGAGCTCACCTCCCCCGTGAGCCGCGACCGCGACGGCGTCACCTTGGTGCTGACGCACGACCTGACCTGGCTGCCCCGCACGTTCCGCGAACCCGGGCTGCGCCTGCTCTACGGCGACACGGGCTTGGCGCTCGCCCAGGTCGCCGACAACGCCCGCCCCGCCGGATGGCGGGCCCGCGTGCGCCGCATCGTGACGCCCGCGCACCCCTGGCCTTCCATGGGCCTCGACCTCGACCTCGACCCGGACCGCGAGCGTGTGGCGGCGGTCGTCGACCTCACGCCCGCCCGGCCGGTCGCGCGTCCGTCCAGGCGCCCCCGGCTGCCCATGAGCCACTGCTTCGGCAACGAGCCGCTCGACCCGGACCGTCTGACGCGGCTGGTCACGAGCGCCTTCGCCCGGGTCCGGGAGGTCTGGGGATCAGGGCCACCGCGCTGTGCCCTGTACACACGCGGCGTCGCCGGCTCGTTCCAGCGGACCGGCGGACCCGATCGCCGGGGTGATCCGAATCCGGCGGATCTCGAAGGACACCTGGGTGATCGAGGACTGTCGCCGTCCGCGGTGCTGCTGTTCACCACGGAGCCGGACGCCGACCTCGAGAACGGGAGCGGCCGTCTCCTGGCGGGAGCGGCGATGGCCGCGGGAACGGTCCGCCTGCTGGCCGCGCGTGCCGGGATCGTCACCGGATTCCTGGCCAGGCTTCCGGAGCGCTTCTCCCTCGATCGCCGGGTGCTCTACGGCTGCGCGCTCGGGCGTCCGTCCGGCGGGCCGGGCGACCCGGCTCCGGCCCGCATCGTCTGGTGACCCCCGGACGGCTGCTCCGCGCCCATCTGGCTCGGGAGGGTGAGGCCGTGCTGGCGGGCCTGGGTCAGCGCCTCCTCGTAGCCGGCGTCGGCGTAGCGGGCGACGCCGAGAGCGGGGTCCGCCCAGAAGACGCGGCGTATCTTGTGTTCGGCCAGCGCGCTGCCGTCGGCGACGACCACCTGGCCGCTGTGGACACTGCGGCCGACGCCGACGCCGCCGCCGTTGCCGACGGCCACCCAGGTCGCGCCCTGGGCGGTGTTGAGCAGGGCGCTGAGGATCGGCCAGTCGGCGATGGCGTCGCTGCCATCGCGCATGTTCTCCGTCTCCCGGGTCGGTGAGGCGACCGAGGCGGGGTCCATGTGGTCGCGGCCGAGCGCGAGCGGGCCGATCTCGCCCCTGCGTACCAGGTCGTTGAGGCGCAGGCCGACGGCGTGGCGCTCGCCGAGGCCGAGCCAGCAGATACGGGCGGGCAGCCCCTGCGGGGTGACACGCTTCCTGGCCAGCGCGAACCAGCGTTCCAGGCCGGGCGTCCCGGCCACCTCCAGGACGGCCTCCTCGCTGCGCCGCAGATCGGCGGGGTCGCCGCTGAGGCAGATCCAGCGATAGGGGCCGACGCCCTTGGCCAGGATCGGCCTGACGTACTCGGCCACGAAGCCGGGGATCTCGGCCGCCCGTTCCGCGCCGGCGGCGACGGCCTGGGCGCGCAGGTTGTTGCCGTACTCGAAGACGACGGTTCCCCGCTCGCGGAGCGCCAGCAGCGCGGCGGCGTGCGCTTTCAGCGTGGCCTGTACGGCGGAGCGGTAGGCGGGAGCGGAGGGGTCCGCTGCCCGCGCCTGGTCGACGTCGTAGCCGAGCGGGAGGTAGCCGCGGTCCAGGTCGTGCGCGGCGGTCTGGTCGGTGGCGACGTCGACGGCGATCCCGTCGGCCACCAGCCTGGGCAGGACGTCGGCGATGTTGCCGACCAGGGCGATGGCGGCCGGGTCGGCCGATCCGGTGAGGTCGGCCACCGCGGCGGCGTAGTCGGGGGCCACGCGGTCGACCCAGCCGGCCGCGAGCCGTCGCTCCACCCGGTCGCGGTCGACGTCGACCAGGAGCGCCCGCCCGCCGAGGTTGGCGATGGCCAGGCCCTGGGCGCCGCCCATCCCGCCGAGTCCGGCGGTGACCACGCGGCGGCCGGTGAGCGTGCCGTCGAAGTGGCGGCGGGCGATCGCCGCGAGGGTTTCGTGGGTGAAGCCGAGGATGCCCTGCGTACCGATGTAGAACCAGGAGGCGGCGGTCATCTGGCCGTACATGGTCAGGCCGGCCTCCTCCAGGCGGCGGAACTCCTCCGGTCCCGACCACGCGGGGACGACCATGCCGGTGGAGATCAGGACGCGCGGCGCGTCCGGGTGGGTGGGCAGGACGAGGACGGGCCTGCCGGACTGGACGATGAGGGTCTCGTCGGGGCCGAGGCGTTCCAGGCCGGAGACGATCGCGTCGACGTCGGCCCAGGAGCGGGCCGCCCGCCCTCGCCCGCCGTACACGATCAGCCGGGCGGAGTCCTCGGCCACCGCCGGGTCGAGCGTGTTGAGCAGGCAGCGCAGCACACCCTCCTGCTCCCAGCCCTTGCAGCGCAGAACGTCGCCTCGGGGCGCCGGCTCCCCCATCCTCTTGATTGCATCCATGGATGCAAAGTAGTCTCCCGGCCATGATTGCGGAACCCCCCGAGCAGCGTCCCGTGCACGGCACGGCGCTGGCCGACGAGATCGCCTTCCGGCTGCGGGCCGAGATCCTTGACGGCAAGCTGCCGGGCGGGGCGCGTCTCCAGCATGAGGAGCTGGCGGTCAGGTTCGGCGTCAGCCGTACCCCGATCAGAGAGGCGCTTCGCCAGCTCAAGGCGATGAACCTGGTGGTGGTGGTGCCCAACAGGGGCGCCACCGTGCGCGTGCCCTCCAGGACCGAGGTGGCCGACGTGTACGAGCTGCGCGCCGACCTGGAGGGGCTCGCCTGCGAGCTGGCCTGCGCCCGCGCCCGCGAGCAGGACCTGGACGAGCTCGATCGGGCGCAGGCCCGGCTGACCGAGGTCGTCGCCGCGGCCGAGCGACTCGGCGAGGCGGAGCTGGACGCGGCCGTCGCCACCTGGAACACGGCCTTCCACCGCTGCGTCCACCAGGCCTCGGGCAACCGCCGTCTGGTGGAGACCATCGAGCAGTTGCGGGCGTTCTTTCCCCGCGACTCCGTCTGGCGAGCGCTCGCCCACGACCACGCGGCGCTGACGACGATGAACGTCACCGAGCACGACACGATCGCCGCGGCTCTGCGCGCACGCGACGCCAGGCGCGCCCGCGGCGCGATGCGCGATCATGTCCAGGGCGCGGGCGAGATCCTCCTCGCCTACCTCGACGACCAGGGGTTCTGGTCATGAGAGCGCTCGTCGTCGGCGGCGGCACGATGGCCGCGGGGATCGCCGCCTGCCTCGCGGCGGCCGGCCTCGACACCGTGGTCCAGGTCAGACGGGCCTCGGTGGTGGACGGGGTGCGCGCCGAGATCGCCCGAAGGGGCGCCGGACGGCCGGTCTCCGTGGTGGCCGGCGAACCAGGAGGTCCGTTCACGCTCGCCGTGGAGTCGATCGCCGAGGATGCCGGGGCCAAGCGCGATGTGCTCGCACGCGCCGAGGCGCTCGTGGCCGAGGACGGGATCGTGACGACCAACACCTCCTCGCTGCGCCTGGCCGACCTGGCGGGCGGGCTGGCCCGCCCTGAACGGTTCGCCGGCTGGCACTGGTTCAACCCCGCCGAGCTCGTCCCGCTGGTGGAGGTGGTCGGCGGGCCGCGGACCGCGCCGGAGACGCTGGAGCACCTCACGGCACTGTCCGAGCGGATCGGCAAGCGGCCGGTGACGGTACGGCGGGACGTGCCCGGCTTCGTCGCCAACCGGCTGCAGTACGCGCTGCTGAGGGAGGCGTACGCGCTGGTCGAGGCGGGGATCTGCACCGTCGCCGACGTCGATCGCGCGGTCGTCGACGGTCTCGGGGCCCGGTGGGCGGCGATCGGGCCGTTCGCCACCATGGACGCGGCGGGGTTGGACGTTCACGAGGCCGTCGTCGAGCAGTTGTTCCCCGTGCTCTCCCGGCGGACGGACGTCCCTGGGCTGCTGCGGCAGGCGCGTGACCGGGGCGAGAGCGGGATGCGGGGCGGAGCCGGACTCCGCGGCGCGTACGGGCCGGACGCGGTGCGCGAGCTCACCCACCGCCGCGACACGATCCTGGCCCTGCTCAACGAGAAGGAGGGACCGCGGTGACCGGGGCTCCGCTGGTGCTGGGGGACGGGCCGCTGCGGCCGGAGGACGTGGTGGCCGTCGCCCACGGCAGGCGGATCGTGCTCGGTCAGGCGGCGAGGGAGCGGATGCTGGCCTCGCGTGCCGTGCTGGAGGCCGCCTTCACGCGCGGCGACGCGGTCTACGGGCTGACCACCGGGGTGGGGGCGATCAAGACCGTCCCGGTGGCCCCGGAGGAGCAGGCGGAGTTCCAGGTCAGGCTGTTGCGCGCGCACCGGGTCGGGCACGGCGAGCTCGCGCCGCCCCCGTTCGTCCGGGCGGTGATGGCGGTCCGCGCCGCGGGCCTGGCCGTCGGCATGGCGGGGGTGCGGCCGGACCTGGCCGAGGCGTTCTGCGCGGCCCTCGACACCCCGGTCACACCTCGTGTCCACCAGCTCGGGTCGATCGGCCAGGCCGACCTCAGCCAGCTCGCCGAGATCGGGCTGGCCCTCATCGGCCATGGCGAGGACGGCGCCGCGCTGGCCGCCGCCGGTTACTCGCCGATCGTGCTCGCGCCGCGCGAGGCGCACGCCATCGTCTGCGCCAACTCCTACTCCGTCGGCGTCGCGTGCCTGGCCCTGCACCGCGCCGACCTGGCGCTGCGCGCGCTGGACGTGTCCGCGGCCACCTCCCTGGAGGCGCTCTGCGGCAACGTGGACGCCCTGCACCCCGCGATAGCCGCCGTCCGCCCGCACCAGGGGGTGGCCATGACCATCGAACGCCTGCACAAGCTGCTGCGTGGCGGCGGGTTACTGACCGGGGCGCGGCGCCCGAGGATGCTCCAGGACCCGCTGGCGTTCAAGGTCGTCCCGCAGACCCACGGCGCCGCTCGGGCCGCGCTGGGGCACTGTCGCGACAACCTCGAAGTCGAGCTCGCCTCCTCCGGTGACAGCCCCATCGTCCTGGCCGGGGAGGACCGGGCCATCTCCACCGGCAACCATGACATCACCCCGGTGGCCATCGGCCTGGACTACGCGCGGCTCGGTCTCGCCCAGGCGGTCACGATCGCGGGCGAGCGGGTGCAGAAGCTGCTCGACGGCTCCTTCACGGGGCTGACCACCGGGCTGCGGCCGGACCCCGACTCCCCCGGCGACGGCCTGGCGATCGTCGCCAACGGCGCCGCCAGCCTGGCCGCCGAGGCCCGGCTGCTGGCCCATCCGGTCACCCTCGAACAGCCGACCAGCGGCATCGCCGCCGGCATCGAGGATCGCATCACCAACGCGCCCACCGCCGCGCGCCGCCTGCACGACATGGCCGGCCTGGCCGTACGACTCGCCGCCGTCGAGCTGATCTGCGCCGCCCAGGCCATCGACCTGCGCGGCATCACCGGTGAGCTCGGCGAGGGAACGCTGCGGGCCTACCAGGCCACCCGCGAGTCGATCCCGTTCACCACGCCGGAGGCCGCCGACGGCGACATCGACGCGCTCCAAAGCTGGCTCACGAGCGACGACCTGCCCTGATACGACCGAGGACGGAGCACGATGCACCTGACCCCCGCAGAATGCGCCGAGCGCGCCCGCCGCGCCGCGGCCGACTTCGACACCGGCACCCTGCCAAGGGAAGGACCGGGCTCCTACGTCCTGCTCTGGTCCGACGAACAGTCGGTCGCCTGGCTCAACACCTGGTGGCAGGGGCGGGACACCGGTTACCACGACCACGACGGCTCCGCGGTCGGCATCTGCGTCCTGGAGGGCAGGGTGACCAACGAGGGGCTGCCGATCGACGGCGTGCGCCGCGTGCGCGCCTACGCCGCCGGCGAGTCGTTCTCGCTTCCCGGCTCGGGCATTCACCGGATGGATCACGAGGCGGGGGCGATCACGATCCACGTCTACTCGCCGCCGCTGCGTGCCATCGGCCACTACGACGTGGTCGACGGGCTGCTGCAACGGGTGCCGGGCCCGCCCGACGAGGGCTCGCCACCCAGCCCGAATCTCCTTGAATCGCTCACATTTACCCAGAATTAACATACTTTGCTGTGAAAGACCCCTTTCATTCAGAATTCTCAGTGAATCTTTCCATTCAAGGGGAAATCCGTGATCCGATTCGAAGCGGTGACCAAGGTCTATCCAGGCGGCACGACCGCCGTGGACGCCCTCGACCTGGAGATGCACGAGGGGGAGACCACCGTCCTGGTGGGTTCGTCCGGCTGCGGGAAGACCACCACCCTTCGAATGATCAACCGGATGATCGAGGCCTCCTCCGGCACGATCACGGTGGACGGGCGGGACGTCGCCACGCTGAACGAGAACACGCTGCGCCGCGGCATCGGTTACGTGATCCAGCAGAGCGGCCTGTTCCCGCACAAGACCGTCCTGGACAACGTGACGACCGTGCCGCGGCTGCTCGGCTGGGACAAGAAACGTACGCGGGCCCGCGCCGAGGAGCTCATGGAGATCGTGGGGCTCCCGCAGGAGATGGCCACCCGATTCCCGCACCAGCTCTCCGGCGGCCAGCAGCAGCGGGTGGGCGTGGCCAGAGCGCTCGCCGCCGACCCGCCCATCCTGCTCATGGACGAGCCGTTCGGCGCCGTCGACCCCGTGGTGCGCACGCTGCTCCAGGATGAGCTGCTCCGCCTGCAGAAGGAACTGCGCAAGACGATCGTCTTCGTCACCCACGACATCGACGAGGCGGTACGGCTCGGCGACCGGATCGCGGTCTTCCGCCAGGGCGGCCGCCTGGTGCAGTACTCCACCCCCGCCGAACTGCTGGCCCACCCCGCCGACGACTTCGTCGCGGAGTTCCTCGGCGCCCAGCGCGGCCTGCGGCTGCTCTCGCTCGGCTCGCTGAAGGAGGTGCCCGCCCTCCCGGTGACGACCGTCGCCCGCGACGCTCCCGCCGAGACGGTGGCCGCGACCGCCGCCGCGGCCGGGATCCGCTGGATGGTCGCGGTCGAGGCGGACGGAAGGCCGCACGCGTGGGTGGACGCCGAAGGCAACAGCCTGCCAGTCGCGACCGTCCGCGACGGCGGCACCCTCCTGGACGCCCTGGAGGCGGTGGTCTCCTCGCCACGAGGCCACGTGGTCCGCGTCGACGCCGAGGGCCGGGTCGCCGGAGTCTCCTCCGAGCGCGACGTGCTGCGGGCCGCCGCGGCGCACCGCTCCGCCGTGATCGGCGACGACGGTCAGGAGGTGGCCACGTGAGATGGTCCTGGTTCGCCGGCCACGTCGACGAGATGGCGGAGCTGACCCTGCAGCACGTGATCACCACGGTGATCTCGGTCGGTTGCGGGCTGCTGATCGCGTTTCCGCTGGCCGTCCTGGCCCACCGGGTCCCCAGGCTGCGCGGGCTCATCCTCGGCGTCACCAGCGTGATCTTCACGGTGCCGTCGATCGCGCTGTTCATCCTGCTGCTGCCGTTCACCGGGCTGAGCCTCACCACCACCGTCATCGGCCTGACCCTCTACTCGCTCGTGGTCCTGGTCCGCAACATCGTCGAAGGGCTCGCCGCGGTCCCGCCGCGCGTCCGCGAGGCCGCCAGAGCCATGGGGTACGGCAGAGCCCGGACCCTCATCGCGATCGAACTGCCGCTGGCCCTACCGGTGATCATGGCCGGGGTCCGCATCGCCACCATCATGACCATCAGCCTCACCAGCGTCGCCCTCGTCATCGGCCAAGGCGCGCTCGGCCAGTTGTTCGCCGACGGGCTGCAGCGGAACTTCGCCGAGCCGATCATCGCGGGCATCGCCCTCACCCTCCTGCTCGCCGTGGTCGCCGACGCCGTCCTGGTGGGCGTCCAGCGTGGCCTCACCCCATGGACGAGGCGGTAACGCCATGCTCGAACTCCTGCGGCAGATCCTGGCCTGGTTCGCCGATCCCGCCCACTGGACCGGGGGCGACGGGCTGCTCGCCCGCCTGGCCGAGCACCTGGAGTACTCCGCGCTCTCCACGCTCGCCGCCGCCCTGATCGCTCTCCCCATCGGGCTGGCCATCGGCCACACGGGACGCGGCGCCTTCCTGGCCATCAACGCCACCGGGTTCGGCCGGGCGCTGCCCACGATCGGCATCGTCACCCTGGTCTTCCTGGTCAGCGGGCTCTCCCTGTGGCCGGTCTACATCGCGCTGGTCGTTCTCGCCGTACCGGCCATCGTGACCAACACCTATGCCGGCATGGCGGCGGTGCCGCGGGAACTGCGGGACGCGGCACGCGGCATGGGCATGACCGGCTGGCAACGGCTGTGGCAGGTCGAGGTGCCCGTCGCCGCGCCGCTGATCCTCGCCGGTATCCGCCTGGCCGCGATCCAGGTCATCGCCACCGCGACGATGGCCGCCTACGTGAGCTTCGGCGGTTTCGGCCGCTACCTCTTCGACGGGCTGGCGCAGCGGGACCTTCCTCAGGTCCTCGCCGGGGCGGCCTCCGTGGCGGTCCTCGCCATCACCACGGACCTCCTGCTCGCCGCACTGCAACGGGCCCTCACCCCCCGGGGACTCCGTGACACCCGAAAGGAAGCACATGCGTAAACTGAGCGTCGGCCTTCTCGGCCTGGTCCTGGCCCTGACCGCCTGCGGCGGCGGCACCACGACGCTGGCCGGCCCGTCCGCCACCACGTCCGCGCCGGGATCGCCGGGCGGCGAGACGATCGTGATCGGCACCGCCAACTTCACCGAGAACGTCACCCTCGGCTACGTGTACGCGGGCCTGCTGAAGAGCAAGGGCTACACGGTGACGGTCAAGCCCAACCTGGGCTCCCGGGAGATCATCTTCCCGGCCCTGAAGAAGGGCGAGATCGACCTTCTGCCGGAATACCAAGGCGCCCTCATGGCCTACCTCGACCCCGACGCCACGTCCTCCGACGGCGACGGCGAGGCCAAGGCGCTGGCCGCCACCCTCCCGCCGGAGCTCAAGATCCTCCCCTACGCGCCGGCGCAGGACCAGACCGTGTGGCTGGTCACCAAGGAGACGGCCGCCAAGCACAACCTGAAGTCGCTGGAGGACCTGGTCAAGATCAGCAAGCAGCTCGTGTACGGCGCGCCGCCTGAGAACAAGACCCGCTTCATCGGCGTGGTCGGCATGAAGAAGCTGTACGGCATCGAGTTCAAGGAGTTCAAGTCTCTCGACGTGGGCGGTCCGCTCGGCAAGGCCGCGCTGAAGAACGGTGACGTGGACGTCGCCGACGGATTCAGCAGCGACCCGGCGATCGCCGACAACGGCTGGATCGTGCTGGAGGACCCCAAGCACCTGGCGCCGACGGAGAACATCGCGCCGCTGGTCCGCGCGGACAAGGTCACCGACAAGCTGACCGCCGCCTTCGTCGGGCTCAACGCCAAGCTCACCACCGACGAGTTGGTCAAGATGAACCGCCGTACCGACGTGGACAAGGAAGACCCCGAGGACGTTGCCGATGAGTGGCTCAAGAGCATGGGACTCGTCTGACGTCCCCGCGCGGCTGAGGGAACTCCTCGACGGGCACCGGCTCTCCCCTTCGCAACGGCGGATCGCCCGCTACCTGCAGGACCATCCTCGCGAGGCGGTCTTCCTCAACGGCATGGACCTGGCCAAGGCGGTCGGCATCAGCCAGCCGTCGGTGACCAGGTTCGTGGCCGCCCTGGGGTTCGCCGGTTTCCCCGAGTTCCGCGACCACCTGCGGGCCGCCGTCACGGACGGCGAGGGCGCCCGCCCCCCGGCGGGCAGCGAGCTGCAGTCCATGGTGGACTCCGAGATCCGCAACCTGGAACGGCTGCGCGACAACCTCGACGATCAGGGACGACTCGCCGAGGCGGCCGCCGCGCTGGCCGCCTCCCGGCCGCTGCCCGTGGTCGGGTTGCGGGTCTCCGCGCCGCTGGCGTCCCTGTTCGGGTTTCTGGCGGCCAAGGCCCACCCCGACGTCCGGGTGATCGACGCGCCGGGGTCGGTGCTGGAGGACCGGCTCAGCCGGGCGGCGGAGGCGGGCGCCACCTGGCTGCTGGCCTTCGGCCTGCCCCGCCATCCCCGCGAGCTGGCCGAAGGGCTGAGCTGGGCGCGGCGGTGCGGGCTGCGGATCGTGCTGGTCACCGACCACGCCGTCAGCAAGGTGGCCGAGCAGGCCGACGTGGTGCTGACCGCGCCGGTGAGCTCCCGGTTCGCCTTCGACTCGCAGGCCGCGCCCACCGTCCTGTGCGCCGCACTGGTGCACATGATGATCAACCTGTTGCCCGCGGCGCCGCTGGAGGACTTCGAGAGCGGGGCCGCGGAGCGCAGGCTCTTCCTGACCGACTGACGGGCGCGCCCTGAGCCGGGACGCATCCCAACGGACCTCCGGCGGATGTCTTCCGCGCAGCGAGCGGCCCGACCGGTGGCGGGCGCAAGCCCTCGACGCCACCGCCCGCACGGGCACCGACCGCCCGGTCATCGCCGACGACATGCCGCGCACCGTACTCCGCCGCGCTCTGCGCATCGGCACCGTCCTCGTGCAGGGCGAGGCACAGCGCAGCTCGTCAGCTCATGCAGTCGTTAAACCCGCGCCATACCGCTGCTCCTTACGGTCGAGTCCGCACCGCGAAAACGCACCGGAATAGTGCACGTCGCATCGCTGGATGAATTCATCTGGAGGAATGGCATGTCCCCATCCGCTTTATGGCGCGGAATCATCGCCACCATGTTCGCCGCCGCGCTCGGAATCGTCGGCCTGACGAGCCCGGCGCTGGCCGTACCGGACTTCCAGCTTCCCTTCCTGTGCGGGCAGAAATGGCAGTTGAACAGCTGGGCGCACGCGCCCGCTCTCGACATGGTCAAGGAGCCCGACCAGCACGGCACCGAAGGCGCCACCCTCATCGCCGCCGCCGGCGGGACCGTCGACCGGTCCTTCCACCACGACAACGGCGGCAACGTCGTACAGATCGACCATGGCGGCGGCTATTTCACCACGTACATCCACCTGCAGTCCCGCGCCGTCTCGGCCGGCGACAGGGTGCGGCAAGGTGCCGTGATCGGCAAGGTCGGCAAGACCGGGGAGCTGTCCAACAACCACCCGCACCTGCACTTCGAACTGGCCCGTGACACCAACGGCGACGGGCACGCCTCGTGGGGCAGCGCCGACTCCGAGCGCATCCGGCCGATCTTCAACGGCGTCACCTATGGCCAGGGCAACGGCATGGAGTGGAACAACGTCGAAAGCCGCAACTGCGGCACCGTGTCCCCGCACGGCGTGGCATCGGTGTACGGGGTGCTGCCGGACGGGCGGTTGACCTACACCTCGATCGACGCGGCCACAGGCGAGCGCACCGCGGGAGCCGAACTGTCGCAGACCTCACTGGGGTTCAAGCCGAAAGCGATGGCGACCTTGAACTTCAACACCCTGCTGGTGACCGAAGACGCCCCCAGCGGCCGGCTGTACCGGGTCGACATCGTATCGGTCAGAGACCAGGTCACCTTCGCCACCCCGGTACTTCTGGGAACCGGATACACCCACGACCACCTGGCCTACGACGGATCGACCTACCTGTTCGGCATCGCCGACGGCGCGTTACGCCGCTACAAGCTCACAACCGACAAACCCGTCCTGGCCGACATCACCGCCAACACCCTGATCGGCAACGGCTTCACCCTCAAAACCCTCACCGCGAGCGCCCCCGGCTGGATCCTGGGAACAACGACGAACGGCCTACTACTCTCCTACAAGATCAACGGCGCCGCCTCATACCAGCGCCACGAACTACGCCAAACCACCTGGCAAGTGTTCGACCACCTGCTCTCACCAGGCGGCGGCGTCTACTACGGCCACAAGAACACCGACGGATCACTACACCGCTACTTCGACCAAGACCCACAAGACGGCCAAGGCGACGACCTCACCGGACAAAGCGCGGTGGACACCGAAGGCTGGACCCAGACACTGCTGTCAGCCAGCCCCGACACCGTCACCAGTTCGTGAGAGGCTCCGCCGTGTTCAGAACCTTGCTGTCGCGCGCTGCCGTCACCACCACCGCTGTGATCGCCTTGATCGGCTTAACCGCCGGGACCCACCCCGCGCTGGGCGAGCCGACGGACCCGCCGATGGAGGCGTCGGACGTCACCGCCTCCTACGCGACGGTCGCCTGCGATCCCGGGGGTGCCACCCCGACCGACGCGGTCCTGGCCTCCCAGCTCAACAGCACGCTCGACGACAAGATGCGCGGCTACATGACCGCCTACCGCGTCTCCTGCGCCCGCAGGGTGATCGAGGGCGTGCATGAGCGCGGACTGCCGAAGCGGGCCGCCGCGATCGCGATCGCCACGACCATCGTCGAGTCCAGCATCCAGAACATCAGCGAGGAGGTCGATCACGACAGTCTGGGACTCTTCCAGCAGCGAGCCTCCTGGGGAAGCAGGACCCAGCGGCTCAACCCGACGTGGGCCACCAACGCCTTCCTCGACAAGATGCTCCGTGTCTACCCGAACGGGGGCTGGCGGACCGCGCCGATCGGCGAGGTGTGCCAGGCCGTCCAGGTGTCGGCCTACCCTGACCGGTACCAGGTCGAGGCCTCCGACGCGCAGATCATCGTCAACACGATCTGGCCCTACATCGACGGTCCGCACGGCGTGGCGTCGGTGTACGGGGTGCTGCCGGACGGGCGGTTGACCTACACCTCGATCGACGCGGCCACAGGCGAGCGCACCGCGGGAGCCGAACTGTCGCAGAC
>NZ_JBFAIM010000088.1:0-54038 GCF_040654715.1 Nonomuraea sp. NPDC050643 | reverse complement strand
CAGCCACGAGCAGAGTCTGAAGCGATCACGACCGCCGAGGTGGGACCTTGATCGGCGTGTCACCACAAACAGGGCAAACCCAATCTGCTACGGCAGTAGTAGCCGCTCAGGTGGCGCAGGAGCTGGTGCACACGCCGGCGCCCGTGGTCGCGCCAGGACTGCAGCACCACCCCGAGCCGGGCCCGCCAGCGCTCGTCGCCGCGGGCCGGCTCGACGCCCAGCACCCGTACGTGACCTGCGGACGGCACCCGGAAGCCCTCCAGGATCTCGATCGTCGTGGTCTTGCCCGCGCCGTTCGGCCCGAGCAACGCGATCACCTCGCCGGGGCCGATCGTGAAGTCGATCCCCTTGAGGACCTCCTGCCCGTACGCCATCCGCAGGCCGCTGACCTCCATGGCGGCGGCCTCTTTACCCCGTTCGGCACCACCCGCGACCTCTCTCACAGCTCTCATTGATCCTCAAAATAGTAGGACTACTACATAAGTAGCATCTCTACTACAGGACGCAATACATATGTGACACCACATTGCAAGCGAACAGTAAGTCACACCCGATACGGTCGAATTCGCCTGTAGCGGAAAAGGAAGGTTCGATGTCACGACCCAGAGAGGCACTGATCCAGGCAGGTCAGGGCATAGCCCACGCGGTGGCCCAAGGGGGTGACGTACGGCAGGCGATGGGCCAGGCCATGGGGCAGGTCGTCGACCAGGCGGGGCAGCTCGCGGGCCAGGGCCGTGGCTTCGCGCTGAACCCCCACGACTTCGCCGCCGCACGTGACGGCGGCGTGTCCGTCGGCACCCTCATCGAGGCCCGGTCGGCCTCGCTCAACGAGGCCGGCGAGATCATCAACCGCAGCTTCGCCGAGAACGGCATGCACGTCATCTCCCCCGTGGTGATCCCCAAGGGCAGCACCGCCAAGGTGATCGTGCCGCTGGGCATCCTCGTGGTCCTCGGCCTCATCGGCGCGCTCGGCAACGTCATCCCGAGGACGGACGTGGTCTTCGGCCCGCACTACTGGGTGGTGCTGGTCCTGGCCGCGGCGTTCCTGTGGTGGCGGCGCAGCGTGGTGATGGTGCCCGAGGGCTGCAAGGCGCTCATCACCAAGTTCGGCAAGCTGGTGCACATCGCGGACCCGGGCCGGGTGACGCTGTTCAACCCGTGGAAGCGGGTCAGCTACATCGTCAACACCACCCGCGAATACCCGTTCAACGCGCCGATCAGCGAGGCCCCGACCCAGCAGGGCGTCAAGGCCAGCGTCGACCTGTTCCTGCAGTTCAGGATCGAGAACCCGGCCGAGTTCATCTTCGTGCTCGGCTCGGTCAGCGGCTTCCAGTCCAAGCTCCAGAACGCCATCAGCGAGGTCACCCGCTCCCTGATCTACGCCCAGCGGGCCGAGGACATCTACGACCTGGTGGGCGAGAGCACGCTGGGCATGCTGGAGAGCCTCAACCAGCAGTTCCTGCCCGCCGTACGGCTCACCGACGTGAACATCACCCACGCCGAGCCGTCCAGCCAGGAATACCGCATGGACCTGGCCGCCCCCGAGATGGTCCGCGTGGCCAAGGAGGCCTACACCTACGAGTACGAGCTCCAGCTTCGCAAGGAGCAGAACGAGGGCGACCTCATCAAGGAGCTGGCCGGGCTGCAGGAGACGCTGAGCGCCATCCAGGCGGAGATCGCCGGCCACCAGGCCCGCATGGACACCGCCCTCGAACGGGCCTCCCACCAGGCCACCGCGCAGGCCAGGCAGCGCCTGGTCGAGGCGGAGTCGACGGCCAACGCCAACTCCGCGCTCCTGGAGGCGCAGGCCCTGGACATCAGGGCGCTGTCGGCCGCCGAGGCGCCCGAGATCCTCGACTACCGCTTCCAGCAGGACCTGCTGACCAAGCTGGAGTCGGTCGCCACCAGGCTGCCGCAGGTGGTGCAGATCGGCGAGCAGACCGACATCGACTTCCTGGCGCTGGCCCAGCAGCTCGTGGGCGGCAAGGGCGCGGTGCTGTTCTCCCCCGAGGACATGGCCGCCATCCGCTCCAGGCTCGACGACATCGCCGCGCGTGTGCGCGACCGCGAGGACGAGATCGCCACGCTGCTCAGCAAGAACGCCGCCGACGTGACCGAGCCGCCGGCGTTGCCCGAGCCGGACTCCGATCTGGAGTCGACGGTCGAACGGCTGCTGCCGGGCGGCAGGCACCACGTGATGGGTGAGGGACAATGAGCAGAGAATTCTCGAAGATCAAGGAGTCGCTGGCCTCCTGGGGAGACATCCGCCAGCTCCTGCGCGGCGGCGAGCAGGGCCAGCTCGTGCCCGTCGTCATCCCCAAGGACCGGCGCGGCTTCGCGTGGATGACGCTGGTGTTCCTGGCGCTCTACTTCGCCGGGGTGGCCGCGCTCACCGACTTCACCCTCATCGCGGCGTTCGCGGCGCTGCTGAGCCTGCTCGTGGCGATGATCACGATGTGGCGCAAGGCGATCATCGAGATCGAGGAGGGCACCACCGGCGTACGCAGCCGCTGGGGCGCCATCACCGGCACGCTGCCGCCGGGCCGCCACTACCTCTGGCTGCCGTGGGACCGGGTGGACGCGGTCGTCGACACCTCCACCGAGATCCCGTACTCGGCGCCGATCGTGGCCTGCCCCACGGCCGAGAACGTGCCGCTGAAGTCGATCGAGTTCTTCCTGAAGTTCCGCATCGTCGACCCGGTCGCGTTCGTCCGCACCATCGGCGCGGGCAACTTCGACCTGGTGCTCTCCAGCGCCGTCCAGGACGCGATCAGGCAGCGCAGCCGCCGGGTCAACACCGAGCGCGCCTACGACCTGCGCGGCTCCGACGTCGGCGACATGCAGGACGCCCTCAACCGCCAGCTCGGCCGCTACGGCGTGCGCATCACGGGCGCCAACATCCCCGACGTCCAGCTCCCCGACCAGTACCAGCAGCACCTGGCCACCCGCGAGAAGGTCGCCAAGGAGCTGTCGGCCTACGAGCGCGAGTGGGAGCTGACCCGCAAGCGGCGCATCGACACGCTGCTGATGGAGATCGAGCGCTCCAAGAAGACCCGTGACGCCCGCGTGGTCGAGGTCAAGGCCGCCCACAACACGGCGCGCAAGGACGTGGCGCGCATGCTGGAGGAGCAGGAGACCGAGGCGCAGCGGGTGACGTGGGAGATCGAGGCGCGCGGCCGGGCCGAGCTGACCGCCGCCGAGAACGAGGCCAAGGCCCTGCGCCGGCTGGCCGAGTCATATCGGGACAACCGGGCCGTGCTGCAGTACGAGCTGGCCCGCAGGCGCCTCGACGTGGGCGCCAAGTTGGCGGAGAATGCCCCCCAGCCGCTGGTCGTACGCACCCAGCAGGGTCAGTCGGACTCCGCCCTCTCCACCCTCCTCCTGGCCCAGCTGCTCCCCCGCATCTCGGGTACGGGAACGGGTCAAGTGAACGGCCACACACCTTCCGTATAGGAGAACCCCATGGTGTTCCGCAAGTTGATGGCCGCCTTCGGCGCGGGCGTCGAGGTAGACACGGTCTTGACCAACACGGGCGTGCGCCCCGGCGAGCCGCTGCGCGGCGTCGTCCATTTCCGTGGTGGCAACTCCGACTACAAGGTCGAGGGCATCTACATCGATCTCACCGCCGTCGTGGAGGTCGAGTCGGGCGACAACGAGTACAAGTCGACCTACAGCTTCCTGCGTCAGCAGGTCGCGGGGACGTTCCAGCTCGCCGCGGGCGCGCAGCACCAGCAGCAGTTCGAGATCGCGATCCCCTGGGAGACGCCGATCAGCGCCATCGCCGGGCATCCGCTGCACGGCATGAAGCTGGGCGTGCAGACGGAGCTGGCGCTGGCGGGCGCGCTCGACAAGGGCGACCTCGACCCCCTGTTCGTCAGCCCGCTGCCGGCCCAGGAGCACGTGATCGGCGCCCTCGACCGGCTGGGCTTCCAGTTCAAGAAGGCCGACCTGGAGCGCGGCACGCTGTACGGCTCGACCATGCCGTTCTTCCAGGAGATCGAGTACTACGCGGGCGGCCAGTGGCGGCGCTACTTCAACGAGCTGGAGCTGACGTTCATCGCCGGGCCGCAGAAGATGGACGTCATCCTGGAGGCCGACAAGCGGGGCGGCTTCCTGAGCTCGAGCCACGACGCCTACAACCGCTTCACCGTCCACTACAACGACCCGCCGAACTCGGCGGACGCGACCCTGCAGCGGGGCCTGGAGCAGATGGCCCGCCACCGCGGCTGGTTCTAGGGGGCGGCTGGTTCTAGACACCCGTGACGGCCAGCAGGTGGCCGCTGACCCCCAGGAGTGAGGGCTCGCACTCCAGACGTCGGGCGGCGTCGAGCAGCAGCTCGCGCCGCCCGTCGTCGTCCAGCCAGTCGTCGACGTCCCCGTAGAGCCAGAAGGCGCCCTCCAGGCCGTAGCGGCGGGGCTCGGGCAGGCCGGCGGCGGCGAACTCGGTGAGGATCTCCTCCGGGTCGTGGAAGTAGCCGCGGAACCCGGCCTCCGTCGTCGCCGACACCATCACCCCGGTCTCGACGGAGTGGTAGTCGGCCGCCCGCTGCTCCTCGCCCAGAAGGGTGCCGTGGTAGACGCTGTCGTGCAGGCCCGCGTACCGGCTGATGAAGGCCGCGGCGACCAGGCCGCCGGGGCGGGCGGCGCGGCGGGCCTCGGCCAGGGCGCGCACCCGGTCGGCGCGGTCCGGCAGGTGGTAGAGGGGGCCGAGCAGCAGCACCACGTCGGCCCGCCCGTCGGGGACCGGCAGGTCGCGGGCGTCGCCGAGGCGGGCGCGCACGCCGGGCAGCGCCGCGGCCTCCCTGACGTGCAGCGCCACGGGGTCGATCAGCTCGACCGCGTATCCCTCGGCGGCCAGCCACTCGGCGTGCACGCCCGTGCCGCCGCCCACGTCGAGCACCCGGGCGGGCGCCGGTGGCAGCGTGCGGCGCAGCACGTCGCGGGTGCGCCAGAACTCCAGGCGGTTGCGCCCCCGCCGCAGCCGGGTCAGCTCGCCGCCGCGCTCGTAGTAGCCCAGGACGTGAGGATCCACGATCATGTCTTCGGATCCTACAGACGCCCGTGAACCGGGCTCGAGGCAATATTTCGCGTCATCTTCCGCTAGGAGATCGCTCCTTTCCGTGCGCTGGCAGTCGCATGGCGCGGTCGTTACCATGACCTCGGGAACTGACTGATCGTCGGACGACGGGGCGAGCGATGGCACGGTTCATGGCGGCGATGAAGCGTACGGCCCCATGGGCGGCGCGCAACGCCGACGGCGCCATCGCGCTCGGGCTGGCCATCGTGGTCGGCGTGCTCGGCATCATGCCCCCCGAGATCTTCGGCTCGAAGGGCTCCGACATCCAGCGCCAGCTCGTGACCGCCTCCACCCTGGTGATCATGGCGCTGGTGGCCACCGCGCTGCTGCGCGACCGCGCCCGCCAGGCCCCGGTGGAGAAGACGATCACCTCGGGCGCGCTGGCCGAGCTGCCCGTGCGCCTGGCCCGGCTGGAGGAGATCGACTCCCTGGTCCACAGCACCCGCAAGGCGCTCGACTCGCTCCAGCTCGTCCGGGTGCTCGGCAGTCGGCAGGAGATCGCCCACGCCCACGCCGAGGCGCGCAAGGACACCAGCAGGTGGAGCTTCAAGGGCGGCACCGGCACCTACCTGCGCGCGGTCACGCTGCCCGCGTGCGTGGCGGCGGCCCGCAGGGACAAACGCCACCTCACGGTCAGGATCGAGGTCGTCGACCCGACCAACCTGGAGGTGTGCGAGACCTACGCCCACTACCGCCGCTCGCTGTCCGACGCCCCCGACGGCACCGGCGAGACGTGGACCACCGACCGGGTCAGGAAAGAGTCGTACGCGACCGTCCTGGCCGCCTTCTGGCACCGCCAGCGCTACGGCCTGCTCGACATCGAGATGGGCCTGTCCTCGACGATGACCACGTTCCGCTGGGACCTGTCGTCCAGCCGCCTGATCATGACGGTCGAAGACCCGAACAGGGCGATGACCGCGCTGGCCGACACCTTCTACTACGAAAACTGCGACACCGAGCTGCGGCTCAGCTTCGAGCAGGCCCGGCGGGTGCCGCTCGACCGCTACAAGCGGGTGCCGCTCGGCGACGAGCCCACCATCGAGGAGGTGCAGGAGCTGTTCGAGCACATCGGGGTGCCCCTGCCCAAGTCCTACGACGGCCGCGACGTCGTCGACATCGCCCGCAAGGCGCTGCGGGCCCTGGATCCCTATGGATCATGAGCTACAGCGGCGTGCGTGAGCTGTTACGCGGCGCGGGCGGGGCCCGGCCGTGGGCGCTCGGCGCGCTGTCGAGGCCCGGCCTGACCGCCGTACGCCATCCGCTCGGCTTCGTCTGCCTGCCGCTCGAGCGCGACGGTGGCGAGGGGGTATGTCTGCATCTGTGGTCCGATTCGCTCGCGCACGCGGAGAGCACCACCTCGCAGATCCACTGCCACAGCTGGGATCTCGTCAGCCACGTGCTCTACGGCCAGGTGCGCAACGTGCACGCGGTGGTCACCGACGCGGGCGCGGACGCCACGCACCGGGTGTTCGAGGTGGTCAGCGGGGCCGACGGCGACCGCATCTCGCCCACCGGCCGCACCGTGCGACACGCCACGGGCCTGGTGGAGGTGTTCGGCCCCGGTGACACCTATACGCTGGCCGCCGACCGTTTCCACAGCAGCGTCGTGCCCGAGGGCGGTGAGGCGGCCACGATCGCGCTGGGCCGGGGCCGGCCCGGCGGCCGTGACCTGTCGCTCGGCCCGCTGGGCGGCGGGCCGCATCACGTGTCCAGGCAGCCGCTGGACGCCCGGGAGACGGCGCTGGCCGTACGCCTGATCACCGCGCATCTGACCTGAAGGGCAGCCGATGGACCTGGAGCACGCTCGCACGATCGCCGTCGAAGCCGCCGAGTCCGCGGGCGCGCTGCTGAGCGAGGGCACGCGGGGGGCGCTCGGCGTGCGGGCCAAGGGCGACGCGGGCGACGTGGTCACCGATCTCGACCTGGCCTCGGAGAAGCTGCTGCTGGAGCGGATCCTGACGGCGTACCCGTCGCATTCGGTGATCGCCGAGGAGTCGGGGCTGGTCGGGGCGGCGGGCGGCGAGTGGACGTGGCTGGTCGACCCGCTCGACGGCACCAACAACGTGGCGATCGGGCTGCCCACCTACGTGGTGGGGGTGGCGCTGTGCCACGACGGGCTGCCGGTGCTGGGCGTGGTGCACGACCCCGTCTCCGCCCAGACGTGGTCGGCCGTGCGGGGACAGGGGGCGGTCTCCTCCTGCGGGACCTCCTACGGGGTCCGCCTGGCGCCCGCGTACGCGCCGAGCCCGCACGGCCCGCTGCTGGCCTGGACCCAGGGCTACGACGTGACGCGGGCCGACCCGGCCGTGCGGGCGCTGAAGTCCACCCTGGAGCTCAAGGCCCGCCGGGTGCTGCAGTTGTGGGCGCCGCTGCTGGCGTGGGCGATGCTGGCGCGCGGCGACATCGACGGCTTCGTGGGCTACCGGGCCGGGGTGGTGGACCTGCCCGCCGGGGCGCTGCTGGCCCAGGAGGCGGGCATCGAGATCCGGGCCCTCGACGGCGGCCCGTTCGAGGAGCGCGTCAGCGGCCCCGCCGAGGTGCGCAGCTTCGTCGCCGGGCATCCGCAGGCCATGCCCGAGCTCCTCGCCCTTCTCCGGTGAGGAAAAGTCCACAGAAAATGTGTGTCCTTTGTCGATGAGTTCCGCCGCCGTTCGACGTCTATTTAGAGGGTGCCGGACAAACGGCATCCCGCGGAGAGGAGCCCGACATGATGACCACCACCGAGCTGGCGCAGGTGCTCTTCGTCACCACCCTGCAGCCGTCCGACGAGCTGTCCCCGTTCCAGATCCGGGAGGCCGTGGACGAGCGGCTGTGCGCGTGCGGCGGCGACCCGTCCTGGTGCGCGGCCTACGTGGCCCAGGAGGCGGGCGACCACCCCGAGACGTACGTGCGCCGCATGCGCTGGGCCCTCGGCGCGGTCGCCGGCGCCTACGCGCTGGCCGCCGCCTGACGCGCTACTTGAGCTCGTGCCGGCAGAGCCCCTCGGCCGACACGACCACCTCGCCGTCCACGGTGATGCGGCACTTGCCCGCCGCGAGCCGGCCGTCGGCGGCCTGGACCGAGCCGGCCACGACGGAGATCGACCGGCCGACCTTCTGCTCGGCCTCGGTGAGCTCCACCTTGACCGTCTTCGACCACGGGAGCCTGGCGTCGTTCTCGGTGCCCTGGTCGTCGGCGACGTACATGATGGGCTGCATGGACCGGCCCTTGCCGAGCACCTCCAGCTTGACCGTCCGGGTCACCTCTCGCGCCGGGAGGATGGACGCCTCGGCCGCGGGGCTCGACGCCGGAGCGCTGGACGCCGGGGTGGCCGGGGACTGGGCGGCCGGCTCCGGGCCGCCGCCGCAGCCGGTGAGCGCCGCCGCTAGGGCAAAACCGAAAAATCCGTAGATGGTGGTTTTGGTCATGGTGCTTTATTGTCCTGGATCTTGACCGGTGGTCAGGACCGATCAGCCGAACTCGACCAGGGTCCACACCGTCGCCACCAGCCCCACGACCGCCAGGCCGGCGCCGGTGAGCAGGAACCGGCGTATGGGCACCCTGACCTCGTGACGGCGGCACGACTCGAACCACAGCAGCGTGGCCAGCGAGGCCCACGGGGTGATGACCGGGCCCACGTTGGTGCCGACCAGCAGGGCCAGCAGGCGATCCTGGTCGGCGGAGGGGATCACGGTCTCGACCGCCTGGTAGGCCGGCAGGTTGTTGATCGCGTTGGACAGCCCGGCCCCGACGGCGGCCGTGCGGTAGGGGTCGCTCTCGGTGCCGATCATCCAGGTCATCAGCTCGGACAGGCCGTGCCTGCTGAGCGTGGGCACCACCAGGAACAGGCCGGCCACGAAGACGATGAGCTGCCACGGGATCAGACTCCACGTCAGATGGTCGCGGGCGCGCAGCAGGAAGGCGCCCACGACGATGACGGCCGCCGCCGTGGCGGCCACGGCGACGTGCAACTCCAGCAGCAGCAGAACGATGAACAGCACGCAGGCCACCGACGCGGCGGCGAACAGCACGCGATCGGCGACCGGCTCCAGCACGGGCGGGGTGTAGCGCAGGTCGCGCCGCTCGCCCCGCCGCCAGTAGAACACCCACAGGAACGCCATCGTCACCGCGATCGAGACGAGCTGGGGGGCCCACATGCGCCCGGCGAACGCCTGGGCGTCAAGGTTGATCTTGTCCATGCCCAGGAGGTTCGTCAGGTTGGAGACCGGCAGCAGCAGGCTCGCGGTGTTGGCCAACCAGATGGTGGTCATGGCCAGCGGCAGGGGCGCGATGCGGGCCTTGGGGGCCAGGGCGAGCATGACGGGGGTGAGCAGGACGGCGGTGGTGTCCAGGTTCAGAAATATCGTCACAAATGACGCGAAAGCAGTACAAAGAAAAAAGAGGGCGGCGTAGTTGCCACGTCCGAGCACCGCCATCCTCGCCGCGATCGCGTCGAAGACCTGGGCCTCCTTGGTGAGCTCGGCCACCACGATGATCGCGACCAGGAAGATCACCAGCGGGCCGATCTCGTGGAAGCTCGTGAGCGCGTCATTCCATGGGAGCAGCCCGGTCGCCAGGAAGACCAGGCCGAGAACCAGCAGCCCGATCCTGATGAGGTCGAGCACGCCAAGACGCCGCCACACCCGACGATGATCGCACACACACTCCAATTCGCCGACCTGGCAGGGGATACTGACGGCATGGCACGTGACGGCAGGGCGACCGAGATCTTCGTCAGCTACTCCCCGGCCGACACGGCGTGGGCGACCTGGATCGCCTGGGAGCTCGAGGCGGCGGGCTACCGGACCATGATCCAGGCGTGGGACTTCGTGCCGGGCACCAACTTCATCGACTTCATGGACCGCGGGGTCAGTGAGGCGCAGCTCGTCGTGGCGGTGCTCTCGCGCAACTACCTGAGCTCGCGTTACGGGCGCATGGAGTGGCAGGCGGCGATGCGGGCCGACCCCGACAACCCCTCCAACAAGCTCGTCACCATCCGGCTGGAGGACGTCCAGCTCGAGGGCCTGCTGTCCACGATCACCTGGGTCGACCTGCTGGGCATCACCGATCCGGGGCAGGCCAGGGCGCTGCTGCTGGGCCGGGTCCGGGAGGCGATGGCCGGGCGGGCCAAGCCGGAGTCCGCGCCCGCCTTCCCCGACGGCTCCAGCGTGCCCGCGCCCACCCCCACGCTGCCGCCGTCCGACCGGGCCAGGTCCAGGCGCGCGCCCGTGACGGCCCCGACGTTCCCGCCGTCGGGCGGCGGCGGCCGGGCCCGCGAGTCGATCAGCGTGCTGCACATCGGCGGCCCCCGGTTCGGCCGGGCCCTGCCCGATCCCGGCGAGCCGTTCACGCCCGAGGACATGCAGGCCCGCATCTGGGCCGACCTGACCGCCATGTACGACCGGGGCACGCCCCGCCCCGACCTCATGGTGGTCAGCGGCGACCTCACCGAGTCCGGCAGCCTCGGCCAGTTCGGGCAGGCGACGCGGTTCGTGACCGACCTGCGGCTGCTGATCGGGCTGGAGCCGCACCGGCTGATCCTGCTGCCCGGCCCGCGCGACGTGACCAAGGCCGCCGCCAGCGCCTACTTCATGACCTGCGAGGCCGACGACGTGAGCCCGCAGCCGCCCTACTGGCCCAAGTGGCGGCACTTCGCCAAGCTGTTCGGCGAGGTGTACCAGGGGCTGGACGACCGGGTGTTCGACGGCGGGCAGCCGTGGACGCTGTTCGAGGTGCCCGATCTGAAGGTGGTCGTGGCGGGGCTCAACTCGACGATGGCGATGAGCCATCTGGAGCGCGACGCGTACGCGCTGGTCGGGGAGGGGCAGGCGGCGTGGTTCGCCGAGCGGCTGCGGCCGTACGAGGAGAGCGGCTGGCTGCGGCTGGGCGCGCTCGGGCATCCGCCGGACGAGCTGCGCGACGCGCCGATGTTCGCGCGGCTGCTGGCCCACCGGCTCAACCTGCTCTTCCACGGCGGCTCGGGGCCGGCGGCCGAGGGCCGGATCGCCGCGCCGCGCTCCGGGCGGCACCACGTCGTCGAGATCACCCCCGACGGGCTGCGCACCTGGCTGCCCGACGAGGGACGGCCCGAGCGGGTGCGCACCCGGTGGCGCTCCGCGCAGGCGCCCTTCACCGCCGAGAGCCCGCAGGCCCCGCCGCCCGCGCCGGAGCCGGAGGAGCGCGAGCCGAGCCCGGTCGAGCTGCTGCTCGACCGGATCACCGAGGTCTGCGAGGCCAGGCACGAGCGTGCCCGGATCCGCAGATTCGACACCCACCTGGTGGTCACCCACCCCGAGGACGGGTTCGTCCGCCAGACCATGATCGGCGCGCATGTCGGCCCGCTCACCGAGGAGGCCGCCGACGGCTTCGCCCGGCGCGCGCACGCCACCGGCCTGTCCGCCGAGCTGGTCTACCAGGGCCTGCCCGCGCCCCGCGCCATGCGCGACGACCTCATGCGCAAGGGCGTGCGGCTGCGCAGCTTCACCGAGTTCCAGGGGCTGCTCGACCTGACCGGCTACGTCGCCGAGCAGACCGCCCGGCTGACCGCCGACCGCCGCTACCCGCCCGACCTGTACGTGCCGCAGCGCTACCGCGAGCTCGACCGCCCGGGCAACCAGGTCAAGCAGGGCCTGACCGACGAGCTGATGCGGCTGCTGGCCGCCGACCACGGCCGGTTCCTGCTGCTGCTGGGCGACTTCGGGCACGGCAAGACGTTCGCGCTGCGCGAGCTGGCCCGGCGCATCCCCGTCGAGCTGCCGCACCTGACGCCGATCCTCATCGAGCTGCGCGCCCTCGACAAGGCGCATTCGGTCGACGCGCTCGTGGCGGCGCACCTGGCCGGGCACGGCGAGGAGTTCATCGATCTCAAGGCGTTCCGCTACCTGCTGCGGCAGGGCCGGATCGTGCTGCTGTTCGACGGGTTCGACGAGCTGGTGACCCGGCTGACCTACGACCGGGCGGCCGACCACCTGGCCACGCTGCTGTCGGCGGCCGACGACAAGGCCAAGATCGTGGTGGCCAGCCGCACCCAGCACTTCAAGTCGCACAGCCAGGTGCTCACCTCGCTCGGCGAGATGGTGGGCGTGCTGCCGCAGCGGCGGGTGCTCAGCGTCGAGGACTTCACGCCCGACCAGATCCGCTCCTACCTGGCCAACAGGTTCGAGGGCGGCCACGAGGCCACGGCGCGCATGTCGCTGATGGGCGAGATCGAGGACCTGCTCGCGCTGGCACAGAACCCGCGCATGCTCAGCTTCATCGCCGACCTCGACGCCGACCGGCTGCGCACGGTGGCCGAGGCCCGCCACACGATCAGCCCGGCCCTGCTGTACGAGGAGATCCTCGGCTCCTGGCTGGCCTTCGAGGAGCACCGGGCCAGGATCCCCGGCTCCCCCTCGGCGCTGACCGTCGACGAGCTGTGGCAGGCGGTGACGGCGCTGGCGGTGCGGTTGTGGGAGTCCGGCGAGTCGCTGCTCGGTGTGGAGGAGCTGACCGAGATCGGCGAGACGCTCACCGGCCTGGCCGACGGGCAGCTCTCGGCCGCCCACGCCGCGTTCCGCATGGGCTCGGGCAGCCTGCTGGTGCGGACCGAGGAGGGCATGTTCGGGTTCATCCACGCCTCGGTGATGGAGTGGCTGATCGCCCGGCACGTCGCCGCCACGCTCGACGATCCCCTGCTGCTGACGCTGCGCCCGCTGTCGGCGCTGACGGTGGAGTTCCTGTGCGATCTGGCCGACGTACGCGCGCTGCGGGCGTGGGTGGCCGACCCGCCGGCCGACGACGTGTCCCGGGCCAACGCGGTCAAGATCTCCGCCCGGCTGCGCACGCCCGCCCGCGCCGACCTGCGCGGGGCCAACCTCAAGGGCGAGGACCTGTCGGCCAGGGACCTGCGTGAGGTCGACCTGACCGGCGCCGACCTGTCGGAGGCCACGCTGGCGGGCACCAACCTGTCCAGGGCGGTCCTGCGCGAGGCCAGGCTCACGGGCGCGCGGCTCGACGGCGCCCAGCTCACCGGGGCCGACCTGCGCGGGGCCGACCTGTCGGGGGCGCGGCTGGCGCAGGTGGACATGAGCGACGTGTCGGTCGAGGGCGCCCGCTGGCACCGGGCCTCGCTGATCAACGTGACCGGCACGCTGCCGCACCTGCCGGGCGCGGCCGTGGTGCCCGGCCAGCCGGTCGAGGTGGAGTTCGCGCCGGCCGGGATCGGGGTCCCCTACGGCTTCCACTTCCAGACCAGCCGCCTGCCGGAGCCGATCGCGTACAGCCTCGACGGGGCCACGATCGCCATCGGCAACGAGGACGGCGGCGTGCTGCTGTGCGTGGGCGGCGCCCCGGTGCGCACGCTGCAGGGCCACCGGGGCCGCGTCTACGCGGTCACGTACGCCGGCGAGCTGCTGGCCACGGGCGCCAGCGACGGCGCGGTGCTGCTGTGGGACGCCCTGACCGGCGAGCGCCTGCGCACCCTGCGGGGGCACCCCGACGGCGTCTGGCCGGTACGCCTGAGCGCCTCGGGCGACCTGGTGGCGGCGGGCGGCGCCGACGGCGTGGTCCGCGTGTGGGAGACGGCCACCGGCCGGCTCGTGCACGAGCTGGGCGGGCACCGGGCGCCGGTCTTCACGGCCTCGTTCGGCGGCGCCGCGCTGGTGACCGGCGACGCGGCGGGCGTGGTGCGCGTCTGGGACCTGGAGTCCGGGCAGATGAAGGAGACCCTCGACGAGCATCGCGGCAGCGTCTACCGCGCCGTGCACAGCCCCGACGGCCGGCTGCTGGCCACCGGCGACCAGGCGGGCACCGTCCGGCTCTGGGACACCGCCACGTGGACGCCGCTGCACACGCTGTCCGGCCACGCCGGCAGCGTCTACTGCGTGACCTTCTCGCCCGACGGCTCGCTGCTGGCGACCGGTGACACGGCGGGCGGCGTCCGCGTCTGGGACCCGTCCGGCGAGGCCCGCGGCCTGCACACCACGCACGCGGCGGCCGTCTACCAGGTGGCGTTCAGCCCCGACGGCCAGAGCCTGGCCACCGGCGACGCCAACGGCGTGGTGCGGCTGCAGCGGCTGGGCGGCGGCCAGCGGATCGAGCTGACCGGCCATCGCAGCTCGGTCTGGCCGTTCGCGTTCAGCCCCGACGGGCAGCAACTGGCCACCAGCAGCAACGACGGCACCGTGCGCCTGTGGGACCCGGTCTCGGGCCAGTGCCAGCGGGTGCTGCGCGGCCATGGCCGGCGGATCTCCTCGGCCCGGTTCAGCGCCGACGGCACCATGCTGGCGACCAGCGGCAACGACGGCGTGGTCCGGGTGTGGGAGCCGCGCACGGGCCGGCGGCTGCGCGAGTTCAGCGGCACGGCCGACCGGCTCATCTCGGCCTCGTTCTCCCCCGCCGGCCCGGTGCTGGCCACCTCCAGCAACGACGGCGGCGTGCACTTCTGGAACGCCGTCACCGGCGACTACGAGCGCGAGCTGCACGCCGAGACCGACCACGTGTGGGCCGAGGCGTTCAGCCCCGACGGCGACATGCTGGCCACGGCCAACGACGACGACAGCGTACGGATCTGGTACCGCCCGACCGGGCGGCTGGCGGCCAACCTGATGGACCACCGCGGGCGGGTGCGCTCGATCGCGTTCAGCCCCGACGGCCACTACGTGGCCACCGGCTGCGACGACAAGCTGGTCCGCCTGTGGCACGTGGCCTCCGGCGGCCGGGTGGCCACGCTCGAAGGGCACACCGACCGCGTCTACTCGGTGGCCTTCTCCCCCGACGGCCGTCATCTGGCCAGCGCCGGCAACGACGGCAGGGCCCTGATGTGGGAGCTGCGCCCCGGCCAGCCCTGGCAGCCGCGGCTGGTGCACACGCTCGACCGGCACGACGGGCGGCTGTGGAGCGTGGCGTTCAGCGCCTCGGGCGACAGCCTGGCGACCGGGGGCGACGACCTGCTCGTACGGGTGTGGGACACCGCGTCGGGGCGGCTGCGGCACACGCTGGCCGGGCACACCCGCCGGGTGTGGTCGGTCGCCTTCAGCCCCACGGCCGACCTGCTGGCCAGCGCGGGAGACGACGGTGTGGTGATCCTCTGGGAGGGCGGCGAGCGCCGGATGACCCTGCTGGGGCTGGCCGAGGGGTGGGCGGCCCTGTCGCCCGACGGGCGCTACAAGGTCGAGGGCGAGCCCGCGGGGCAGTTCTGGCACGTGGTGGGCATGTCGCGGTTCGAGCTCGGCGAGCTCGACCCGTACCTGCCGGGGGTGCGGCAGGTGCCGCTCGACTCACCCTTCTGAGGTGCCCGACATCGGGCGGCCGAGCAGGCCCGAGGCCACGGTGGCGACGTGGGGTGCCAGGTCGGCGGTGGTGGCCTCGGCCAGCGCCGGGGTGGCGACGACCGAGCGCAGGATGCCGATGCCGACCAGCCAGGCGCTGAGCAGCTCGGCCCGCAGCTCCGCGTCCTGCCCGCCGGCCAGGTCCCGCAGGGCGTTGACGTAGGTGGCGCACACCTCCTCGCGGATGCGCTGCCGGGCGTCTTCGTGGGCCGAGGAGCGCAGCATGGCGACCAGGGGGTGCTCGCCGCCGTACGCGGTCCAGTCGTGCTCGACGACCGTGCGCATCATGCGGGCGACCAGCTCCTCCTCCGGGCCGTCGAGGAGGCCGGGCGGCAGGTCGGCCGCGGTGGCCTCATCGAAGAGCCGCTTCTTGGAGCCGAAGTAGCGGAAGATCAGGGTGGCGTCGACGCCCGAGTCCTTGGCGATGTCGCGGACGCTGGTGGCGTCGTAGCCCTCGCGGGCGAAGCGCAGCCTGGCCGCCTCCAGCAGCCGCGTCCTGGTCGCCTCGCGGTCCCTCTTCGGCACACGGACTCCTCTCCGTAGTCATCGATCGTTGACATTGTACGGCGTGGCTGTGCTACGTTCCCTCAAGTCAGCGTTCGATGACTTGAGGGACGAAATATGCGGACTTATGTCGTGGCGGGTGGCACGACCGGCATGGGCAGAGGGCTCGCCCTGCACTTCCTGAGCCGGGGCGACCACGTGACGGTCGTGGGCAGCGATCCCGCCAAGGGACGGCGTCTCCTCGACGACGCCGACCGCCTCGGGGCCTCCGGGCGGGCCGCGTTCCTGCGGGCCGACCTCACCTCGGTGGCGGAGAACCGGCGGGTGATCGAGGAGGTACGCGCGCGGCACGATGCGCTGGACGGCCTGATCCTCACCGCGATGCGGCACTTCCCCCGCCGGGTGGAGACCCCCGACGGCTTCGAGGCCACCTTCGCCCTCTACTACGTCAGCCGCTTCGTGCTCGCCTACGGCCTCACGGACCTGCTGGAGAAGGGCGAGAGCCCGATGATCGTGAACATCTGCGGCGTCGGCGTCACCAAGGGCGGCATCCACTGGGACGACCTGTCGCTCGAGCGCGGCTACGGCAGCATCAAGGCCATGCTGCAGGGCGGCCGGGCCACCGACCTGCTCGGTGTCGCCTACGCCGCCAACCACGCCGGCGGCCGCACCCGCTACCTCCTGCACCACCCCGGATTCACCGACAGCGGCACGGACAGCCTCAAGCAGCCCGCCAAGACGATCGTCAAGCTGCTGGCCCGGTTCGCCGCCCAGCCGGTCGGCAAGAGCATCGCGCCGATCATCGAGCTGATGGACGACCCGCCCGGCGAGGGCCTGCTCGCCTACGACCGGCGCGCCCCGGTCGACCCGTCACTGCCGACCCTCGACCCGGGCGCCGCCCGCCGCCTCTACGACCTCACCCGCCACCTGGCCGGGTGAGGAGCGTCAGTAGACCTCGATCCGGTCCATGCTGATCACCGTGCTGCCCGAGGCGGGGTTGCGCTCGCCGGTGACGCGGACCCGCAGCGTGTGCGGCCCCGGTGACAGCACCGGGCTCAGGTAGTTGAGCTGCTCGCCCACCCGGATGGCGCTGTAGTAGTCGACCCGCTGCTCGGGGCCGCCGTCGATGGAGATGGCGGCGATGCCGTTGCCCTGGTCGCGCACGCTCAGCAGGGCGACCCGGGTGCCGGTGAAGGTGACGGTCGCGGTCGCGCCGGCCTGACCGCTCCAGTGGTCGTTGCTCCAGAAGCACTGGTTGCCGCAGCCGGAGCCGGACTGCCACGCGCCCCCGTACGTGACCTGGGGGTCGAAGTCGTTGATCACCGAGGTGGCGGCCCCGGGGTCGCCGGAGGGCAGTTGCTGCGTGGCGCCCGCGGCGATCGGGCGGCCGAAGTTCGGGGTGCCGTCGGCGTTCCAGGTGAACCTCTGCACGCGCGTGGTGCGGAAGCTGTAGGTGTTGGTGCTGGTGTTCTTGCCGTGGTAGGCGATCCAGTCCTCGGTGCCGTCGGGCGAGCGGAAGAACGAGTGGTGTCCCGGCCCCCACACGCCGGTCGCGTCGTTGCGGGAGAAGACCGGCCCGGCGTGCTGGGTCCAGTTCGCGGCCACCATCGGGTCGGCTCCGTTCGCGATGCTCTTCATCCAGAGCTGGTAGTCCGGCTTGCCGGTGTCGCAGGTGGAGTAGGTCAGGAACGTCCTGCCGTTGCGGTAGAGCGGGGTCGGGCCCTCGCGGACCTCCGTGCAGCCGCCGTTGGCGGGGATGGCGACCCGGCCGCCGGTGACCGTCCACGCGTTGCTCATGCGGGCGATGTAGAGCTGCGCGGGGCCGCCCATGCCGCGGCCGGGGCCGGTCCAGACGAAGTAGGACTGGCCGTTGTGGGTGATGGGCTCGCCGTCGATGGCGTACTCGCCGAAGTCGGCGATCTTGGCCTTGAAGGCGTAGGGGCCCATCGGGTCGTCGCCGGCCGATTCGAGCACGTACATGCGGTGGTTGGCGTCCACGCCGTCGGAGGCGGTGTAGTAGATGTACCAGCGCGATCCGACGTGACGGAACGCGGGCGCCCACATCTGCGTGTTACGGCCGGCATCGCTGTCGCGCCAGACCACCTGCTCGGGCGCGGCCAGCAGGGTCGCCAGGCTGGGCGACCTCCAGATGCCGATCCGGTCGCCGCGCGTGGTGGCCACGTAGTAGTTGCCGTTGTGGTGGATCAGGCTGGGGTCCGCGCCGGCGTTGACCGGGTTGCGGAACGACTGCGCCGCCGCGGCGCTCGCCGGGGCCGCCGGGACGGCCGGGGTCGCCGGCAGGATCAGGCTCAGGGCGATGGCCAGGGCGGCGCACCAGGGAGATAAGCGCGGCATGGGCGGTCCTTCCACGATCCTGTCGGACGATCTTTCCGATGGTCATGGATGACGGTCATGTTCGTCAACGGCCTCAGCCGCGGGCGGCCCGCCTCAGCAGATCGTCCCATACCTCGGCCACCCGGGCGTCGAGGTCTTCCATCGAGCCCTCGTTGGGGATCACGATGTCGGCCGCGGCCAGCCGTCTCTCACGGCCGGCCTGGGCGGCGATGCGGGCCCTGGCGTCGGACTCCGGCATGCCCCGATGGTCGGCCAGGCGCTTGATGCGCACGTCGTCGGCCGCGTCGACGACGATCACCACGTCGTACATCGGGGCCAGATTGTTCTCCACCAGCAGCGGCACGTCGTAGACCAGCACCGTGTCGTCGGCGGCCCGCCTCTGCAGCTCCGCCACCCGCTCCCCCACCAGCGGATGCACGATCGCGTTGAGCGCCGCCAGCCGGTCGGAGTCGGCGAAGACGATGGAGCCCAGTTTCTCCCGGTCGAGGGAGCCGTCGGGGCGCAGCACCTCCTCGCCGAACACGGCCGCCACCCGCGCCAGGCCGGGCGTGCCGGGCTCGACCACCTCACGCGCGATCTTGTCCGCGTCGATCACGACGGCGCCCCTGGCCGACAGCCGTCTGGACACCTCGCTCTTGCCGGAGCCGATCCCGCCGGTGAGCCCAATCTTCAGCACGGCCAAAGCCTATCCACGATCGGCGCGTACGGGTCCATCATCGAATCATGCTCAGCAGGATCGTACGGGCGGCCCACGAACAGGCGGCCGCCGCCGGAGACGACTGGGTCGGACCGCCGCACGTGGTCCTCGCCCTGCTGGCCGGAGACTCCCTGGCCGCCCGGGTGCTGATCGAGGTCGGTCTCGACCACGCCCGCGCGCTGGAGTGCCTGCCCCACCACGCCAGGCCGCAGTGGCACGGCCACCGGGCGGGCGGTTTCGCCAACCCCGCCTTCCACAAGCTCCACGGCATCGCGACCGGCCTGGCCGTCGCCGGCGGCCGGCGCGAACCCGCGCCCGAGCACTGGCTGCTCGCCCTGGCCCACGACGCCGAGCTGGACCGGGAGGCGACGCCGCTGCACCGGTTCGGGGTGGATCCGGCCGCGGTGGTAGAGGCGCTGCGGCGGCACGGCGTGCCGGTGCCGCCGATCGCCACGCCCGTGCACGTGCCCTGGCGTGGACGCCACCAGATCGTGGTGCCCGCCGCCGCCCTCAAGGCCGCGCTCGACCGGCTCGACGCCGAGCACCCTGCGGGCTCGGAGTGGCGGTGGGGCTGGAGCTGGGTGGACGACGACATGGCCCGCGCCATGATCACCGCTGAGGAGGGGGTCGATCTGTCGTCCTGCGCAGGTGCACCAGCGTCAGGTGATCGTCCATCCGCTCGCGGCTCGTCTCCCGGTAGCCCAGGCGACGGTAGAGCCGCAGGTTCCCGTCCGACAGATGCCCAGTGAACAGGTCGAACGCCTCCGCCTCCGGCACCTGCTCGTGCAGGGCGCGCAGCAGCGCCGTGCCCAGCCCCTGACCCTGCCGGTCGGGGGCGACGACGAGGCGACCCACCCGGCAGGTGGTGCCGGAGAGCTGCCCGCGCACGGCTCCGACGATGCGGCCCGCGTCGAGCGCCTTGAGGACGATCGCGGTGTCGATGATCTTGCGGATCTGCTCGAGCGACTCGACCAGCGGCGGGATGAACGGGTCGCCGTAGAGCTGAGCCTCGGCCACGTACGCGGCCCGCTGCAGGGTGAGGATCTCACCCGCGTCGGCGGCGGCCGCCCGTTCGATCACCACGCACAGCACCCTAGTCCATGCCCACCGCCAATCCACGCCACCGCCCGACCACGGCCCCGCCCGACCACGTTCGCCATCAGCCCAGGCCCGCCGTCAATCCAGACCCGCCCTCAGCCCATGCCCACCGTCGGACCAGGCCCGCCGTCAGCCCAGGCCCGCGTCGGACCACGCCCGCCGTCAATCCAGGCCCGCTGTCAGCTCTCCTGGGCAGACGGTGCGCGCCGGCGGCAGGGTGCCGTTGACGAGGTAGGCGTGCACGTGGGTGCGCAGGCAGGTGGCCCGCAGCTTGCTCGCCCCCTGCAGCAGGTACGCGCCATGACCGTCACCGTGCCGCAACACCGCCGCCCCGGGGACGCGCCCGGCCACCCTGGCCGCCCCCGCGCCCGGTGCGGTGGTGTCCAGCCGCCCGATCCCGACCAGCACCGACGCCCCCTTGCGCGCCCGCAGGGGACGGGGCGGCCAGCTCGGGCCCCGCCCCGACACGCCGAGACACCGGGCGATCTCGTACCGGCCCGCCATCCACCCCACCCGGGGCGCCACGGCACGCAGCCGCGACTCCATCGCCATGAACCGCCGGTATCCGGGCACGACCGGCATGAAGTCGTGGCAGACCATCGACCGCGTCACCATCCCGGGGGCCACCGGCCGGGCCATGGCGGCCATCGCGGCCAGGGCGCTCGCGTCGCCCTCTCCGGCCGCCGACAGGGCGCGGGCCAGCTCGGGCCAGCGGTGCGGGGCGAGCCCGGCGTTCACCGCGGCGACGATCCGGCGGGCGTCGAGCGTACGGCCGGGGCCGGCGGGCAGGGGCGCCCGTTCGAGCAGGTCGTCGAGGAGCGCCACGGCGTCGCCGTCCAGCGGGCAGCCCAGGCGGCCCCGGCACCAGTCGCGAAAGTAGGTGAGCTGCCGCTCGGCCGCGCGCGCCCGGGCGATCAGCCGCCGCCCCAGCCCCGGCTCGCCGTGGTCGGGCACGCCCTCCAGGTACATCCGCTCCACCCGGCGCGGGAACAGCTCCAGGTACGCCTGCCCGTACACGGCCCCGTACGCGTTGCCGAAATACCGCAGCCACCGCTGGCCGAGCGCGGCGCGCAGGGCGTCGAGGTCGTGGGCCACCTGCCAGGACGTGAGACCGGCGTAGGCGGGCCCGGCGGCGATCCGGCAGCTCCTGTCGTAGGCGGCGTTGTCGCGGGCGTAGGCGCGCCACATGGCGGCTCCGGGGGTGAGCTGCAGGCGCAGCGGGTCGGGCTGCGGGACCGAGCAGCGCACCATGGCCGGGCTTCCCCGGTCGCCGAGGCCGCGCGGCTCGACGAACACCACGTCGAACCAGCGTGCCAGCTCGCTCACGGTGTCGGGCCGGTCCCGCACGCCCTGGATGGTGGGCCCCCAGCCGATGTTCACGACCAGCGGCCCGAGGCTGCGCGCCGGGTCGTGGGCGGGCATCCGCGCCACGTCGATCTGGGTACGCGCCCCGCGCGGCCTGGCCCAGTCGACGGGCACGGAGAGCCTGCCGCACTGCAACCCGTCCCCGCAGTCCCACCACGCCACCCCGCCACTCCCCCGAGCCACCGGACCGGGCGGCTGCGTCCTGGCCACCAACGCACCCGCCCCGGCAACGACACCCGCCCCAACGGGAACACCCGGGACGGTGGCGGCTACCAGCAAGGGGGCAGCGACCGGCGAGGCGACGGCGGCCGATCCCGGGAAGACGGCCGATGCAACGGAGACGGCTGATCCAGTGGAGACGGCCGATCCGGCAGAGGAGGCCGGCAGGGCAGAGACGGCCGATCCGCCGGAATCGACCGAGGCCCCGAAGACACCCGACGAGGGGGAAGCGACCGATGCCCCGAAGACCGGCGCGGCATCGGCCACCGACATTCCGGAGGCCACCGACACCCCGGAGACAACCGACGGCGCGGACACGACCGATCCGGCGAAGGCAACCGGCGAGACGGAGGCGACCGATCCCTTGGAGAAGATCGGCAGGGCGGAGACAGACGATCCGGTTGAGGAGATCGGCGGGTTGGAGACGGGCGATCCGATGGAGAGGACCGGTGTGGTGGAGAGGACCAAGGGGGTGGAGGTGGTGGAGGTGGCTGATCCGGTGGAGGTGGCTGACCCGGTGGAGGTGGCTGACCCGGTGGAGGTGGCCGATGCGGCCGGGACGGTGGCGGCGACGGCGGCCGCCAGCGCGGCCGTCACCTGGACCACCCGCTGAACCATGCCCACTGCAGTGCCCCTGAGAGTCGGTGTGCCAGTGCGGCTCAGTCTCTCAACGGCCTGCCCCGCAGGTCAGAGGCTTGGAAAGACCCTTGGGTAAAATCTGCCGCTCCCTCGGCGAGTCATCCGGAAAGATCCCCTATGCCCACCCGTCAAGGCGCGGATCCCACGTCCCGCATGATCGCCGGGCATGCGAAAGGCCCCGCACGGCGAACCATGCGGGGCCTTTCGACTAGCCATGCCTCAGGCGAGAGCGATCAGCTCTGGCCGCCGGCCAGCTTCTCGCGCAGAGCCGCCAGCGCCTCGTCCGAGGCGAGGGCGCCACTGGCCGGAGCCGACGAGGAGCTGCCGCCCTGCTGGGGCTGCGTCTCGCCGCTGTAGGAGGACGGAGCCGCCTCTCCGGCCTCGGCCTCAGCCTTGCGAGCCTCCTCGATCTGCTTCCTGTGGGCCTCGAAGCGCTGCTGGGCCTCGGCGTACTGCCGCTCCCATTCCTCACGCTGCTTGTCGAAGCCCTCGAGCCACTCCCCGGTCTCCGGGTCGAAGCCTTCGGGGTAGATGTAGTTGCCCTGGTCGTCGTAGGTGGCCGCCATGCCGTAGAGGGTCGGGTCGAACTCGACCTCGGTGCCGACACCCTCGTTGGCCTGCTTCAGCGAGAGGCTGATGCGGCGACGGTCGAGGTCGATGTCGATGATCTTCACGAAGATCTCGTCGCCGACCTGGACGACCTGCTCCGGGATCTCCACGTGGCGCTCGGCCAGCTCGGAGATGTGGACCAGGCCCTCGATGCCCTCCTCGACCCGGACGAACGCGCCGAACGGCACCAGCTTGGTGACGCGACCCGGCACGACCTGGCCGATCTGGTGGGTGCGGGCGAACTGCTGCCACGGGTCTTCCTGAGTGGCCTTGAGCGACAGGGAGACGCGCTCGCGCTCCATGTCGACATCGAGGACCTCGACCGTGACCTCCTGGCCGACCTCGACCACCTCGGACGGGTGATCGATGTGCTTCCAGGACAGTTCGGACACGTGGACCAGACCGTCGACGCCGCCGAGATCCACGAACGCACCGAAGTTGACGATCGAGGACACGACGCCCTTGCGGACCTGGCCCTTCTGGAGGGTGTTGAGGAAGGTCTGGCGGACCTCGGACTGCGTCTGCTCGAGCCAGGCACGACGCGACAGGACCACGTTGTTGCGGTTCTTGTCGAGTTCGATGATCTTGGCTTCGAGCTCGCGGCCGACGTACGGCTGCAGGTCGCGGACACGGCGCATCTCGACCAAGGAGGCCGGGAGGAAGCCGCGCAGGCCGATGTCGAGGATGAGACCACCCTTGACGACCTCGATGACGGTACCGGTGACGATGCCGTCTTCGTCCTTGATCTTCTCGATCGTGCCCCAGGCGCGCTCGTACTGAGCTCGCTTCTTGGACAGGATCAGGCGGCCCTCCTTGTCCTCCTTCTGGAGGACCAGGGCTTCGACGTGCTCTCCGACTTCCACGACGTCAGCGGGATCGACATCGTGCTTGATCGAAAGCTCACGCGAGGGGATGACACCCTCGGTCTTGTAGCCGATATCGAGAAGAACCTCGTCTCGATCGACCTTGACGACGGTGCCCTCGACGATGTCGCCGTCGTTGAAGTACTTGATGGTCTCGTCGATCGCCGCGAGGAAGGCTTCCTCGGACCCGATGTCGTTGACCGCTACCTGCGGGGTGCTCGAGGTGGCCTCAGTGCTGGACGTCATGTGTGGAATTGCTCCGAACGCGGACAGGATGTCGATGTGGCGGATGCGCGGCAGGCCCTCTTCCGCATCAAGCCGAGGAATTACGACATCGACGTGACCGAGCGCGAGCCCGCTCCGTCTGAGGCGCGCGCGAGCCCACAGCGCAGCGATCAGCATATGAGACCATCGCCACGGGGTCAATCCGGGGAGGAATCAATAGGTGATGACCTGGAGCCCTCGCTTGGCGCCGATATTACCTCGAAGTTTCTCCGGTATGGAGATCCGCTCGGGGTCGCCGTCGCTGACGTAGCGCTCGCCAGGGTGCTTACGCAGCCACTCCAGCCAGTACTGCGAGCACCACTTGCGGCACTCGCCCTTCTTGCCGTTGCTCTGGATGCGCTGGATCGCCCCGTGGTCGAAATTTTTCGCGTAGGGCGAAAGCGATGGCTCGGCCCCGGCGAGGAAAACACCGGCGAAATCATAGCGCGTGCCGTCCCAGGAGCCGGTGCGGGCCGCCTTCTTCGTACGGGGCATCGATCCGTACGGCAGCGCCATCGTCCGGGAGGGCGGCACCCCCAGCTTCTTCAGCAGCCGCTCGATCCTGACGATCTGCTCGCCGACCTTCTTCTTCTTGAGCAGCCGCAGATTGGGGTGGCGCCAGGTGTGGTTGGCCACCTCGTAGCCGTGATCGACCAGCCACCGTACGGCGGCCGCCTGGGAGGCCTGGTCGCGCAGCCCGAACGGCTCCTTGTTGACCCAGAACGTGGCGACCGGCCGGAAGGACGGGTGTTTCCTGGCCACTTCTTGGATCACCCCCACGGCGGTGTCGGGCCGCGGGTCGCCGTTCTCGTCGAGCGCGAAGTGGCTGGGATGCCCGTCGTCGAACGTCAGCACGACCGGATGCTTGCCCGCCGGCACCCGGATCTCGCCGATGGCGAACTCCCGGGCGGTGATCGGCACGTAGCCCTGCTCGGCCAGCTTCTCCAGCTCCTTCCTGAGCTGGGAGGGCGACCGGTCGAGCGAGGCGAGCCGCTTGGCCAGGATCCGGTGGTACATCAGCACCGGCACCAGCCCGACCTCGTTGGCCTTGACCTGCTTGGCGAACTCGGGCGTGGACACCGTCCCCGGCGGCTGGCCGACCGGGTCGAGGGTCGGGGGCGGCCGGCTGGCCTCGGCCCCGCCGTCGGCACGGACTGCGTCCTTGGGCCGGGCGGGCGGCGGGCTCTCCGACGGTAAGACGCTCAACCCGATGATGGCGATCGTTACCACCACCACGTTCGCGATGCCGATGATCCGCGTGAGGGACGCTGACATCCGCACAGAACTCCCGGCCGCTCGGTGAAAAACCAGTCCAGGTTAGTGCAGATCGCCGCTCCCGCGGGGCCTCCGGCACGGAGAGGGGCCGCCGACGTGGCCCGGCCGGGGCCACGTCGGCGGCCCTCAGCGACCCGCCAGTGGCCCCTCAGCGGCCCCTCAGTGGCCCGCGTCCTCCCAGGTGCGCCCCACGCCCACCGAGACCTCCAGGGGGACCCTCAGGTGGTAGGCGGCGTTCATCTGGTCGCTCACGAGCCCCGTGAGCCGCTCCAGCTCGCCCGGCGCCACCTCGAACACGAGCTCGTCGTGGACCTGCAGCAGCATCCTGGAGGCCAGCCCCTCCTCGCCGAGCGCCTGGCGCACGTTGAGCATGGCGACCTTGATGATGTCGGCGGCCGAGCCCTGGATCGGGGCGTTGAGCGCCATCCGCTCGGCCATCTCCCGGCGCTGGCGGTTGTCGCTGGTGAGGTCGGGCAGGTAGCGGCGGCGGCCCATGATCGTCTCGGTGTAGCCGTCGGTGCGGGCCTGGGAGACGATGGCGTGCAGGAAGTCGCGCACGCCGCCGAACTCCTGGAAGTATTCCTCCTTCAGCGCCCGCGCCTCGGCCACCGGGATGTTGAGCTGGGTGGCCAGCCCGAAGTCGGACAGGCCGTAGGCCAGGCCGTAGTTCATCGCCTTGATGCGGGCCCGCAGTTCGCCGTCGATCTGCTCGGGCGGCAGGTCGAACACCCGGGCCGCGGTGGCCTGGTGGAAGTCGTGGCCGGACTCGAACGCGGCGATCAGCGCCTCGTCGCCCGACAGGTGGGCCATGATGCGCAGCTCGATCTGGCTGTAGTCGGCGGTCAGCAGCGTCTCGTAGCCCTCGCCGACCGTGAAGCCCTGCCGGATGCGGCGGCCCTCGGCGGTGCGGATCGGGATGTTCTGCAGGTTGGGCTTCTCCGACGACAGGCGGCCCGTGGCGGCGATGATCTGGTTGAACGTGGTGTGGATGCGCCCGTCGCCTGCGATCTCCTTGATCAGGCCCTCGACGGTGGTGCGCAGCTTCTGCTGGTCGCGGTGGCGCAGCATGATCGTCGGCAGCTCGTGCTCGGTCTGGGTGACGAGCCAGGCGAGCTGGTCGGCGTCGGTGCTGTAACCGGTCTTGATCTTCTTGGTCTTGGGCAGGTTGAGCCGGGTGAAGAGGATCTCCTGGAGCTGCTTGGGCGAGCCCAGGTTGAACTGCTCGCCCACCGAGCGGTGGGCCTCCTCCACGGCGTGCTTGACCGCCGCCCCGAACTCGGCCTCCAGCCCGGTGAAGTAGGCGCTGTCGACGGCGATGCCCGCGCGCTCCATCTCGGCCAGCACCGACAGCAGCGGCAGCTCCACGTCGCTGAGGAGCTGGGTGCCGCCGCGCCCGGTCAGGAAGGTCTCCAGGGACTCGGCGAGCTGGCGCACGGCGTGGGCGCGCAGCGCGAGGTCCTTGGCCGGGGCGTCCTCGTCGTCGCCGAACAGCGCGGCCTGGCCGCTGGGCTCCTCCTCGGCCCGCAGGTCGCGGTTGAGGTAGCGCCTGGCCAGGTCTTCGAGGGCGAACGTGCGCTGGCCCGGCATCGCCAGGTAGGCGGCCAGGGCCGTGTCGCAGCTCAGCCCGCGCAGCTCCATGCCCTGCGCCCAGAGCGCGAGGATGGGCCCCTTGGCGTCGTGGACGGCCTTGGGCTTGGTGTCGTCGCCCAGCCAGGCCCGCAGGGCCGCCTCGTCGGCCTCGGTGAGCTTGACGGGGTCGATGTGGGCGGCGGTGCCGTCGGGCGAGGCGACGGCGATGCCGTCGACGCGCCCGGTGCCGCTGCCGTAGGCGCCCTTGAAGGCGAGCCCGGCGCGGCCCTCGGGCAGCGCGGACAGCCAGCCCGCGACGCGGTCGGGGCCGAGGATCACGGTCTCGACCTCGAAGCCCTGCTCGGGTTCCTGCTCGCCGGTGCCGAGCACCTTGAACACCCGCTCGCGCAGCTCGCCGCGGATCTGCAGGGTGTCGAACAGCTTGTTGATCTCCTCGCGGTCCCACGCGCCCTGGACGAGCTCGCCGAGGTCGGCCTCCAGGGGGACGTCGCGCAGCAGCTCGGTGAGCCGGCGGTTCATCAGCACCTGGGCGACGTGCTCGCGCAGCTTGTCGCCGACCTTGCCCTTGACCTCGTCGACCCGGTCGACCAGCGCGGTCAGCGAGCCGAACTCGCGCACCCACTTGGCCGCGGTCTTCTCCCCCACGCTGGGGATGCTCAGCAGGTTGTCGCTGGGGTCGCCGCGCAGGGCGGCGAAGTCGGGGTATTGCGCCGGGGTGAGCCCGTATTTCTCCTCGACCGCCTCGGGCGTGAACCGCGTCATGTCGCTGATGCCGCGCCGGGTCATCAGGACGGTGACGTTCTCGTCGACCAGTTGCAGCGCGTCGCGGTCGCCGGTGACGATCAGGACGCTCATCCCCTCCGCGCTCGCGCGGGTGGCGAGGGTGGCGATGAGGTCGTCGGCCTCGAAGCCGGCCTTGGACAGGTGCGGGACGCGCAGCGTGTCGAGCAGCTCGTAGATGAGCTGCATCTGACCGCGGAAGTCTTCCGGGGTCTCGCTCCTGTTGGCCTTGTAGTCGGCGTATTCCTCGTGGCGGAACGTCGGCTCCGACCGGTCGAAGGCCACCGCCACGTGCGTCGGCTGCTCGTCGCGCAGGATGTTGGTCAACATCGAGGTGAACCCGTAGACCGCCTCGGTGTGCTGACCGTCGGTGGTCATCAGGTTGGCGTCCTTCAGCGCGTAGAACGCGCGATAGGCCAGGGAATGCCCGTCAAGCAGCAACAGACACGGGCGGCTGGGGGTCACTTCACTCTTCGGCACGTACGCAGCCTAGTCTGCGTCTGCGACAGAAAACCTGAGCTCGGAAGAGTGGAGACGTCCCTTTGACGCAGACCAACCCCTTGGAGATGTCGGTGCTCGGTGACATGCACCGGGGCACGCTGGCCGACCGGATGGGCATCGAGTTCGTCGAGGCCGGGCCGGAGCGGGTCGTGGGCCGGATGCCGGTCGAGGGCAACACGCAGCCGTACGGGCTCCTGCACGGCGGGGCCTCGGCGGTGCTGGCCGAGACGCTGGGCTCGGTGGCGGCGGCCATCCACGCCGGTCCCGGCCGGATCGCGGTGGGCATCGAGATCAACGCCACCCATCACCGCTCGGCGACCTCCGGCCACGTCACGGGAGTCGCGACGAGGTTGCACGGCGGCCGCACTCTGGCGACGTACGACATCGAGATCACCGATGAGCAGGGGCGGCGCGTGTGCACCTCGCGCCTCACCTGCATCCTGCGCGACGCCTGACGCAAACGTCTCTTTTGCCGACCCTTTGCGCGTGAGCCCCGGAGGTCGCTACGGTTGTCCGAACAGAGCCCGCGGGGAGGCCCAGTAGAAAACGTGTTCGGCCTCACGTATGCGGGGTTGCTCCCGCGTACGGCCGGGAAAGCCCTACATGGCCCCAAAGGCCGCCCCGCGGGCTCGTCCACGTTTTCCGGCGATCGTTACTCATTCGTTCCCCCGGAACGCCAGGCGTCTAGGCCGATTTAGCCCCTGACCTGGCTTGTTGTTTCCTCACATGAGTGACACGCACATGTCACTAATTGGTGACGAACGATACTGAACCGGGCGCGGCCAGAATAAGCTCCCGCCATTGCATCCCAGTTGTGCCTGCGATGCGCGCGTGTCGAGATGGAGGGGCACAACCCCGCCTTGACCTAACTTGAGGGAGCACCATTGCGCAGAGCCGTGATCGCGTTCACGGCCTTTCTGGGTGGACTCATCTTCCTGCTGGCCGGGCCCGCGTACGCGGGTCCCGCCGACTGCCAGGGACTGAAGGGAACACTCAAACTCCAAGGCCAGCCAGTGAACGGCGCCAAAATCGCCGTGACCACCGAGGGCGGACAACCCGTCAAGGAGGTCACATCAAACGCACAAGGCGCGTGGGACGTTCAGGTCGAAGACCCCGGTAAGTACAAGGTCACCCTGGACGTCAGTTCCCTTCCGCAGAACAGCGAAGTGCGCGGCGGCAACAACGTCCGCACGCCGACCGTCTACGAGGGCAACTGCTCCACCGTCTTGTTCGCGCTCCAGCCGAAGGGCGCTCCGGGCCAGCCGACGCCGGGGGAGGGCGGCGGCGAGAGCACGTTCTGGACCCAGGCCGCTCAGCTCACGTTCGAGGGGCTGAACCTGGGCCTGATCATCGCCCTGGCCGCGCTGGGACTGTCGCTCATCTACGGCACCACCGGCCTGACCAACTTCGCCCACGGCGAGCTGGTCACACTGGGAGCCATCCTGGCCTACGCGTTCAACGTGGGCCTGGGCATCCATCTCATCCCGGCCGCGTTGATCGCCGTCATCGCCGGCGGGGTCCTGGGATATCTGCAGGACCGCCTGTTCTGGGGCCAGCTCCGCAGGCGGGGCACCGGCATCATCGCCATGATGATCATCTCGATCGGCGTCGCGCTCTTCATGCGCTACGTGTTCCTGATCTTCTTCGGCGGCCAGACCGAGGCCTACGCCCAGTACACCGCGCAGCCCGGCATCGAGGTCGGGCCGATCTCGGCCGCGCCCAAGAACTTCGTGGCCATGGGCGTCGAGCTGGCGGTCCTCGTCATCGTCGGCTTCGCGCTGCTGCGCACCCGTACGGGCAAGGCGGCCCGCGCCGTGGCCGACAACCCGGCGCTCGCGGCCTCGTCCGGCATCAACGTCGACCGGGTCATCAGGATCATCTGGACCATGGGCGGCGCCATCGCCGCGCTCGCCGGCATCATGCTCGGGCTCTCCCAGAACCTGAAGTACACGATGGGCCAGGACATCCTGCTGCTCATCTTCGCCGGCGTGACGCTCGGCGGGCTCGGCACCGCGTTCGGCGCCCTGGTGGGCTCGCTCGTGGTGGGTCTGTTCATCCAGGTCTCGACCCTGTGGGTGCCGCCGGAGCTCAAGAGCGTCGGCGCGCTCGCCGTACTCATCATCGTGCTCCTCGTCCGGCCGCAGGGCATCCTCGGCCGCCGCGAGCGGGTCGGCTGAACGGGGGAGGATCACCATGGACTGGATCACGATCATCAGCACGACCCTCAAGGCCGCCGTCAACGTGGAGACGGTCCTGTACGGGCTCGCCGCCATCGGCCTGAACGTGCACTTCGGCTACACCGGCCTGCTCAACTTCGGTCAGGCCGCCTTCATGGGCGTGGCCGGCTACGGCCTGGCCGTCACCGTCACCGTCATGGGCCTGCCCTTCTGGCTCGGCATCATCGTCGGCCTGGTGGCCGCCGTCATCCTGGCGATCCTGCTGGGCATCCCGACCCTGCAGCTCCGCGCCGACTACCTGGCCATCGTCACCATCGCGGCGGCGGAGATCGTCCGTCTCATCTTCCGCTCGGTGCAGTTCAAGGGCGTCTTCGGCGGCTCCGACGGCCAGCGCGGCTTCACCGGCGGCTTCTACGCGCTCAACCCCTTCCCCGAAGGGGAGTACGGCTTCAACCTCGGCCCCGTGCCGCTGTTCTTCAACCACCGCACGCTGTGGGTGCTGGTCGTCGGCTGGCTGCTGGTCGCGCTGTGCTGCCTCATCGTCTACCTGCTGATGAAGAGCCCGTGGGGCCGCGTGCTCAAGGCCATCCGCGAGGACGAGGACGCGGTGCGCAGCCTGGGCAAGAACGTGTTCTCGTACAAGATGCAGTCGCTCGTCCTGGGCGGCGTCATCGGCGCCCTCGGCGGCTTCATCTACGGCCTGGCCTACGCCTCCGTGCAGCCCGACGTGTTCGGCACCGAGACCACGTTCTACATGTACACGATGGTCATCCTCGGCGGCGCGGCCCGCGTGCTCGGCCCCGTGGTCGGCGCGAGCCTGTTCTGGGTGCTGCTGGTGCTCATCTACGGTGTGCTGTCCGAGGCGGTCGGCGCGGGGTACATCACGTTCATGGACACCAACCAGGTCGGCGCCATGCGCTGGATCCTGGTCGGTCTCGGCCTGATCCTGTTGCTCATCTTCCGGCCACAGGGCATCTTCGGTGACAAGAGGGAGATAGCAATCGATGCACGCTGAGACCGTAACGACCAGCCACAAGGCCGCGGCCCTGGCCGCCTTCAAGGACCTGGCCCGCGAGCCCGGCGTGCCCAAGCCCGACCCGATCCTCGTGGTGGACAACGTGGTGCGCCGCTTCGGCGGCCTCACCGCCGTCGAGGTGGACCACATCGAGGTCCAGCGCGGCTCCATCACCGCGCTGATCGGCCCCAACGGGGCGGGCAAGACGACGTTCTTCAACCAGCTCACCGGCTTCGACACGGCCGACTCGGGCTCGTGGACGTTCAACGGGCGCTCGATGAGCGGCGTGCCGGCGCACAGGGTGGCCCGCTCCGGCATGGTGCGCACCTTCCAGCTCACCAAGGCGCTGTCGCGCCTGACCGTGCTGGAGAACATGCGCCTGGGCGCGCAGCAGCAGAAGGGCGAGACCTTCTGGCGGGCCCTCGTGCCGAGCTTCTGGCGCGGCCAGGAGGAGGAGATCACCGAGCGGGCCGAGGAGCTGCTGGCCCGGTTCAAGCTCGACACCAAGCGCGACGACTTCGCCGGGTCGCTGTCCGGCGGCCAGCGCAAGCTGCTGGAGATGGCCCGCGCGCTCATGGTCCAGCCCGAGCTGGTCATGCTCGACGAGCCGATGGCCGGTGTGAACCCGGCGCTGACGCAGTCGCTGCTCGGCCACGTCAAGGACCTGCGCGAGCAGGGCATGACGGTGCTGTTCGTGGAGCACGACATGGACATGGTCCGCGACATCAGCGACTGGGTGATCGTCATGGCTCAGGGCGCGGTGATCGCCGAGGGCCCGCCCTCGACCATCATGTCCGACGAGCGCGTGATCGACGCCTACCTGGGCGCCCACCACGACGCTCCCCTGTCGGAGAGCGAGCTGGAGGCCCAGCTTCACGAGGCCGAGGCCGCTCTGGAGGCCGAGATCGAAGAGGAGACGCAGAAGTGAGCGCCGACGAAGCGCCCGAGTCCCCAACCCCGGCGGAGGCCCCGCTGGAGGCCCCACTGGAGGCGCAGTCCAAGGCGGCGGTCACCGACCGCGGCGCCCACCTGGAGGGCGCCGAGGACGCGGTGCTGCGGTGCGACGAGCTGATCGCGGGCTACCTGCCGGGCGTCAACATCCTCAACGGCTCCGACCTGTACGTGAAGGACGGCGAGCTGATCGGCATCATCGGCCCCAACGGCGCCGGGAAGTCGACCCTGCTCAAGGCCATGTTCGGGCTGGTCAACATCCGCAGCGGCACGGTCGTGCTCAAGGGTGAGAACATCACGAACATGAAGGCGCACTCGCTGGTCTCGCGCGGCGTCGGCTACGTGCCGCAGACCAACAACGTCTTCCCCAGCCTCACCATCGAGGAGAACCTCGAGATGGGCGCCTTCCAGGTGCCGGGGAAGTTCAAGGAGCGCTTCGAGTTCGTGGCCGAGCTGTTCCCCGCCCTCAAGGAGCGGCGCAAGCAGCGCGCCGGCTCCCTGTCCGGCGGTGAGCGGCAGATGGTCGCGATGGCCAGGGCGCTCATGACCGAGCCGTCGGTGCTCCTGCTCGACGAGCCCTCGGCCGGTCTGTCGCCCAAGCTGCAGGACCTGGTCTTCATCCAGGCCCAGCAGATCAACAAGGCCGGCGTGACCGTCATCATGGTGGAGCAGAACGCGCGGCGCTGTCTGCAGATCTGCCACCGCGGCTATGTCCTCGACCAGGGCCGCAACGCCTACACCGGCACCGGGCGGCAGCTCGCCAACGACCCGAAGGTCATCGAGCTGTACCTCGGCACGCTCGCCAAGGCGTAAACCGATCGAGACGCGGAAGGGGCTCCCCCGGGGCCCCTTCCGCGTTTTTTAATGACTGATGTGAAACGTTTGGCGACAGTCGCGCTCATGCTGCCCGTCCTGCTCGCCGGTTGCCAGGACGACGCCTCGCCGGCCGAGCGGTACAGCACGGGCGGCGACTCCACCGACAGCCCGTGCGCCCGCGTGGTGTCCTCCATCGGCTACGCCGGCCTCATGCTGGAGCCGAAGGGCCGGGAGGACCGGCAGAACTTCGAGGACGCCCTGATCGGCCGCCTGGCGGAGGTACGCGGCGTCACCCTCCAGTTCGGCGCCCGGCTACCGGACTCCCTCCAGAGGGCCACAGAGACCGTCCTGGGGGCCACAGCGGGCCTTTCCAGGAACAACGTGCCGCGCGAGCGGCAGGTGGCGCTGCTGAAGCAGTACCGGGCGGCAGCCGACCAGATCGTGGCCGGCTGCGACTAGCGGCACGCGGAAAGGGCCCGGTCGAGGTGACCGGGCCCTTTCTGGTGGAGCCTTGTGCCTGGTGGTGCCTGTGCCTGGTGGTGGCCTGTGCTACTTAGCCGGCGATGTTGCCGGTGCGGTACTCCAGAGCCTTGGTGGCGTACTTGTTGTCGTCGCCGTACTGGTAGATGCCGATGGTGGCGACGGCCGGGTCACCGGCCTCGTTGAACTCGACCGGGCCGCTGACGCCCTCGTAGTCGATGTCCTTGCCGCCCTTCAGCAGGTCGACGCAGGCCTTGAAGTTCGTGCACTTCTCGCCACCCTTGCTGACCTCGGCCAGCTTGGGCGCGATGTCCACGCCGGCGTCGCTCTTGGCGGCCTCGGCGGCCAGCGCGATCAGGTTCGCCGCGTCGTAGGACTCGGGGGCGTAGCTGAAGTCCTCGAGCTTGCTGTTGACCTCAAGGAGCTTCTTCTGGAAGTCCTCGGGGGCCGCGGCGCCGGGGATGGTGCCCTTGACACCCTCCAGCGTGCCCTTGGGCATCTTGACGTAGTTCGTGTTGGAGGTGTTGCCGTCCACCATGTACCACTTGTGCTTGCTGGCTGGCAGACCCTGCTTCACCAGCTCCTGGACGACCTTGGCGGTCTCCTCGAACCCGATCAGCACGATGCCCTTGGGGTTCTTGGCCTTGAGCTTGGCCACGTCGGCCGAGAAGTCGGCGGCCTTGGGGTCGTAGTCGACGCGCTCGACCACTTCGGCGCCGCCGTCGGTGACGGTCTTCTGGACCTGGTCGGCCAGGCCCGTGCCGTAGGAGTCCTGCATGGCCAGGATGCCGACGGTGTCGTTGCCGTCGGCGACGATCAGGTCGCCCAGCACCCGGCCCTGCAGCTTGTCCGGCGGCGAGGTGCGGAAGTAGAGGCCCTTGTCCTCGATCGTGGTGAACTTGTCGGAGGTGTTGGCGGGCGAGAAGTGCACCACACCGGCACCCGTGATCTTGTCGATCACCGACTCCGACACCGACGAGGAGGCGGCGCCGATGATGGCGTCGGCCTTCTGCGCCAGCAGCTTGTCCACCGACTGCGAGGCGATGTTGGTCGTGGTGTCACCTGAGTCGGTGTCGAACTTGGCGACGGGCTTGCCGAGCACGCCTCCGGCCTCGTTGATCTCCTTGAGGGCGAGATCGACCCCCGCGAACTCGGGCGGGCCGAGGAACGCCAGCGAACCGGTCTGCGGCAGCAGCGTGCCGAGCGTCAGGGTGCCATCGCCCTTCGCCGCCGGCGCCGACGAAGCCGGCGCGGCACTCTCGGAAGTCTGCGTGGCGGTGTTGCCGCCGCCACCGCCGCAGGCTGTCAGGGCCAGGCTGGTGGCAGCCACGACAGCCAGCGCCCGTCCCACGGGAGCAATGCGGATCATGAAGTGTCTCCTTCATTTCCAGGCCGGGATCTCAGCACCGCCGAGCTTTCCCGATCGAATGACGGAAACGTACAAAACTCCTGCGTACTCCAACCAGGCCCCCCGGGGAACTGTCGGCACTTGGATGCGGAGTCGTAATCACTCCTCAACTTACGGGACCTGCGTAAGGACGCTTAATGTGCGACGAGTGAAGCGCATTTTGCCCCCTTTCGCCATGATCGCGCTCCTCGCCGGTTGCGGTTCGTCCGAACCGGCTCCCCCTCCGCCGACCGATCCGCCCGCCGGAGTGTCGGTCTCCCTGGCGCAGTGGCGTTCGGACGAACCGGCGCACGCGCTGCAGGTGGCCGTCCGAAATACCGGCGACACACCCGTCCATTTCGCCGACGTCCAGCTCGTGACGCCCTCGTTCGCGACGCTGCCCGCGGAGCGGACCGACGCCGTCATCAAGAAGACCGAGCGCACGGACCTGCGCATCCCGTACGGCGCCGCCAACTGCTCACCCAAGGGCCTGCCCCAGGTACGTCCCGCGACCGTCGTGGCCCACCTCGCCACCGGGTCGCAGCCGCCGCGCAGGGTCGTCTTCCAGGTGCCGCACCCCGACCCGCTGCTGGCCAGGCTGCTGCGCGACGAATGCTCCGAGTTCCTCGTCAAACAGGCCGTGAGCATCGAGTTCGGCCCGGAGTGGACCGAGTCGGGCAAGGTGATGAAGGGCGACCTGGTGATCACCCGGCGCGGCCCGGGCGCGGTGGCGCTGAACGACGTGGGCGGCACCACCCACTACATCGTCACCGTCGAGCGCAGGCCCCTCGGCCTGCTGGGGGCCGGGTCGCAGCGGCTGGAGGTGCCCGTCGAGCTCACCCCCGGACGCTGCGACCCGCACGCGTTCGCCGAGGCCAAGAAGGCCTTCCTGTTCCCCGCCCGGGCCAGTGTCGACGGAGGCGAGGAGCGCGTGGTCATCGTGACGCCGCCCAAGCCGCTGCAGGATCGCCTCATCGCCTACGCGATGCGGGCCTGCGGCCTGGGCTGACTCTCAGCCCTCGATCTTGCCGGTGCGGTACTCCAGCGCCTTGCCGGGGTACTTGTTGTCGTCGCCGTACTGGTAGACGCCGATCGTCGCCACCGCCGGGTCACCCGCGTCGTCGAACTCCACCGGGCCGCTGATGCCGTCGTAGTCGATGTCCTTGCCGGCCTTCAGCAGGTCGACGCACTCCTTGAAGGTCTTGCACTTCTCGCCGCCCTTGCTGACCTCGGGCAGCTTGGCCGCGATCGACTTGCCGGTGTCGTCCTTGGCGGCCTCGGCGGCCAGGGCGATCAGGTTCGCCGCGTCGTACGACTCCGCCGCGTAGGTGAAGTCGTCGAGCTTGGTGTCGACCTCCAGGAGCTTCTTCCTGAAGTCCTCGGGGGCCTCGGCGCCGGGAATCGTGCCCTTGACGCCCTTGAGCGTGCCCTTGGGCATCTTCTGGTAGTTGGTGTTCGACATGTTGCCGTCCACCATGTACCACTTCACCTTGTCGGCGCCCAGCCCCTGCTTGACCAGCTCCGCCACGACCTTGGCGCCCTCCTCGAAGCCGATCAGCACGACCGCCTTCGGGTTCTTGGCCTTGATCTTGGCGACGTCGGCGGAGAACTCGGCCGCCTTGGGGTCGTAGTCGACCCGCTCCACGACGCTGGCCCCGCCCTCCTCGGCCGTCTTGGTGATCTGGTCGGCCAGGCCGGAGCCGTAGGAGTCCTGCATGGCCAGGATGCCCACGGTGTCGTTGCCGTCGGCCACGATCAGGTCGCCCAGCACGCGGCCCTGCAGCTTGTCCGGCGGCGCGGTACGGAAGTACAGCCCGCCGTCGCTGATCGTGGTGAACTTGTCGGAGGTGTTGGCCGGCGAGAACTGCACCACGCCCGCGCCCGTGATCTTGTCGATGATCGACTCCGACACCGACGAGGAGGCGGCGCCGATGATGGCGTCGGCCTTCTGCGCCAGCAGCTTGTCCACCGACTGCGACGCGATGTTCGTGGTCGTGTCACCGGAGTCCGTGTGGACCTTGGTGACCGGCTTGCCGAGGACGCCTCCGGCTTCGTTGATCTCCTTGACGGCCAGGTCCACGCCGGCGAACTCGGGCGGGCCGAGGAACGCCAGCGAACCGGTCTGCGGCAGCACCGTGCCGAGCGTCAGCGTGCCGTCGCCGGTCGCCGCCGGTGGCGCCGAGGACGCCTCCGTGGACGGCGCCGTGGAGCCGGTCTGCTGGGCCGCGGTGTCGCCACCGCCGCCGCCACAGGCCGTCAGGGCCAGGCTCGCCGCGGCCGCGACGGCCAGCATGCGCCCCGCTGAAGCAATACGGATCATAGAAGAGACTCCCCTTATCTCAACGAAGAACGATCCTTCGCTGGGTTTTCCGAGCTCAGCATGCCTGTTTTAAGGCGGTATGGGGAGTTCTTACGCGGCTTTTATGCGGATTCGTAATGTCCCAAACACCCATAGTAATGACCTGTTTCGTGAGAGTTACGGTCGGGGACGCATACGGGTCGGCCCTGATCCGAAAACTCCGGACCAGGGCCAGAAAACCGGATCAGCCGGCGATGTTGCCCCGCCGATATTCGAGCGCCTTCGCGGCGTTGAACGTGTTGTTCACCCCGTACCGGTAGACGCCGATCGTCGCCACCGACGGATCGCCCACGTCGTTGAAGTCGACAGGACCGCTGACACCCTCGTAATCGATGTCCTTACCGGCCTTCAGCAGATCCACGCACTCCTTGAACCCCGCGCACTTCTGACCGCCCTTGCTCACCTCCACCAGGTTCGCCGCGATCGCCCCGCCCGCGTCGTCCTTCGCCGCCTCCGCCGCCAGCGCGATCAGCGTCACGGCGTCGTACGACTCCGCCGCGTACGTGTACTCGGACAGATCCGCGTTCACCCGCAGCAGCCGCTTCTGGAACTCCTCCGGAGCCGCCGCCCCCGGCAGCGTGCCCTTCACACCCTCGAGCGTCCCCTTCGGCGCCCTGGCGAAGTTGGTGTTCGACATGTTGCCGTCCACCATGTACCACTTGTACTTGTCAGCCGTCAGACCCTGCTTGACCAGCTCCTGCACGACCTTCGCCGTCTCCTGGAAACCGATCAGCACGATCCCCTTCGGGTTCTTCGCCTTGATCTTCGCGACGTCCGCGGAGAAGTCAGGCGCCTTCGGGTCATAGTCCACCCGCTCCACCACGGTCGCCCCCGCCGCCTCCGCCGTCGCCGTCACCTGATCGGCCAGACCGGAACCATAAGAGTCCTGCATGGCCAGGATCCCGATCGTGTCATTACCGTCCGACACGACCAGATCCCCCAGGACCCGCCCCTGCAGCTTGTCCGGCGGCGCCGTACGGAAGTACAACCCGTCGTCCTCGATCGAGGTGAACTTGTCCGAGGTGTTGGCCGGCGAGAACTGCACCACCCCCGCACCCGTCACCTTGTCGATGATCGACTCCGACACCGACGAGGACGCCGCCCCCACGATCGCGTCCACCTTCTGCGCCAGCAACCGGTCCACCGACTGCGACGCGATGTTCGTGGTCGTGTCCCCCGAATCCGTATCGGACTTCGTGACCGGCCTGCCCAGCACGCCACCGGCCTCGTTGATCTCCTTCAGCGCGAGGTCCACGCCCGTGAACATGGGCGGACCCAGATACGCCAGCGAACCTGTCTGCGGCAGCACCGTACCGACGGCCAGCGCGCCGTCCCCCTTCGCCGTCGAGGCGGCGGACGGCGACACGGAAGCCGAGCCCGGAGCGCCGGGACCGGCGGTCGTGCCGCCGCCCGAACACGCCGCCAGCGCCAGGCACACCACGGTCGTGACGAGCGGCGCGCGGGAAATGCGGATCATCGAAAGCGTCTCCGTTCCTGATGAGCGGACCTTCCGTCCGCCCATCAGTTACGCGCCGGGACGCCGACCGCGAAAGCACCCGAAGCCGGTTGGATGCCCAGTCGTGACCGCACCACAACCCATCGGGCTAAATCACCTGATATAGGGCTTTTTCAGGATCGCTCCGCCGTGTCATCGATAACGATCTGAGCAACCTCACGCATGCTCAACCGCCGGTCCATCGACGCCTTCTGGATCCACCTGAACGCCTGCGGCTCACTCCAGCCATGCTGCGCCATCAACTGCCCCTTGGCCCGCTCCACCAGCTTCCTGGTCTCCAGCCGCTCCGACAGGCTCGACACCTCGGCCGCCAGCGCCACCATCTCCTCGTGCCTGCTGACCGCCATCTCGATCGCCGGCACCAGATCCGCCTTCGTGAACGGCTTCACCAGATAAGCCATCGCCCCCGCGTCCCTGGCCCGCTCGACCAGATCACGCTGGGAGAACGCGGTCAGGATCAGACAGGGGGCGATCCGCTCGGACACGATCCGCTCGGCCGCCGAGATGCCGTCGAGCACGGGCATCTTCACATCCAGGATCACGAGATCGGGCCTCAGATCGGCGGCCAGCTGGATCGCCTGCTCGCCGTCCCCGGCCTCGCCCACGACGACGTAGCCGTCCTCCTGGAGCATCTCCTTGAGGTCGAGGCGGATCAGGGCCTCGTCTTCCGCGATCACTACTCGCCGCTGCGTACTCACGAGCAGAAGAGTACAGACGTCCGGTAGATTAGATCCACGCCGGATCCGCGTGGTGCCCAGGTTGGGCTAAGCTGCGGCTGTGCGATACGGGTGAATTCGGGCATGTCCGAATTACGGCCCCGGTACCCCAATTGGCAGTAGGGAGCGGATTCAAAACCCGTACAGTGTGGGTTCGAGTCCCACCCGGGGCACTGACTAGCCGCCCGGCCTCTGGCCGGGCGGTTTTGTCGTAGCCGAATGCGACACTCTCCGCATGTGCGATCTCGCGGTCCGTGACCAGGCACTCCGGCTGCTCGCCTCAGGACTCAGCATCAGCGAGACCAGCCGGCAGACCGGAGCCAGCTACGCCACCGTTCGCCGGTGGCGTGACCGGCCCGCCCACGTCTCCCCGATGACCGGCACCTGCCCCCGCTGCGCCGCCGAACCCCACTCCCCCGCCCCCGCCGACAGCTACGCCTCCCTCCTGGGCCTCTACCTCGGCGACGGCTGCCTCTGCTGGGTCGGCGACCGGGCCAAACAGGTCTGGGCCCTGCGCATCGCCTGCGCCGACAGATGGCCGGGGCTCGTCCAGGAATGCGTCGACGCCCTCCGTGCCGTCCGGCCGACCAACAAGGTGCGCGTCAGGCAGAAACAAGGGTGCAAGGACGTCAACTCCTACTCCAAGCACTGGCCGCACCTGTTCCCGCAGCACGGTCCCGGCAGGAAGCACGAGCGGGCGATCGTGCTCGAGCCGTGGCAGCGGGAGATCGTCACGGCGCATCCCGGCCGGTTCGTCAGGGGTTTCATCCATTCCGACGGCTACCGCGGGCTCAACCGCGTGCGCCACGACCTTCCCGGCGGCGTCCGCTGGTACGAATATCCGCGCTACCACTTCAAGAACGAGTCCCGCGACATCCTGGGCCTCTGCTGTGAGGCGCTCGACCTGCTCGGCGTGGCCTGGCGGTTCAACAACCGCAACGAGCTCTCGGTGGCCCGGCGGGAGGCGGTGGAGTTGCTCGATCGTCATGTGGGGCCGAAAACTGACCGGCCGTGTCGTGGCTACCAGGGGACGGTGCCCGCGTCGTCGTGGAAGGTGCCGGTGGGGCCGTCGGCGGGGAGGGTGGCGAGGCGCACGATGACTGCGGCGCCCTCGGCGGCCGTGCGGGTGATGGGGAAGGGCAGGTCCTTGGTGAGGTCGGTGGCGCAGGCACCGGGGGCGGCGGCGTTGACGAGGATCCCGTCCTTACGGAGTTCCTTGGCGTACTGGACGGTCAGGGCGTTGAGCGCGGCCTTCGACGCGGGATAGGCGGCCACGGCCGGGAGGCCGGACATGTGGTGGGCGGGGTCGGTGTGGCAGGTCGTGGAGCCGACGGTGCTGGAGACGTTCACGATGCGGGGGGCGGGTGAGCGGCGGAGCAGGGGCAGGAGGGCGTTGGTGACGGTGAGGACGCCGATGACGTTCGTTTCGAGGACGTCTCTGAGGGTTCGGGGGGTGGTGGCGCTGGGGGGTTCGTTCGTGGGGCCGGAGATGCCGGCGTTGTTGATCAGGATGTCCAGGCGGGTGAGTGAGGTGGCCGCCGATTCGATGGTGGCGGGGTCGGTGACGTCCAGGACGATGGGGTGGACGTCGGCTCCTGTGGCGCGCAGGCGGGTGGCGGCCTGTTCGCCGCGTTGGGGGTCGCGGGAGGCCAGGAAGACGGTGACGCCCTGCGCGGCGAGGGCCGCGGCCACTTCGTATCCGATGCCCTTGTTCGCCCCAGTGACCAGGGCGGTGGTCGTTTCGGTCATGTCTGGGAGCACATCATCGGGGGTGGTCCGCGGGCCAACACCGGGTGGGTCGCGGGCAATACCCTGAGGGTATGGAGACGCGCGAGCTGGCCTATTTCGCGGCGGTCGCGGAGGAGTTGCACTTCGGGCGGGCGGCGGCGCGGCTGGGGATGGCTCAGCCGCCTCTGTCCAGGGCGATCCAGAAGCTGGAGCGGCGGCTGGGGGTGAGGTTGTTCGACCGGTCCAGTCGTGGGGTCGCGCTGACTCCGGCGGGTGAGGTGCTGGCGCGGGAGGCGGCCAAGGTGCTGGACGCGGTGGCCGCCGCGGCGGCGCGTACGCGGCGGGCGGGGCGGGACGATCCCGTGCTGGTGGTGGCGCTGAAGCCCGGGGGTGACGGGGGGCTGCTGCCGGAGATCCTGGCCGCCTATCGGGCGTGTCCGGATGCCGTGGAGGTGGAGCTGGCGCTGTGCGGGGTGACGGAGCGGGCGCGGCTGGTGCGTGAGGGGAGGGCGGACGTGGCGTTCCTGCACAGTCCGTACGAGGACCTGGCGGGGTTCGACTGCGAGCCGTTGCGGGTGGAGGGCGGTGTGGCGGTCATGTCGCCGGGGCATCCGCTGGCCGGGCGTGCGTGCGTCCGCCTGTGCGACCTCGACGCCGGCCCGGCGCCCGTCTGGCCGGGGCGGCATTCCGAGATCGTCGAACCCGCGATGCTGATGCAGCTCGCGGCCTTGGGGCGGCTGGTGGTGGTGGCGCCGGAGTCGGTCAGGGATCTGGTGCGGCGTGACCTGGTGTGCGTGCCCGTGGCGGACGCGGAGCCGACGACCGTGGTGCTGGCCTGGCCTGAGGGGGAACGGTCGCGGGAGCTGGCGGCGTTCGTGCGTACGGCGACGATGGTGGCCCAGCGGACCGCACCTCACGCACAAACCCGACCAACGCCTCCGTGACACCGTCCGTGTGGCGCGGCATGGCCTGACGTGCGTGCACCAGCGGGTGGTGTGGGTGGTGTGCGACGTGTGGGTGGGGGGCTTCGTCCGTCAGCGGGAGTCGAGGTCCAGGGCGGTGTCCCGACCGCGAGTGGGCCCGGCATGGGGCGTGAAGTCCGGGCCGGAGGTGCCTCGTTTGCGAGTGGGCCCGGCGTGGGGTGCGAGGCGTGAAATGGTGCCTCGTCCGAGGGTGGGCCCGGGTGCGGACCTGGAGAGCGTGGTGGGTGGGTTGAGAGACAGGAACAGCTTGTGTGTGGGCTGAGGGTTTGGGTGGGTGGGTTGGTGGGGTTGGGGGTGGATGGAGTGAGGGGGTGGGGTTGGGGCGGGTGGGGTGGGGGTTAAGTGGGGTGTGGGGGGACTTTTCGGGATCGCTCCCACCGGGAATGACCTTCAAGATCGATGACTACGGGGGGTGGGGGCGGGATGCCGTTGAGTGTGGCGGTGCGGGAGGCGTTTCTGGCAGAGGCGCACATCGCGAGCTTGGCCGTGGAGTCGGGTGAGGGGCGGGCGCCGCTGACCGTACCGGTCTGGTACGACTACAGTCCCGGCGGCGAGATCCGTTTCCTGACAGACGGCGACTCGCTCAAGGCCAGGCTGGTCGCGAAGGCGGGCCGGTTCACGATCCTGGTGCAGCGGATCAGCCCGACCTACCGGTACGTGTCCGTGGAGGGACCGGTCGTGCACTCGGCCCCGACGACGCTGGAGGACCTGACCCGCATCTCCGGCCGCTACCTTCCGGCCGACGCCGTGTCGGGCTATGTGCAGGGCTCGGATCTGAACGTGCTCGTGACGTTCAGAATGTGGCCCGAACACTGGCTCTCGGCCGACCTCGGCTCCATGGATTGACCTGCGGACCGGTATTTTTGGCCCGTGACTGCTTTCGATCCCACCTCGACCGGCGCGTTCGGCGTCGGCCTCGCCACCATTGCCTCCGACGGCACCGTACTCGACACCTGGTTCCCGGCTCCCGAGCTGGGTGACGCGCCCCTGGCGGGCACCCAGCGGCTCTCCGCCGACGAGGCCGGGGAGCTGGCCGAGCCGACCGGCCCTGACGCGGCGCGCGGCGTGGAGGTGGTGGCGGTGCGCACCGGCATCGCCAAGCTCTCCGAGGCGCCCGTGGACGCGCACGACGTCTACCTGCGTCTGCACCTGCTCTCCGCCCGCCTGGTCCGGCCGCACGAGGTCAACCTGGACGGGATCTTCGGCCTGCTGGCCAACGTGGTGTGGACCAACTACGGCCCGTGCCCGGTCCCGGACTTCGAGCGCACGCGGCTGCGGTTGCGGGCCAGGGGTGCGGTGACGGTGTACGGGGTGGACAAGTTCCCGCGCATGGTGGACTACGTGCTGCCTTCTGGGGTCCGGATCGCCGACGCGGACCGGGTCCGGCTGGGCGCGCATCTGTCCAGCGGCACCACGGTCATGCACGAGGGCTTCGTGAACTTCAACGCGGGCACGCTGGGCACTTCGATGATCGAGGGCCGGGTGTCGGCCGGTGTGGTCGTGGGTGACGGCTCCGACGTGGGTGGCGGCGCCTCGATCATGGGGACGCTGTCGGGCGGCGGCAAGCAGGTGATCTCCATCGGTGAGCGCTGCCTGCTGGGCGCCAACTCGGGCCTGGGCATCTCGCTGGGCGACGACTGCGTGGTGGAGGCGGGCCTGTACGTGACGGCGGGCACGAAGGTCGCCCTCCCCGACGGCACGGTGGTGAAAGCGGCCGAGTTGTCGGGCTCCAGCGGCATCCTGCTGCGGCGTAACTCGCAGTCGGGCGCGGTGGAGGCGGTGCCGCGCAAGGGCGACCGCATCGAACTCAACGCCGCCCTGCACGCCAACTGACATTCCCGAACTACGCCAACATACGAACGAACGCGACCGGCCCTGGGCAGTGGACCTGGGCCGACGGCCTGAGCCTGGGCGGGGTCCCGAGCCTGGGCGGGGTCCCGAGCCTGGGCGGGGTCCCGAGCCTGGGCGGGGTCCTGGGCAAGGATGACGAGGTTTGTGGGGTAGCGGGATCCGCTCCCCCACGGCCACGGCCAGCCTGCCCGTCCGGTCGTGTGGGGCACCGACTGGCCGGTTCGTCGGTCCGTCTGGTAACCGGTCCTGTGGTCGGTCCGTCGGCCGGTCTGATGGTGAGTCGGGCGAGCGGTCCCGTGGTCGGATCGGCGAGCGGTCCGTCGGCGGGTCTGATGGCCGGTCAGGCGGGCAATCCCGTAGCCGGTCGGAGAGTGGTCCTCCGGGGGTCCTGCTGTGAGTCCGGTCCCTCTGTGGCCTGTGGTAATGGGGGTCGGCTGGAGCCACGGAGAGGGCCCACAGTGCGCGCCGTAACGGCGCTCGGCCGCTGAAGGGTCAGCGGCCGTTTCCTGGAGGGCCCTCGGGCGAAGTGCGGCGGGTGGCCGGCCACGGCGCAGCCGTAACGGATGGGCGTACGAACCGGGTCAGCGGCCGTTACCCTGGAGGGCCCTCAAGCGGAGTGCGGTGGGCGCGGCCCTAACGGATGGGTGGTGGCATGCCCCAGCGGGAGATGCGGTCAGTGGGCGTGGGAGACCGCGGAGCCGATGGTGTGGACGCGGAGGGCGTTGGTGGAGCCCGGGGTGCCGGGAGGGGAGCCGGCCACGATGACGACCTTGTCGCCCTTCTCAAGCCGTCCCAGCGACAGCAGGGACGCCTCCACCTGCCGCACCATGTCGTCCGTGTGGTGCACGAACGGCACGTGGAACGTCTCCACCCCCCACGTCAGCGAGAGCTGCCCCCGCACGTGCGGGGCCGAGGTGAAGGCGAGCAGCGGGATCGGGGAGCGGTAGCGGGCCAGGCGGCGCGCCGTCTCGCCGGACATCGTGAAGGCGATCAGGGCCTTGGCGCCGACGATGGCGCCCACCTCGGCCGCGGCGCGGGCGATGGCGCCGCCCGTGGTCTCGGGCATGCGCTCCAGGGTGTGCGTGGCGTGCAGGGAGGCCTTCTCGGCGGCGCAGGCGATGCGGTCCATGGTGGAGACGGACTCGACCGGGTAGTTGCCGACGGAGGTCTCGCCGGACAGCATGACCGCGTCGGCGCCGTCCATGACCGCGTAGGCCACGTCGGAGGCTTCGGCGCGGGTGGGGCGCGGGGAGCTCATCATGGAGTCGAGCATCTGGGTGGCGACGATGACCGGGCGGGCCTTCTCGCGGCAGAGCTCGATGATGCGGCGCTGCACGATCGGGACCTGCTCGAGCGGGAGCTCGACGCCGAGGTCGCCGCGGGCGACCATGATGCCGTCGAAGGCCTCGACGATGTCGGGGAGGCGGTCGACGGCCTGCGGCTTCTCGATCTTGGCGAGCAGCGGGAGGCGGACGGCCTCCTGCTCCATGATGTTGCGCACCACGTCGGCGTCGGACGGGCGGCGGACGAAGGACAGGGCGATCATGTCGAAGCCGGTGCGCAGTGCCCAGCGCAGGTCGGCTTCGTCCTTGTCGGTCAGGGCGGGGGCGCTGACGTTGATGCCGGGCAGGTTGAGGCCCTTGTTGTCGGAGATCATGCCGCCGATGACGACGCGGGTGATGACGCGGTCGCCGTCGACCCGGGTGACCTCGAGCACGAGGCGGCCGTCGTCGACGAGGATGGTGTCACCGGGGCGGACGTCGTTGGGCAGGCCCTTGTAGGTGGTGGAGACCTGCTCGCGGTCGCCGGGGATGTCTTCGGTGGTGACGGTGAAGACGTCACCGAAGCCCAGCCTGACGGGGCCCTCTTCGAACGTTCCGACGCGGATCTTGGGGCCTTGCAGGTCGGCGAGCACGCCTACACCGCGGCCGAGGTCGGCCGCCACCTCCCTGACCCGGTCGTAAACCTCTCTGTGCATGTCATGATTGCCATGGCTGAGGTTGAACCGTGCCACGTCCATGCCTGCGGCGATCAGTTCGCGGAGGCGTTCTTTGGACGAAGTGGCTGGGCCTAGGGTGCAGACGATTTTCGCGCGACGAGTCACGAGTCCTACCTTAATTGGTACAGACCACTTGGCAGTCACTGACGACGGAGAACGTACCCGACGTAGGAGAACAGTACGAGAACGGCGACCCCCAGACGCGCCAAGTTCGTGTACTGCTCCGGGTAGATCACGCCCTCGATGTAGTGGTCGATGAATCCGCTGGCGGGGAGCCCTTCCTGGCCCGCTTTGCGGCGTGCCCAGTCCTCGACGAACGTGAGCGGGCATTCGATGCCGGTCACGATCGACAGCACGCCCCAGGCTACGACCAAAAGATGCGCCCAGAGCGTACGCCGCCAGCGCCACGCCACGAACCCGCCCACCGCCATGTAGACCAGGAAGGCGAAGTGCACCACCATCGCGGCATCCGCGATGAGGCGATACATCATGGTTCGACGGTAGCCGCCTTCCAAGCGTCCACGATGCCGTGACCGTAGAAACCGTTACGGGATTGCTCACCTTCGCACACGTGGGTCTCGTTCTGGCCGAAGGCCTTGTAGACGTACTGGCGGGGTGAGGGGCACGCCTTCTGGGTGGCGGTCTTGTAGAGCAGGTCCTCGGTGGTGGCGGGGGCGAGTTCGACTCCGCCCTTGCCGGGTTTGCCGAAGCGGCTGACGAGGATCGCGGCGACGCCGGCGGCGTGCGGCGAGGCCATGGAGGTGCCTTCGAGGTACTGGTAGTAGGAGCAGGTGCCGTTCTCGCAGTCCTTGACGACGTCGGGGCCCTTGGGCTCGCCGGAGCCGTCGATCCGTCCGGAGGCGCGCAGCACGCGCTCGGGGGCTGCGGCCAGGATCGAGCGGACGGCCTTGGTGCCCTGGCCGTCGAGCACGTCGCCGCCGGGCGCCGCCACGTCCGTCTGCTCCAGGCCGTAGTCGCTGTAGACGGCCTTGCGGCCGGAGGGGCCGACGGCGGAGACGGAGATGACGCCGCGGGACTCGGCGGGCACGTTGAGGCAGGAGTTGTCGACCTGGCGGACCTTCTCGTCGCCCTTCGGGTAGCCGGGGCTGAGCTTGTCGGTCTTGGGGTGGCCTAGGTCGGTGGAGCCGTTGCCGAGGGCGGAGATGAGCGTGACGCCCTTCTGACGGGCGTAGTCGAGGGCGCGCTGCATGCCGGTGATGACGGCCTGCTGCTCGAGCTGCTGTTTCTTGGTGTCGGAGGCGTTGTTCGGGCAGTTGAACAGCCAAGGGTCGACGAAGTAGCTCATGTTGACGACGTCCACGCCGATGTCGGCGGCGTACGTGAGCGCGTCGAGGCTGGGCTTGAGGAAGAAGAACCCGGAGTCCTGTCCGGCGCGCAGGTTGAGGATCTGTACGCCGGGCGCGACGCCGGCGATGCCCACGCCGTTGATCGGGGAGGCGATGGTGCTGGCCACGTGGGTGCCGTGGCCGTCGTCGTCCACGTCCACGGGGTCCTTGCAGCCGTCGGCCTCGCAGGGCCCGTCGAGTGTCTCGCCGTTCTCGTCCTCGGGTCTGTCGGTGACGAAGTTGCGGCTGAGCTCACGGTTGAAGTTGGGGGCGAGGTCGGGGTGTTTGCCGTCCACGCCGGTGTCGATGACGCCGACGAGGACCTGCTTGGTGCCGGGCGCCTTGGCGTGGGCGCGGTCGGCGCCGATCATGCGCATGTCCCACTGGCGGCCGGCGAGCGGCTCTCCGGTGTTCTTGGTGAACGACTGCGCGTCGGGGAAGGCGCCGGTAGGGCGGGCGGTGGCGTAGCCGATGCGCCGGTCCTGGGTGACGCCGACGACGGCCCGGTCGGCGCCCACCCGTTCCTCGAACCCGTCGCGGGCGCCGGTGGCCGTGAGGTAGCCGAGTTTGCCGTCGTTGGAGCGTGTGCTGCCGCCGGCCCGCTGGACGGCCGTCTGGGCGGCGCGCTGCTGTCCTCCGGCGTAGAAGACGAGGTATTCGGCCTGCGGGACGGCGGTCTCGCGTGGTGCGGCGGCCGAGCAGGCGCCGAGCGCGGCCATCGTGGCCAGCGCTGTCAAGCCAGAGGCCACCCGCCGCATTTCTCCCCCATCCACCGAAAGTGCCGCAGAACCTGCATCTTCCCGACAGTAATCGGCTGATGCAACTTAGTGGTGAAATTTCGGTCTATGGGTGGCGAAGCGGACGCTATCTCGGCCCGGAACCGCCGCCACCTCGGCCCCGAACCGCCACCGCCTCGGCCCGGAAACCCAGTCCAGAGGCCACTGCTACCTCGGCTCGATCGTCACCCCGCCGAGCATCACGTGGCGCGGCATCGGGCGGGCCAGGAACTCGTGCGGGAAGCCCAGCTCCACCCGGCTGGCCTCGCCCAGCGCGGCGGCCTGCGCGTCCGTGAACCGCACGTCCAGCGCCCCCAGGTTGTCCTCGAGCTGCCCCAGCGTCCGCGCCCCCACGATGGGCGCCGTCACCCCCGGGTTGAGCAGCGTCCAGGCCAGCGCCACCTGCGACGGCGTCCGGCTCATCTCGCCGGCCACCCGCTTGACCACGTCCGCGATGTCCAGCGCCCGCTCGGTGAGCGAGCCGTTGGCCGCCGCGACGTTCTTGCGCGAGCCCGAAGGGTCGCCCGACACCTCGTGCCCGAGGTCCGCGCGGGTGTACTTGCCCGTCAGCACCCCGCTGGCCAGCGGCGACCAGGGGATGACGCCCAGGCCCAGCTCCCGCGCCATCGGGACGAGGTCGCGCTCCACGGTCCGCTCGATGAGGCTGTACTCGATCTGCAGGGCGATGAGCGGGGTCCAGCCGCGCAGGTCGGCGATGGCCTGCATGCGGGAGACCTGCCAGGCGGGGGTGTCGGAGATGCCGACGTACAGGACCTTGCCCGCGGTGACGAGGTCGTCCATGGCGCGCAGGATCTCCTCCACGGGGGTGGTGAAGTCCCAGGCGTGCAGGTAGAGCAGGTCGAGATGGTCGGTGTTCAGGCGGCGCAGGCTGCTCTCGACCGAGCGGACCATGCTCTTGCGGTGGTTGCCGCCGGAGTTCGGGTCGCCCTGGCGCCTGGCCATCGTGTACTTGGTGGCCAGCACCAGCCGCTCACGCCGCCCGGCCGCGAACTCGCCGACCAGGGTCTCGGCGGTGCCCTCGGTGTACTGGCTGGCGGTGTCGACGAAGTTGCCGCCGTGGTCCACGTACGTGTCGAAGATGCGGCGGGACTCGTCCTTGTCGGCGCCCCAGCCCCAGTCCGTGCCGAAGGTCATCGTGCCCAGCGCGAGCGGGGAGACCCGCAGCCCCGAGCGGCCCAGCAGGCGGTAGGTGTCAAGTGTCGTCATGCCATCAAGGCTGCTCCGGGCGTGTGCCGGGGGTAAGGGAAGGCTCTTCCTGGGATCGGCCGTCCTAGGCGGCCGGGCCTAGAATCGAGGGGATGAGCACCGTCGACCAGACCCGTGAGCTCGCCGTCTTCCTGCGCAGCCGCCGCGAGCGGCTGGATCCCGGCACGGTCGCGCTGCCCGCCCGCCGCGCCCACCGCCGCACGCCCGGCCTGCGCCGCGAGGAGGTCGCCGAGCTGGCCGGCGTCAGCGTCGACTACGTCACCCGGCTGGAGCAGGGGCGCGGGCTGCGACCGTCGCCGGAGGTGCTGGAGGCGCTGGCCGGCGCGCTGCGCCTGAGCGAGGACGAGCGGGACTACCTGTTCAACCTGGCCGAGCAGCGCCCCACCCGGCAGGCGGCCACCGACGACGAGGCCGGGCCGCTGGCCAGGCTCGTGCTCGACCTGTCGCCGCTGCCCGCCATGCTGGTCAACCACCGCTTCGACATCCTGGCCTGGAACCCGGAGATGGCCGGGCTGATGCTCGACTTCGGCGCGCTGCCGCCCGAGCAGCGCAACAGCCTGTGGCTGTGCATGCTGCATCCGGGCCTGAGCGACTTCTACCTCGACCGGGAGCGCACGCTGCGCGAGGGCATCGCCGACCTGCGGGCCTCGTGGGCGGCCCATCCCGACGACAAGGCGCTGGCGCAACTGATCGACGAGCTGACCTCGGGCAGCGAGGAGTGCGCCCGCCTGTGGGCGCTGCGCGACGTCCGCGTCAACGCCAGGGGCCGTAAGCGGCTGCGGCACGCCACGGAGGGGCCGCTGACCGTCGAATACGAGGTGCTGGCCCCGCTGCAGGCGCCGGGCCAGCGGCTGATCGTCTACCGCGCCGCCGACCCGGCCTCCCAGCGCGCCCTCGACGCCGTCGCCGCCCAGGCCTGCTGAGACCTCGGCCGGCTAATGGTTGAGAGACGGCCCGGCCGTCACCGGCCGGGCCGCCATCTGTCAGACCAGCGGGCGCGCGGTCGGCAGGATCGGGTACGGCAGCGCCGTCTCCCCGGTCAGGAACCGGTCCACGCCCGAGGCGGCGGCCCGCCCCTCGGCGATGGCCCACACGATGAGCGACTGCCCGCGCCCCATGTCGCCCGCCACGAAGACGCCGTCCACCTTGGACATGTACGTCTTGTCGCGCGCCACGTTGCCCCTGGCGTCGTAGAAGCCGTCGCCGGCCTCCCCCGCCAGGTCCTGCAGCAGGTCGCCCTTCTCCGGGCCGAGGAAGCCCATGGACAGGGTGATCAGCTCGGCCGGGATCTCCCGCTCGGTGCCCGGGACCGGCTTGAACCCGGCCTGCGGCCCCTCGACCTCGACCAGCCGCAGCGCGCGCACGTTGCCGTCGTCGTCGCCGACGAAGGCGGTGGTGGAGACCGCGTACACGCGCTCTCCCCCGCCGTCGGCCAGCTCCTCGTGGGCGCTCTCCATCTTGAACAGCATGGGGAACGTCGGCCACGGCTGGTTGCCGGGCCGGTTGGCGGGCGGCTGGGGCATGATCTCGAGCTGGGTGACGGACTTGGCGCCCTGCCGGATCGCCGTGCCGATGCAGTCGGCGCCGGTGTCGCCGCCGCCGATCACCACCACGTGCTTGCCCTCGGCCGAGATCGGCGACTTGTCGAGGTCGCCCTCCTGGACCTTGTTGGACAGCGGCAGGTATTCCATCGCCTGGTAGACGCCCTTGAGCTCGCGTCCGGTCACCGGCAGGTCGCGCCACTGGGTGGCGCCGCCGGACAGCACCACGGCGTCGAACTGCTCGCGCAGCTCGGCGGCGGTGATGTCGACGCCGACGTTGACGCCGGTGCGGAACACGGTGCCCTCGGCCCGCATCTGCGTGAGGCGGCGCTCGATGTGGCGCTTCTCCATCTTGAACTCGGGAATGCCGTAGCGCAGCAGGCCGCCGATGCGGTCGGCCCGCTCGAACACCACCACGTCGTGCCCGGCCCTGGTGAGCTGCTGCGCGGCGGCGAGCCCGGCGGGGCCGGAGCCGACGACCGCGACCTTCTTGCCGGTCTTGACCTTCGGGGGCTGCGGGGTCACCCAGCCCTCGGTGAACGCCCGGTCGATGATCTCGACCTCGACCCGCTTGATCGCCACCGGGTCGGAGTTGATGCCGAGCACGCACGCCGCCTCGCACGGAGCCGGGCAGAGCCTGCCGGTGAACTCCGGGAAGTTGTTCGTGGCGTGCAGCCGCTCGATCGCCTCGCGCCAGTCGGTGCGGTGGACGAGGTCGTTCCACTCGGGGATGAGGTTGCCCAGCGGGCAGCCGTTGTGGCAGAACGGGATGCCGCAGTCCATGCAGCGGGCCGCCTGCTTGGTCAGCTTGTCCTGGGAGAAGTCCTGGTAGACCTCGCGCCAGTCGCCGATGCGGACGTCCACGGGGCGGCGCGCCGGCAGCTCCCTGTCGTGCGTGAGAAAACCCTTCGGGTCAGCCATTCGGTACGCCTCCTTAACCCTTGACCGCGGCGGCCATGACCGCCTCGTCGATGTCCCGGCCTTCGGCGCGGGCGGCCTCGGCGGCCTCCAGCACCCTCTTGTAGTCGGTCGGCATGATCTTGCCGAACCGGCCGAGCGCCGCGTCCCAGTCGGCCAGCAACTGCTTGGCGACCGGCGAGCCCGTCTCCGCGAAGTGCTTCTCGACCGTCTCCTTGAGGAACTCGGTGTCCTCCTCGGAGAGCGCCTCGATGGCGACCATCTCGCGGTTGACCCGCTCGGGCTTGAGGTCGAGCAGGTAGGCCACGCCGCCCGACATGCCGGCCGCGAAGTTGCGCCCGGTGCCGCCGAGCACGACGACCTTGCCGCCGGTCATGTACTCGCAGCCGTGGTCGCCCACGCCTTCGACGACCGCCGTGGCGCCGGAGTTGCGCACGCAGAACCGCTCGCCCACGACGCCGCGGACGAACACCTCGCCGGACGTGGCCCCGTACAGGGCGACGTTGCCCGCGATGATGTGGCCGTCGAGCGGGGCCTCCTCGTGCGGCCGGACGGTGATCCGCCCGCCGGACAGGCCCTTGCCGAGGTAGTCGTTGGCGTCGCCGGTCAGCCGCAGCGTGACCCCGCGCGGCACGAACGCGCCGAACGAGTTGCCCGCCGAGCCGGTGAACGAGATGTCGATCGTGTTGTCGGGCAGGCCCTTGCCGCCGTGGCGCTTGGTGACCTGGTAGCCGAGCATGGTGCCGACCGTGCGGTTCACGTTGCGGATGGGCAGTTCGAGCGTGACCGGGATGCCGTCGCTGAGCGCGCCTTCGGCGAGCTGGATCAGCGTGTTGTCCAGCGCGTGCTGCAGGCCGTGGTCCTGCTCGACGACCCGGTGCAGCGCGGTGCCGGCGGGCAGCGCGGGCTGGTGCAGGATCGGCGACAGGTCGAGGCCGCTGGCCTTCCAGTGGTCCTCGGCCGCCGTCATGTCGAGCATCTCGACGTGCCCGATCGCCTCGTCGAGCGTGCGGAAGCCCAGCTCGGCCAGGTATTCGCGGATCTCCTCGGCGATGAACTCGAAGTAGTTGACCACGAACTCGGGCTTGCCGGTGAAGCGCTTGCGCAGCTCGGGGTTCTGCGTGGCCACGCCCACCGGGCAGGTGTCGAGGTGGCAGACCCGCATCATCACGCAGCCGGAGACGACGAGCGGAGCGGTGGCGAAGCCGTACTCCTCGGCGCCCAGCAGCGCGGCGATGACGACGTCGCGGCCGGTCTTGAGCTGGCCGTCGACCTGGACGACGATGCGGTCGCGCAGGTCGTTGAGCAGGAGCGTCTGCTGGGTCTCGGCCAGGCCGAGCTCCCACGGGGCGCCCGCGTGCTTGAGCGAGGTCAGCGGCGAGGCGCCGGTGCCGCCGTCGTGCCCGGAGATGAGCACCACGTCGGCGTGCGCCTTGGACACGCCCGCCGCGACCGTGCCGACGCCGACCTCGGCGACCAGCTTCACGTGGACCCTGGCCTCCGGGTTGGAGTTCTTCAGGTCGTGGATGAGCTGGGCCAGATCCTCGATCGAGTAGATGTCGTGGTGCGGCGGCGGCGAGATGAGGCCGACGCCGGGCGTGGAGTGCCGGGTCTTGGCGATCCACGGGTAGACCTTGTGGCCCGGGAGCTGGCCGCCCTCGCCGGGCTTGGCGCCCTGGGCCATCTTGATCTGCAGGTCGGCCGCGTTCACCAGGTATTCGGAGGTGACGCCGAACCGGCCGGAGGCCACCTGCTTGATCGCCGACCTGCGGGCCGGGTCGTAGAGCCGCTCGGGATCCTCGCCGCCCTCGCCGGTGTTGGACTTGCCGCCGAGCCGGTTCATCGCGATGGCGAGCGTCTCGTGCGCCTCCATCGAGATGGAGCCGTACGACATCGCGCCGGTGGAGAACCGCTTGACGATGCTCTCGACGGGTTCGACCTCGTCGATCGGGATCGGGGCGCCCTTGCGCAGCTTGAACAGGCCGCGCAGGGTCATCAGCCGCTCCGCCTGGGAGTCCACGAGGTTCGTGTACTCCTTGAAGATCTCGTAGCGGCGGGTCCTGGTGGCGTGCTGGAGCTTGAAGACCGTCTCGGGGTTGAACAGGTGCGGCTCGCCCTCGCGCCGCCACT
>NZ_JBFAIM010000087.1:0-55953 GCF_040654715.1 Nonomuraea sp. NPDC050643 | reverse complement strand
CCTGGCCAGCACACCGATACGCCGCTGCCCGGCCAGCCGGATCGGCTCGCCACCGGCCAGGACCTGCCACGGACCGAGAAATCTGATCTCCAGCGTCACGAGGGGCGCTGCCCTCCTTCACGAAGTCGGCATTGAGTGGAGCGATCGAGCCCTTTGCGGCGATCGCGGATGGAACGCCGTCTGCCGTCAGGCTTCCGGCGTCGTGGTTCACATGTGCATGTATAGACAGACAGGCTTACAGGTGCCTTACAAACGACTCGCCAGGATCGGCACATACAGCCATGTATGGAGGTTTGTGTCGCGATCTCTGTGTCCAATACGATCAGCCCCTGCGTCTTCGTATCGCACAGGAGGTCTTGTGACACACGTCAGGCTGCTCAGGAAGCTCGCCGTTGTGGCCGCGGCCGGTCTTTTCGCGCTCGGCCTTGCCGCTGGGGCCGCCTCGTCCGCCTCCGCCGCGGAGAAGATCTGGAATCCCGACCCCTCCGGCGAGATCTCCACCGACCCTCAGTGGTGATTCCACGGCCAGGTAACCTGCCGTAGCCAGGCCGTTCTCGATGCCGAGGCCGTACCAGGAGGAGGTGTGCAGCAGATGCGCACGACCGTTCAGCCGCGAATTCGCAGCTCTGCCATTCCCGACCTCCTCAACCCGGAGACCGCGTGTCGATTCGCATCATCCCTCTGATCGATCCTCAGCTCACCTCGTCCGCGCGGCGCCTCGCCTGGCTGGCCGCCCTGCCGACCGGCGTACCGGCGGGGTCGGCGTTCCTGCGCCTGTTCACCAAGGCGGGCCAGGATCATCTGGCCGAGCTCGATCTCCACGTGCACCCCGCCGAGCAGCGCGCCGGCGTCGGATCCCTTCTGCTCACGGCCGCGGTGGCCGCCGCCCGGGAAGAGGGGCGGCGTAGCGTCATCGCGGAGGTGGAGCCCGGTTCGCCGGGAGACGCCTTCCTGGTGGCGCGCGGTTTCCGGAAGGTGCTGACGCTGACCTACGCGCGGCTGTCGCTGGCCGGAACCGACCTCGCCGGCCTGCGCGAGATCGCGCACAGCCCGCATCCCGGCTACCGGCTGGTCGCGTGGGACGGGATCGTGCCCGACGAGCTGGCCGAGACGTTCACCGCCTCCCGCCACGCCATGGACGACATGCCGATGGACGACACCGACTACGGCACCGTCCACTGGGACGTCGACCGCGTACGCGAGGCGGCGCGGACCATCGCGAACCGGGGCGACCTGCTCCACACCGTCGCCGCCGTCGCCGAGTCGGACGGCTCCATCGCCGGGTTCACCGAGCTGGTGGTCCCGGGCGACGGGAAGGGCGACGCCCAGCACTACGGCACCGGCGTGCTGCCCGCGCATCGCGGGCACGGGCTGGCCCGCTGGATGAAGGCCGAAGCTGTCCGGCGGGCACGTGAGCGCTACCCCGACCTCGACGGCCTGCTGACCGACACCGCCGACGGGAACCGCCACATGCGCGCCGTCAACGACGGGCTCGGTTACGTGCCGACCCATCAAAGGGTGACGCTGCAGCTCGACCTGTAGCGACGGTCGACCCGGACTCGACCTGAAGCGGCGGGACGACCCGGTCAACCTGTCGCGGCGGGCGGCCCGGTCGAAGGAAGGCCGGGCGTTCGCGGTCACGAAGCCGCGCGTCGCAGGCTGCGCGCGAGCCAGGGCGGGCAGTCCGCGGCGGCCTCGGCGGCCGTGAGCCAGACGAGGCCGGCCACCTCCTCCGCCGACGCGGCCACCGGCTCGGCGTGCGCCGGCAACGCGCCGCGGAACACCACGTTGATCACCGGATCGCCGTCGTCGGTGACGAAGAACCCGCTCTCCACATAAACGAGCTCGACCCCGTCCAGCTCGACGCCGATCTCCTCGGCCACCTCCCGGCGTGCCGTCTCCTCCAGTACGTCGGCTCCGGCGCCCTCGGCCTCGACCTTCCCGCCGACACCGGCGAGCATCCCGGGTGCGTGGGCCTCCTGGGCACCCCTCCGGATGAGCAGCCAGCGGCCGTCCCGTTCCAGCAGCACCTCGACGTTGACGACGAACGCGGGTCGCCCCGCTCGGGTGACACATGCCGATATTTCCGGCGGGTGAATGGTCATGACCGGAACTCTACGAGCCCGGCGTTCCCGTACATGACCATGTGGGGCGGTCCTATGCTCGGCGCGTCAATCGCCGCCCCTGGATGGGAGGCTCGTATGTCCGAGCCTGGTGGCAGCGAGGCGATGCCCCGGTCCGTGTCCGTGGCCAGGATCTGCATGTGGATCCAGACGGTCATGGGGATGGTCGGCCTGTTCCTGCTGTTCATCCTGCTGGGGAGCGCGCCGGTGGGGGTCGTACGGGGGGCCTTGCTGTTCGCGTTGGCCGTGCCGCTGGTGACGATCTCGCTGATCGGGTTCCTGGCGACGCGGATCGTCTCCCGGCGCGCCTGGGTACGCGTCTTCGGGCTGGTCGTCGAGTTCCTGCTGATCCTCTTGGGCATCTGGCGGGTCACGAACGGCGTCAGCCCCGGGAACGTGCTGGGGGTGATCCTCGCCGCGGTGGCGTTCGCGCAGTTGTGCGGGGCCCCGGCCGCGCGGTGGTTCGACCGGTGAGCCCGTTCAGGAGGCGACGAGGGCCTTGGACCGGTCGGTCGCCATGCTGATGGCGAAGCCGCCGAGCACCGTGCCGGTGACGTAGCGCTGGACGCGGATCCAGACCGGGCGGCGGGCCAGGAACGCCGCCAGGCTTCCCGCCGTGACCACGAACAGGGCGTTGACCAGGGTCCCGACGGCGATCTGCACGGAACCGAGGGCGAGGCTCTGCAGCAGCACGTGGCCCATCGCCGGGTCGATGAACTGCGGAAGCAGCGACAGGTACAGAATGGCGATCTTGGGGTTCAGCAGGCAGGTCAGCAGGCCCATCGAGAACAGCTTGCCCGGCCTCTCCTCGGGCAGCTCACGCGGTTGGAAGGCCGAGGCGCCGCCGGGCTTGACGGCGTTCCAGGCCAGCCAGAGCAGGTACGCGGCCCCGGCCAGCTTGAGAGCCGTGTACGCGGCCGGCACGTACGCGAAGACGGCCGTCAGCCCCAGGCAGGTGGCGGTCAGGTAGACGGTGAAGCCCAGGAAGACGCCCGTCAGCGAGATCAGCCCGGAGCGGCGCCCCTGCGTGATCGACCGCGACACCAGATAGATCATGTTCGGCCCCGGCGTGAGAACCATGCCCAGCGACACCAATGCGATCCCGATCAAGCCACCCGTCATATCGGCAGATTATCCGACAAATCAATGAAAATCATGCACTTACCGCTACCTGGCGTAATCGCATCGTCACAGGGAAAGGTGTGGTTCGGGGGAGAACATGCAGTTCGACGATGATGCGCAGCTCGACCCGTCGCAGGTCGAGGACGTACGAGCCTCAGGTCCGCAATCGGGGGGCGGGGGCGGCCGCCGGGGCGGCGGGATGCCGGGCGGCTGCGCGCTGCCCATCGGCGGCAAGGGCGGCGGCTGCCTGCTGCTGATCCTGGGGGTGGCGGCGCTGTTCCTGTTCGGGCTGGTGCCCACGCCCTTCAGCGGCGAAGAAGGCGGGCAGCAGGGCGGCGGGCGGCAGCCGAGCGCCCCTCCCCCGCCCTCCCCGAGCGGCAACCTGGCCGAACGGTGCAAGACCGGCGCCGACGCCGACCAGTCGGAGGACTGCCGCATCGTCGGGACGGTGAACAGCATCCAGTCCTACTGGCGGCAGGAGTTCGCCGAACGCGGAAAGAAGGCGTACACGCCGGCCAAAACCGTGCTGTTCTCCCAGGCGGTCCGCACGGGCTGCGGCGTGGCCGACTCGGCCGTCGGGCCGTTCTACTGCCCCGCGGACCGCAAGGTGTACCTGGACCTGAGCTTCTTCGACACGCTCCAGCGCGACTTCGGGGCCGAGGGCGGCCCGTTCGCGCAGGCGTACGTGATCGCCCACGAGTACGGGCACCACGTCCAGAACCTGCTCGGCACCATGAACAGGCTCAGCCGCGACAACCGCCCGGGGGCAGGCAGCGCCTCGGTACGCCTCGAACTCCAGGCCGACTGCTACGCCGGGGTGTGGGCGCACAACGCCGTCAAGACCGGCTTCTACGACGAGCCCTTCTCCCAGACCGACATCGACCAGGCGCTCAGCGCGGCCGCCGCGGTCGGTGACGACAGCATCCAGCGGCGGTCGCGCGGCCGGGTGACCCCCGACGCCTTCACCCACGGCACCTCGGAGCAGCGCGAGAGGTGGTTCAGCACGGGCTACGACAGCGGCGACCCCAAACGGTGCGACACGTTCACCGGTGGCATCTAGACGCGCGCTTTGCCGGTAGCCGGGCGTTCTTTGGGGCAGTTGTCCTGCGGGCAGTACCCAGAAAGGGACGTCAGCATGGACTTCAAAGACCAGGTCGAGCTCGACCCCTCACAGGTGGAGGACGCCGGAGGAAGCGGCGGCGGCGGGCGCGGCGGCTTTCCCGGCGGCATGGTCATCGGCGGCGGCGGGATCGTCAGCGTGATCGTGCTGGTGCTGGTGTTCGTCCTGAACAACGTGGGCGGCGGCGACGAGCCCGCCCAGCGGCAGCCCACGTCCAACCTCTCGGAGCAGTGCCGGACGGGCAAGGACGCCGACCAGTCCGAGCGGTGCCAGGTGGTGGGCGTGGTCAACAGCATCCAGGACTATTGGCGGCAGGAGTTCGCCGACTATCGCGCGGCGAAGACCGTGCTGTACTCGGGCGACGTCAGCACGGGCTGCGGCGCGGCCGACTCGTCCGTGGGGCCGTTCTACTGCCCCACCGATCAGCGCGTCTATCTGGACCTGAGCTTCTTCGACCAGCTCCAGAGCCAGTTCGGCGCCAAGGGCGGGCCGTTCGCGCGGGCGTACGTGATCGCCCACGAGTACGGGCACCACGTCCAGAATTTGCGCGACGTCCTCAAGTCGGGCGGTTCGGTCCCCGTCGAGCTTCAAGCCGACTGTTACGCCGCCGTCTGGGCCCGTAACGCGATCAAGACCGGTTTCTACGACAAGCCCTTCACCGAGACGGAAATCGCCGAAGCCATCGACGCCGCGGCCGCGGTCGGCGACGACAGAATCCAGCAACGCACCACCGGCAGAATCGATCCTGAATCGTTCACGCACGGCAGCTCGGAACAACGCGTCAACGCCTTCAAACGCGGCTACAAAAACGGCGCACCGGCCGACTGTGCTCTGTCTGACCTGGGCTGATCCGGCCGGATAGCGCAAGGAATCGGAATCTCTCCTAAAATCAGGGGGGTGATCTTCAAGCTTGTCGGCGACGGACGCCCTTATCCCGAACACGGTCTGACTCACCGAGAGTGGGCGCAGATCCCTCCACGGCAGGTCCGGCTCGACTCGTTGATCACCACGAAGGCCATGCTGGACCTGCACTCACTGCTCGCCGCCGACTCCACGTTCTACGGGGACCTTTTCCCGCACGTGGTGCAGTGGCAGGGCGAGCTCTATCTGGAGGACGGCCTGCACCGCGCGTTGCGCGCCGCACTGCACCAACGATCGATCCTGCACGCCAGGGTCCTGGAGCTGCCCACCTGAAAATAGGAAAAAGGGAGCCGCCGGTCGCGGCTCCCTTTTTTTGTGCCCGCCCTCCGGCGGATTCTCCCGGAACATGCCGAAGGGCCCCCGAGATCGGAGGCCCTTCGGCGTCGGCGGTGGTGGTGGGATTTGAACCCACGGATGAGTTGCCCCATCACACGCTTTCGAGGCGTGCGCCCTCGGCCACTAGGCGACACCACCGCGCACGAGCTTACCGGATCCGGCGAGTGGCGAAGAACCGCTTTAGTACCTCACCGCACTCCTCGGCCAGCACGCCCATGATCACTTCGGGCCGATGGTTGAGCCTGCGGTCGCGTACGACGTCCCAGAGCGAGCCGACGGCCCCGCCCTTCTCGTCGGTGGCGCCGTAGACGATGCGGTCCACCCGGGCCAGTACGGCGGCGCCGGCGCACATCGTGCAGGGCTCCAGCGTCACCACGAGCGTGCAGCCCCCGAGCCGCCACTGTCCGCGCCGCGCGGCGGCACGGCGCAGCGCGAGCACCTCGGCGTGGGCGGTCGGGTCGGCGGCGGACTCGCGGTCGTTGCCCGCCACGGCCAGGATCTCGCCGAGCGGATCGAGCACCACGGCGCCCACGGGGATCTCGCCTCTGGCGCCCGCCGTCGCGGCTTCGGCCAGGGCCAGGCGCATGGCCTCCTCGTGTGTCACCGCGAGCGTGTCACCGCAGCCGGTCGAGCTCGTCGGCGAACGACAGCCGCTCGGCGATCACCGACAGGATGTCGGCGGGCAGCAGGCCCTCCTCCATGCTGAGCTCGAGCAGCTCCTCGGAGCTCACGCCCAGGTCGCTGAGCAGCTCGAAATCGCCCGCCGGGCGCACGCCCAGGCCGTTGCTCTCCTTGTCGGGCGCCACGCCGGCGAACTCGGCGAACAGCTCGCCCAGGCTGTCGGTGAGGATCGCGTGCGCGTCGGAGAGGAACACCCGCGGCTCCTCCTCGCCCCGGTAGCGGGCGATGGCGAACCATTCGTCCTCCACCTCGACGCAGAGCAGGGCCAGCTCATCACCCGAGAGCCCCAGCACCTCCGTGACGGCGTCGCCGAGATCGTCGACGATCTCGGCGTCCCTGAGATCGACTTCGGCGCCGCTCCAGCCGTCGGACGTTCTGACAAAGGCCGCAGAGAAGGTGGTGGACGCCATGTCCGCGCTCCAGGGGGGTCAGCCGAAGACCGATTCGATGGCACGCTCGAACGGCTCGGAGAAGCCGAGCCGCGCGGCGATGCTGGACAGCACATCTTCGGGAAGCAGATCGATGTCGCCGGAGAGGATGCCCAGCTCCATCTCGTCCAAGCCGAGATCGGCGAAGATCGACAGATCTCCCGCCGGGAGCACGGTCTCCTCGTCCTGGAGGATCTCGTCGAGCTCCTCCTCGTCCGGCACGGGGACGTCGAGATAGTGCAGGACCTGACGGGCGAGCGGGAAATCCCAGGAAGCGGCGATGTCGGACAGGAAGACGTCCACCCGATCGCCGAGGACCCGCAGCGCCACGAAGAACTCATCCCCCACGGCGACCAGCCCAATCGTGCCGCTCTCGCTCGGCTGCTGCCTCAGGGCGTGGATCAGCCCCTGCAGGTCAGACGTGAGCGTGACCGGCAGCAGCTCGGCGTCCCAGCAGCCGTCCTCGCGATAAACCACGATGGCGAAGTCGAGAGCGTCTTCGTCTGTCATCGCCATACCCACCCGACCTCTGACACGACAGATATCACCAGCACCCAATCGTTCCAGAACCAGCCACTAGGCGTGTGCCTCTCCGACCAAATTGTGATCAAAACCAAAGGCGTGAGGTGCCGGTACGTTCCCCACAAGATAGCGTTGCCCCTTATGGAGACCCTCGTCGTCGACCATCCGCTCGTGGCTCACAAGCTAACCACGTTGCGCGATGTCCGCACCGACTCGCCCACCTTCCGCAGGCTCGCGGACGAGCTGGTGACGTTGCTCGCGTACGAGGCCACGCGCGACGTGCGCGTCACCGACGTCACCGTCCAGACGCCCGTCTCCTCAGCCCGGGGCGTCCGCCTCGCCAAGCCCTACCCGCTCGTCGTGCCCATCCTGCGCGCCGGGCTCGGCATGCTCGACGGCATGACCAGGCTGCTGCCCACGGCGGAGGTCGGGTTCCTCGGCATGATCCGCGACGAGTCCACGCTGCAGGCGGAGACCTACGCCACGCGGCTGCCCGACGACCTGTCGGGGCGGCAGTGCTACGTGGTCGACCCGATGCTGGCCACCGGCGGCACGCTGGCGGCGGCCGTGCAGTTCCTCTTTGACAGGGGCGCCGTCGACGTCACGGCCCTGTGCCTGCTGGCCGCTCCCGAAGGGCTGGCCCACATGGACAAGGTGTTCGCGAACTCCGGCAAGCCGATCCGCGTGGTCACCGCGGCGCTCGACGAGCGGCTCAACGAGAACGGCTATATCGTGCCCGGCCTCGGCGACGCCGGCGACCGGCTCTACGGCGTCGTCTGACCCTCGCCGCGACCGGGACCGGCCGCCCAAAAGCGCCATCTCATTACGCGCAGCCATCACTTCGTTACATACTGTGGTTGGGTGGGTATGAAGAGATAGGAAGGCAACTTCCGCATGCGCGTGGGGGAGCACGATGAGCGATCACACCGAGGCGGACCCGGCTCCGTACGCGGACGTCGAGACGGTGCTGTGCGACGAGTTCGCCGGCATTCACTCCGCGACCACCGTAACGCGCTGCGTCGAAGCAGCGCACTACGGCGCGCTGGAGGTCACCGGCTACGCCCATCCGAGTCTCGTCGAGCGCATCGCGCGCAAGCATCTTCACGTGCTGGCTCTGGTGGCCAGCGAGCGGGGCTAAGCAAGATCAGAACTAACCCGCCAAGTTACCTTTACCCCGGCATCGGGGTGGGTAATGTATAGGACGGGTGGAGTGGGTAAGTGCCACGGAGGCGACGGTGCAGGTCAAAAAAGTCCTCACATACGGTGGTATCGCATTTGTTGCGTACTACCTGTTCGCGCGACCAGCTGACGCCGCGGACGCGGTGAGAGGAGCGTTCGACACGGTGTTCAACGCAGCCGACTCGCTGGCTCAATTTGTGAACAGCCTCTCATGAGACTTGTGACCCACGGGGACTCCGCTCCATCGTCGGTCAACCGCTACCTCCTCCCCCACGAACAACAGGTCATCATGGTGCGACGGCACCCTGCCATCCTGCTGCGTCCGGTCGCCGAGGTCCTCGGCGGCCTGATCATCGCCGGACTGCTCAGCAAGTTCTTCGGCGGCGGCGAGGCGGGCGGCACGGCACTCGTCGTCGTCTGGTGGCTCTGGCTCCTGCTTCTGATCCGTTTCGTATGGAAAGTCGCGGAGTGGTCGGTCGATTACTTTGTGGTGACTTCCAAGCGTATGTTGCTGACCACGGGCTTGATCACGCGTAAGGTCGCGATGATGCCCTTGGGGAAGGTCACCGACATGAGCTTCCAAAGATCTCTCCTTGGGCGCATGCTCGGTTACGGTGAGTTCATCCTGGAGTCGGCCGGTCAGGACCAGGCCCTCTCCACCGTGGAGTACATTCCGTATCCGGAGACGCTCTACCTCGAGGTCTGTCAGATGCTTTTCCCCAGCAAGGACGACAGCGACGATTAATCTCCGCGTGGCAAATTCTTCACGCGGGGATACCAGATTCGGCTACTTCATGCAATCATTGCGTGTTGTTGACCCTTCCCCGCCTTGAGAGATGAGATGCCGAGTCAGGGAACCATCGGTGACCGCGTCCGAGGATTGCGGCTGAACAGGCGGATGTCTCAGGCCCAGCTGGCCGGACCCGACCTGTCTGACAGTTATGTCTCGCTCATTGAGTCGGGCAAGCGCACGCCGACTCCAGTGGTGGCCCGGCTCCTGGCCGAGCGGTTGGGGTGCACGACCGAGTTCCTCCTTCACGGGATCGAGCCTCGGCAGCGCATCGACACCGAGCTCGGCCTGCGACACGCCGAGCTTGAGCTGCAGCATGGAGACCCGTCCGTCGCCGCCGACCGCTTCACGGAGATCGTGAAGGCGGCCGACGAGGAGAATGCCATGCTGACCGCGCACGCGCGGTTCGGCAGGGCACGTGCGCTCGAAGCCCAGGGCCGTTTGGGCCAGGCGGTGGAGGCGTTCGAACGCCTGCGCAGGGAGGCAGCGGCTCATCCCGAGCGGCTGGCCGACCTTCCACTCACCATCGCGCTGAGCCGCTGCTACCAGCGGGCGGGTGACCGCTTGCGGGCCCGCGATCTGGCCGCCGCGGCGTTGACGCAGGCCGACCGGCTTTCGATCGGGCAGGGTGAGATCGCCGTCGATCTGGCCACCGCGCTGGTCGAAGCGCGTAGTGAGCGCGAGAGCGACTCCCCCGCGCTCGACTACGTCAAGCGGGTGCTGGACATGACCGGCATACCTGAAGTTGTGGACCGTTCCGGAGAAATCCGGGCACTGTGGCACGCGAGTGCGGCCGCCGCCGCGGGCGAGGATTCCGCGCTGGCCGTGCGCCTGGCCGACGACGCGATCATGGCAGGCCGCCAGGCCCGCCTCTCGCTTCAGCTCGCCCGGGCCGCCATGCACTGGTCCAGGCTGGCCACGGCGCCGATCGACGAGGCCGAGAAGTTCGTCGCGGCCGCCGAGAAGGCGTTCGCCGTGTTCCCCGCCAACATGCGCGAGCACGGTGAGAGCCTCATCGTCCACGCGCGGGTCCGGCTGCGGGCCGGCGACCCGGTGCGGGCCGGCGAGCTGGCCGTGTCCGCTCTGGGGCTCTCGCACGACCGCTCGGGCACGACGCCCGCCGAGGCCCACCTCGTGCTGGCCACCGTCGCGCTCGACCAGGACGTCGACGCCTCGGGGCACCTGCGTAACGCGCACCAGTTGCTCGACACGCTCGACCGGCCGGTGTTCGGCTCCGACCGGCAGGCCGCCCGCTGCTGGCGGGAGCTGGGCGACCTTTACGGCAGGGTCGGGTCGAGAGCGCAACAGACAGCGGCATATCGTAAGGCCCTCGAAGCTGCCGGAGTTCGCTCCGCAATGGCAGGGGTGACGGTTGACGCCACAGTGTCCCGCTGATCCTCCGGGAGCTCCAGATTTGGCTTTTTGAGTCTGGAATAATTAGGGTCGACCAGTCATTGACTCATAGGATGATTGGTTTCCCGGAGGAGGCGGACTGTGAGTCTGCGTACGGCGCAGCGGGCTTCGCTCGTCGACCAGGTGATCGATCAGCTCAAAGAGCAGATCACCTCAGGGTCGTGGCCGATGAACGGCAAGATCCCTACTGAGACCGTGCTCGCCGAGCAGCTCGGGGTGGGGCGCAACACCGTTCGTGAGGCCGTACGCGCGCTCACGCACGCCGGGCTGCTCGAGTGCCGTCAGGGAGACGGCACTTACGTCCGTGCGACCAGCGAGCTGTCCGGCGCGATGCTGCGCCGGCTGCGGCAGGCCGAGCAGCTCGAAATCCTAGAAGTACGCCGTGCGCTCGAGGTCGAGTCCGCGCGGCTGGCAGCCACCCGGCGCACGGACGACGACATCCGTCGCATCGAGGTGGCGCTGGCCGAGCGGGACCGCGCGTGGGAGCTGGACGACCCCGACTTCTTCGTCGAGGCCGACCTGGCCTTCCACATGGCGGTCGCGCACGCGACCCACAACCTGGTCCTGATCGACCTGTACGAGGACTTCTCGGCGGCGCTGCGAGCCAGCATCACGGCCGCCGGCACGTCACTGAACAAGAGCTACATCCCGCACGACGCGATCGCCCGGGCCATCGCGGCCGGCGACGCGGCGGCGGCGGAGCGGGCCGGGCACGCGTGCATGGAGCACATCCTCATCGCCCTCACCGACTCCTGACCCGCCTCTGACCTCCACCGCCACCGTGGTGGAGGTCAAGGGCGCAGGGCGGTGGCGTGGTCGTGGGCGAAGGTGGCGAAGGAGCGGGCCGGACGGCCCAGCACGTCTTCGACGGCCGTGGTCGTGTAGTCGCCCCAGCCCGCCGCGTACGCCGTCAGATATTCCCGGTTGACCGAGGCCAGCCACTCCGACATCCCCGCCTCGCGCATCGAGCGGTAGGCGTCGTCGGGGCTCACCGGCCGGTAGGCGATCGGCCTGCCGTACACCTGCTCCAACTCCCCCGCCGCCTCCCGCAGTGAGATGGCGGCCGGGCCCGTGAGAGTGTAGGTGGCGCCCTTGTGCCGGGCGGGATCGCGCAGCACCTCGGCGGCGACGTCGTCCAGGTCGCCGACCGCCACCCGCACCCCCGACGGCGCCTTGGCCGCGTCACGCACCAGGACACGCACGTCGGCCTGGCCGGCCAGGGAGCTCAACACCGCGCTCGAAACGGTGCCGGTGGCACCGGTGATCAGGATGGTCATGGGACGGTCCCCTCTTCCGTGGAGACGAGCTCGTCGATCAGGTCGAAGAAGACCTGGATGCCGGGCAGGTTGGCGCCCTTCGCGCGTGAGTCGGCGAAGTCGCCGCTCGATCGCCACTCCACGATGTCCAGCCATTCGTCCGGGGCCATGCGGACCAGCCGGGCGCCCAGGAATCCGGCCCGGTCGGCCTGGAAATCGGCGATCATGCCCGCCCGGGCCGCGAGCAGCTCGCCTGCGCGCTCGGGCGAGACCCGGAACCGGGTGAGTTCCACCGTTGTCGTCATGCCACGACACTATAGTAAGAATTAGTGACAATCAAACTTCTTTACTAAATGGAGAGTGTGACGTGCGCAGGAGCCAGCGCAAGCAGGAGGAGCCCGATCTCGGCGTCCTGTCCAGCCGGACCCTTTTCAGCCTGCAGCGGGAGCTGTTCACGCGGCTGGGCGAGCTGGGGCACCCCGACGTGCGGCCCCGGCACGGCGCGGTGCTGGCCTACCTCGACGAGGAGGGCAGCCGGGCCACCGACCTGGCCGCCCAGTCAGGGCAGCACAAGCAGGTGATCGGCACGCTCGTGGACGAGCTGGTGGCGCTCGGGTATGTGGAGCGGCGGCCGGACCCGGCCGATCGCCGGGCCAAGCTGATCGTGCCGACCGAAAAGGGGCGCGACCACATGACCAAGTCGGACGCCGTGCTCGCCGACATGGAGGCCGGGCACGCGCGGGCCGTGGGCGAGCAGGCGTACGCGGAGTTCAAGAGGGTGTTCAGGCTGGTCGTCGAGCGCCAGAGCGGGCATCAGCTCTGACGCAGCGACATCACCAGGTAGCGGAAGGCGGGCTCGGCGTCGCCGGGCACGTCTTGGATCAGGGCGGGCCTGGTCGGCGACTCCAGGTTGATGCGGGCCAGCTCGCTCTCGATCCCGATCAGCCCGTCGAGCAGGAACTGGGACTGGAAGGCGATCTGGATGTCGTCGCCGCGCAGCTCGCACGGGACCACCTCCGCGCCGCGCCCGATGTCGCCACCGCCGGCCTGGATGAGCACCTGACCCTGGCTGAACGACAGCCGGATCGCGGTGTTGCGCTCGGCCACCAGGGCCACCCGCTTGATGGCGCTGACGAACGGCGCCACCGCGACGTCGGCCCTGATCGACCAGTCGGAGGTGAGCCTGGCGCGGTAGTCGATGAACTGCTCGTCGAGCAGGCGCACGGTCGTGCTGCGCCCGACGCTCTCGAACCCGGCCACCCCGTCGCCCATCGCGACCGACACCTCGCCGCCGCGCAGCGACTTGGCCACCTCGACCAGCACCCGCGCCGGCACCATGGCGGAGACGGCCACGTCGGGCGCCACCGGGCGCCAGGTGAAGTCGCGGGCGGCGATGCGGTAGCGGTCGGTCGCGGCCATCGCCACGGAGTCGCCCTCGATGTCGACCCTGATGCCGGTGAGCATGGGCAGCGTGTCGTCGCGGCTGGCCGCGGGCGCGACCTGCCCAACGGCGGAGGCGAACACCCCGCCTCCGATGGCGCCGATGCTCGGCGGCATCGTGGGCATGGTCGGGAAGTCTTCGACCGGCATCGTGATCAGCCCGAACTCGGCGCTCCCGCAGGTCAGGACCGCCTCGGCGCCCTCGGTGACGATCTCGACGTCGTCGGCGGGCAGGCTGCGGCTGATCTCGGCCAGCAGCCTGCCCGGGATCAGCACCCGGCCCTCCTCGGCCACGTCGGCGTCGACCGCGGCCCGGGCCGAGACGTCGTAGTCGAACGCGGACAGGCTCAGCTCCGCACCCGCCTCCAGCAGCAGCCCGGACAGGACGGGCACGACGGGGCGGCTGGGCAGGACTCGGGCAGCCCACGCCACCGCATCTGCCAGAACATCGCGGTTAACCCGGATTTTCACCTGTTACCACCTCTTCGTCGCACCATGCCTCTATGAAAATAGCCGGTACGACCGACAACTAACGGCTGTTGAGGTAGGCGAGCACGGCCAGCACGCGGCGGTTGTCGTCGTCCGACGGCGCCAGGCCCAGCTTGGCGAAGATGGAGGCGGTGTGCTTGGCCACGGCGCTCTCACTGAGGTAGAGCCGTTGTGAGATCGCGGCGTTCGACCGTCCCTCGGCCATGGCCTCGAGCACCTCGCGCTCGCGCGGCGTGAGCTCGGCCAGCGGCTCACGCCTGGCGTTGCTGGCCAGCAGCTTGGCGATCACCTCCGGGTCCATGGCGGTGCCGCCCGCGGCCACCCTGCGTACGGCGTCGATGAACTGCTCGGCGTTGAAGACCCGGTCTTTGAGCAGGTAGCCGATCGCGCCCGAGCCGTCGGCGAGCAGCTCGCGGGCGTAGAGCTGTTCGACGTGCTGGGACAGGACGAGGACGGGCAGCCCCGGCACCTGTTTCCTGGCCGCGAGCGCCGCTTGGAGGCCCTCGTCGGTGAACGTGGGCGGGAGGCGTACGTCCACGATCGAGACGTCGGGGCGCAGCTCCAGCAGGCCCGACAGCAGCTCGGGGCCGCTCTCCACGGCCGCCACGACCGAGAAGCCGTGGGCCTGGAGCAGGTGGACCAGACCGTCTCTGAGCAGGTAGAGGTCTTCTGCGATGAGGACGCGGCTCACGGGCACCACGGCTTGGTCGGGGTCGCCTCGCGCATCCAGCGCTCGCGGTCGTGGGTGGCGGGGATGCGGATGGCCATGACGTGCATCAGGACACCGAGCGTGATCATTCCGGCGATCACCGGCCACTGCCAGACCTCGGGCAGGTGCAGGGCGAGGAACCAGGTCTTCTCGTCGATCCCGAAGATCTTGAAGATGGCCGCCACGATGCCCTGCGGGAACGTGGGGCACCAGGCCGTGGCCCAGAGGATGACGACCGTGGCCGCCTTCCAGCGTGGCATCCTGGGCAGGTTGCCCGCCCAGTGGTCGGGCAGCACGCGGGGCAGGTCCATCGTGACCGTGGTCGGGCCGCCCACCGGGCTGTTCAGGGCGAGCACGCCGTCGAAGGCGGCCAGCCGCCGTTCGATGCCGACCAGGCCGCTGCCCTTGGCCGGGTCGGCGCCGCCCAGGCCGTCGTCGGTGACCGTGACGCGCAGGTCGGCGTCCTTGACGCTGAGGTCCACGTTCGCCGTACGGGCGTCGCCGTGGCGCGCGGCGTTCGACAGCAGCTCGCTCACGGCGAAGTAGACCGCCGCCTCCACCGGCGCCTCCGGCCGGTGCGGCAGCTCGACGTCCACGCTGACCTCCAGCGGGCTGTCGATGGCCAGCGCGCGCACGGCGTCGGCGAGGCCGCGTTCGGCCAGCACGGGAGGGTGGATGCCGCGGATGACCCGGCGCAGCTCCGTGAGCGTCTCGGAGGAGGCGTCCCTGGCCTTGGCCAGCAGCGCCTTGGCCGCCGCCGGGTTGTCCTCGACGAGCTGCTCGACCGCGCCGAGCGTCATGCCGATGGCCACGAGCCTGGCCTGCGTGCCGTCGTGCAGGTCGCGCTCGATCCGGCGCATCTCGGCCGCCTGGGAGTCGGCGGCCAGGTTGCGGGTGCGCCTGAGGTGGCTCACCTGGCCGGCCAGACGGCTGGCGGCGGTCGCGGCGAGCAGCAGCTCGCACCATGAGACGTACACGCGCAGGCCGCGCTCGGGGAGCACGATGAACAGCGGGATCAGCGTGGCCTTCACCGTCGGGTCGAGCAGCAGCCAGACCTCGTCGCGCCACGTCGCCGGGTCGCCGACCAGCCACTTCCACCGGTTGTTCCAGGCCGGGACGCGGGGCGTCTTGTAGAGCGTGCGCTCCGAGCGGTACATCCCGTCCGGTTGCGGGATCGGGGGCGGCGGCTCCGGCAGGTACGGCCGATCGATCTCGATCCCCGTCCACTGCCGGATCAGCCGCCGGTGGAGCTGGGCCAGCCGCCTGACCATGATCGCCTGCGACGGGAACAGGAACACCATGCCCAGCGCGAACGACAGCAGCAGCATGACGGCCGTCAGAACGATCGCGGGCACCTGGACGAGGATGAGCGCCAGCAGCGTCAGGACCTGACCGTACCTTCGGAGCATGGTCCCAGTCTCGGCTATGGGGGCCGATCAGGTCACTGCACCTAGGTACACCCTTGCCGGGCACGTAGCCAGATTCCGCTACCAAGGCCGCGTTCCTAGTGTCGGGCACCATGAAAATCATCGAAGTCAGGAACCTGCGCAAGCGGTATCCGAAGCACCTGGCGGTCGACGATGTGTCGTTCGACGTGGCCGATGGAGAGATCTTCGGCATCCTCGGCCCGAACGGCGCCGGCAAGACCACCACCGTGGAGTGCGTGGCGGGGCTCCGTGTTCCCGACGGCGGGACCGTACGGGTGGCCGGGCTGGACCCGCAGCGGGACCGGACCGAGCTGCGAGAGGTGCTCGGCCTGCAACTGCAGAGCGCCGCGCTGCCAGAGAAGATCAAGGTCCGGGAGGCGATGGACCTGTACGCCTCCTTCTACCCCGACCCCGCCGACTGGTCCGAGCTGCTGGAGCGGGTCGGACTCGACTCCAAGCGCGAGGCCCTGTTCAAGAGCCTGTCCGGCGGGCAGCGCCAGCGGCTGTCCGTGGCGCTGGCACTGGTCGGCAAGCCACGCGTGGCGGTGCTCGACGAGCTGACCACGGGGCTCGACCCGCAGGCCCGCAGGGACACCTGGGAGCTGGTCGAGGGGATCCGCGACGCGGGCGTGACGATCGTGCTCGTCACCCACTTCATGGAGGAGGCCGAGCGGCTCTGTGACCGGCTCGCGCTCATCGACGCGGGCAAGGTGGTCGCCACCGACACGCCCGCCGGGTTCATCGCGCATCTGGGCGGGGACCAGCGGGTGCGGTTCCGGCCCTCGGGACCCTTCGACGACGGCCTGCTGCTGGCCCTGCCCGAAGTGAAAGAGGTCGGCAGGAGCGGCGACCAGGTCGTGGTGAGCGGCACCGGCAACCTCGCTCCCGCCGTCACCCTCGCCCTGGCCCAGCACCAGATCGTCCCCGGAGACCTGCGGATCGAGCGGGCCACGCTCGACGACGCGTTCCTCGCGCTCACTGGAAGGAAGCTGTCATGAAACTGTTCCTCATAGAGGCCAGGCTGCACCTGCGCGAATGGCCGTTCCTGCTGTTCACCGTCGGGCTGCCGACCCTGCTGCTGGTCGCGCTGGGGCTCAGCATCCCCGACATGACCAAGGTCCAGGAGTCGGGTGAGCGGGCCGTGGACACGCACATGCCCAGCATGATGGCCCTGCTCTCGCTGCTGACGCTCGCCTGCAACGTGCTGCCCGCGGTGCTGGCCACGTACCGGGAGCAAGGGGTGCTGCGGCGGATGTCCACCACTCCCGTGCACCCCGGACGGGTGCTGGGGGTGCAACTGCTGATCAACCTGGGTGTCGGGGCGGTGTCCACGGTCATCCTGATCGTGGCCGGCAAGCTGGTGTTCGGCTCGGCGCTCCCCCGGCAGTGGGTCGGGTTCATCCTCGTCTTCCTGCTCGGCACCGCCGCGCTGCTGGCGATCGGGCTCGTCATCGCCGCCATCGCCCCCAACGGCAAGGTCGCGCCCGGGATCGGGTCGGCGGTGATGTTCCCGCTGATGTTCGTGGCGGGCATGTGGGTGCCGCGCGAGACCATGCCGGACGCGATGCGCGTGGTCAGCGACTATTCCGTCGCCGGGCCCTTCGCCCAGGCGCTGAGGGACACCTGGGCGGGCCACGCGCCGCAGCTCATGCATCTGGTGGTGATCGCCGCCGGGCTGGTCGTCTTCGGCGGGCTGGCCGTGCGGTTGTTCCGGTGGGAGTGAGGTCAGCGGCCCGCCCAGACCGGGCGGGCACCGGTGACGTTGGTCATCAGGGAGTAGAGCGAGGTCGAGGCCGTGATGAACATCCGGTTGCGCTTGAGCCCGCCGAACACCAGGTTGGCCGTGGACTCCGGAAGCTTGAGCCGGCCGATCAGCGTGCCGTCGGGGTCGTAGCAGAGCACCGCCTTACCGGCCGCGGCCCACACGCGGCCGGTCTCGTCGAGCCGCATGCCGTCGAACTTGTCGTCGTCCGTGCCCTCGGCGAAGACCTTGCCGCCCGCCGGCACGCCGTCGTCGCCCACGTCGAACACCCGAATGTGCCTGGCGCTCGTGTCGGCGACGTAGAGCCGCCGCTCGTCGAGCGAGAAGGCCAGGCCGTTGGGCCGGACGAAGTCGTCGGCCACGACGCGGACCTCGCCCGTCACCGGATCGACGCGGTAGACGTGGCAGCCGTCGATCTCCTGCTCGGCGGCGATCCCCTCGTAGTTGCTGAGGATCCCGTAGGGCGGGTCGGTGAACCAGATGGAGCCGTCGGAGCGGACGATCACATCGTTGGGGCTGTTGAACCGCCTGCCCTGCCAGCGGTCGGCGACCACCGTGATCGAGCCGTCGTGCTCGGTGCGGGTCACGCGGCGCTGCCCCTGCTCACAGGAGACCAACCGGCCTTCGCGGTCGAGCGTGCCGCCGTTGGTGTAGCCCGACGGCACGCGGAACGGGCCGACCGCGCCGGTCAGCTCGTCCCAGCGCAACATGCGCTCGTTGGGGATGTCGCTCCAGACCAGGAACCGGCCGGCGGGGAAGTAGACCGGGCCCTCCGCCCAGCGGGTGCCGGTGTGGAGGATCTCGGTCCGGCCGTCTCCGCCGATCCCGGCGAACCGCTCGTCCAGCACCTCGAACTCAGTGGGGATCGTGTCCGTCATAGCGACCACCATACGCTGTTCGGCCGCTCGGCCATATGGCGGGATAGCATCTGGTCGTGGATGAAATCGACAGAATGCTGATCGGCCTGCTGCAAGAAGACGCGACCAGGTCGTACGCGGTGCTCGGCAAGGCGGTGGGTTTGTCGAGCGGGGCCGCGCACGAGCGGGTACGCAAGCTGCGCGAGCGCGGGGTGATCCGGCGGACCACGATCGAGGTGGACCAGGAGGCGCTGGGGCGGGGGGTCACCGCGTACGTGCTGGTCGACGGGGGCGCGTGGATGGGCGACAGCGCGGAGGGGCTGGCCGCGATCCCGGAGGTCGAGGAGGCGCACGTCATCGCCGGTCCGGCGTCGGTGCTGCTGAAGGTCCGTACGGCCGGCACCCGCGAACTCCAGGACGTGCTGCGCCGGGTCTTCCAGGTGAACGGGGTCACGGGGACGCGGACGGTCGTCGTCCTGGAGACGTTCTTCGAACGTACCCTCAAGTAACCTTCAGGTATGACCGTCGCCTGGAACACCAAGGAGCTCACCGTCGGCCAGCTCGCCGAACGCAGCGGCGTGGCCGTCTCCGCTCTGCACTTCTACGAGGCCAAGGGCCTCATCGCCAGCCGCCGTACGGCCGGCAACCAGCGCCGCTACAGCCGTGACAGCCTGCGCAGGGTCGCGTTCATCCGGCTGGCCCAGCGCATCGGCATCCCGCTGAAGACCATCAAGGACGCCCTGGCCGAGCTGCCCGACGAGCGCACCCCCACCCGCGACGACTGGGCCAGGCTGTCGGCCGCCTGGCGCGGCGAGCTCGATGACCGGATCGAGCAGCTCCAGCGGCTGCGCGACGACCTGACCGACTGCATCGGGTGCGGCTGCCTGTCGCTGGATCGGTGCCCGGTGGCGAACCCGTACGACCGGCTGGGCGACGAGGGGCCGGGCGCGCGGCGGATCGACACCCGGCTGGCCCCGCCTCAGAACTGCTGTGTCACCTCTTGGCCGGGGCCGGGGGGACAATGAGGGTCGGCCGGTGGGCGTGGTGCAGCACGTGGTTGGAGACGCTGCCGAGCAGCACCGACCTGACTCCGGCCAGGCCGCGTGAGCCGGTGACGACGAGCGAGGCGTCGACCTCGTCCGCCACGTCCACGATGGTCTTCCAGATCGACTCGTTGTCGGCCACGGCCCGGTAGGTGACGTCGCTCAGGCCGCCGGCGATGGCCAGCTCGGCGCCCTCTTGCGCGTGCTGTTCGGCCTGGGCCTGCGCCGCGTCCTCGGTGTCCGGATCGATCGCGCCCGCCGCCAGCGGATACTTCTTGAGCTGCACGAGCAGCGGCTCCCACACGGTGACGATGAGCACGGGCTGGGCGGCGAGGTGCTTGGCCGCGAACTCGATCGCGGCGCGGGCGTCGGCCGAGCCGTCGTAGGCGACGAGGATGGTCATGGCGTTCTTCCCTTCGCTGGCACTCTTTCGCTAGAGCACTGAAGGGATCAGGCACCATTCCTGAGGCCGATGTCTGCTTTGTCACACCTGACCCGGACAAGCCATGTGACTCGGGTGTTCGACCAGTGAGAAGATCGCGGGTGCTCCGAATAGCGAACGCAGTACTCGCAGGATTGCCGGAACCGCTGCGCGCACTCGCGCTGAAGCACCGTGAACCACTGAAGTTCGCGGTGGTGGGTGGAACGGCGTTCTTGGTGGACAACACGGTGTTCTATGCGCTGAAGCTGACCATCCTGGAACCGAAGCCGGTGACCGCGAAGGCCATCGCGGTGCTCGTGGCGACGATCGTGTCCTATGTGTTGAACCGCGAATGGTCGTTCCGGACCAGGGGCGGCCGCGAACGCCGCCACGAGGCGGCGCTGTTCTTCCTGGTCAGCGGCGTCGGTCTGGTGCTCAGCTCCACACCGCTCTGGATCTCCCGGTACGTGTTCCGCCTGGAGACCCCGGACGTGAGCCTGGTGGCCCAGGAGATCGCCGACTTCGTGAGCGCGCAGATCATCGGCACGCTGATCGCCATGGTCTTCCGCTTCTGGGCGTTCCGGAAGTGGGTCTTCCCCGACGAGAAGGCCCGGCCCGGCAGCGTGCGGCTGACGCCCACTCCCGATTCCACGGACGAGGCGGCTTGACGGCAGCGAACCCGGAAGCCGTTCCGGCGGTCGGACCGCCGAAACGCGGGCGCGTCAGTGCTGAGCCATGTCCACGAACCGGCTGTAGTGACCCTGGAACGCCACCGTCACCGTGGCGGTGGGGCCGTTACGGTGCTTGGCCACGATCAGGTCGGCCTCACCGGCCCGGGGGGACTCACGCTCGTAGGCGTCCTCCCGGTGCAGCAGGATGACCATGTCCGCGTCCTGCTCGATGCTGTTGTGCACCGATATGCCGTTGGCGACGAAGTTGTGGGTGCCCAGCACCGTGGCGTCATAGACCGGCTGCTCGCCCAATCTCTCGATCGAGGCGACCTCGTCCCAGAAGACGTCGTTCGTCGCCAGCATCTCCATCTGGGCGTCGTCCAGGACCGCCGCCACCCGGCCCAGGCGCTCCCGGCCGGGCGCGTGCTCTCGCGGAGCGCTGTCAGGGAACCGCGCGGCCTGACGGGGCATGCGCTGCTCCGCCAGCACGTCACGGACCCGGGCCCAGATCTCACGGGGAACCGTGTCGAGGTGCGAGTCGCCCGTGACCGCCCGCAGCTCCTGCGCGCAGCGAGCGGCATGCGTCGCCCCTTCGCCGTGCGCGCCCACCTCGTCCAGGAACCGGAGCTGGTTCTCCGCGTCATGAGCGTGCAGTCGATACGCCGGCCGGTGGTCGCCCTTCCGCGTCGTTTCGACACGAGTCATGACGTTGAACCGGAGGAGCAGCCGCGCCACGTCGTCGATCAGACGTCGGCTCGTCGAGGTGTAGTGGACCTGCGGCCGGCCGGGGTTTTCGGCCCACCGGACGCATCCGCCGCTCGCCCACAGGTGCCGCAGGAACAGGGCGAGCTGCTTCTTCGGCAGGGAGAAGACCTCCTGAGGGACGAACCTCTCGTGACCACTGAGGCCGAACAGGCCCAGATCGTCGGGCCATTGCGCGATGGGGTTCGGCTCGCCGTGCGTGCAGCGAATCGGCTGTCCCTTGACGAACGAGCCAGCGCCGATCATGTGCCCCAGAAGGATGACCTCCTCCTCCGGCCACTCCCGAAGACCCTGAGGGGCAGGAACATGACGCGGAACGGCCAGGCGGGTGCCGGCGCCGATCTCGCCCAGCGAACGCCAGCCGTCGTAGGTCATGAAGGGATGGCCGGCCGTCGCCTTGATCTCCCGGCCCGACGTCAGCCGCAGCCTGAAGACCTCTTTCGTGCCGCTGGGGAAGACATGCGTCATGGTGCGCCGCACGAGCCGCAGGTTCTCGTCGAGAGACCACACGGGGATGTCGCGTGCGCCGGCCTCCAGCAGCTCACCCAGTGACGTCTCCGCGCCCGTGTCGGCCCGAAGGACCCGGGTGTCGGCCGTCAGGCACCCGGACTCACGCAGGTCGCTGACCGCCGGGCGCTTGTCGGTGCGCTGCTCGGGGCCACGGTTGAGCTGGGAGATCGCGATGACCGGGACCTCGAGCTCCTTCGCCAGCAGCTTGATGGCTCGGGAGATCTCCGAGACTTCGTTCTGGCGGCTCTCGGTCTTCTTCGGCGAGCTCATCAGCTGCAGATAGTCGATGACCACGAACCGCAGGTCGTTGCGCTGTTTGAGACGGCGGCACTTGGCCCGGATCTCCATCATCGACATGTTGGGCGAGTCGTCGATGAACAGCGGCGCCTCGGCCACCTCGCTCATCCGGCGGGCCAGGCGGGTCCAGTCGTCGTCGCCCATCATGCCCGAGCGCATGGCGTGCAGGGCCACCCGGGCCTCGGCGGACAGCAGACGCATGGTGATCTCGTTGCGGGACATCTCCAGGGAGAAGATGACCGTGGTCATGCCGTTCTTGATCGCCGCCGAGCGGGCGAAGTCGAGGCCGAGCGTGCTGTTGTGGGTGGGGATGCACGCCCGGCTCGCGAGGTACAGGTGGTCGGCGTTGTCGACCTGGACGCAGCGGACCGGGCGGGAGGGGATCGGGCGCACGTCGACGATGTGGCGCACCCGGGCCATGGGGCGGGCGGTGACGACCTGCCTGGAAGCCTTGCGGGACAGCCGGAAGAGCCTTTCGGTGGCGGTGAAGTCGATCGTGTGGCGGCCCTTGGCCTGCTCGGGGCCCATCGTCGCCTGGTGGCCGAGGCTCAGGATGAGCTCCAGCGCGTCGTGCGCGAGACGCCGGCCCGCCACGGCGAGCCGGATCTGCCCGCCGTCGCCGACGGATCCGGCCGTGTCGAGCAGCCCCGCCAGCAGGTCACGCCGCTGCCGCTCCGAGGCACGCAGGTAGGCCACCGGAATGTGCCCGCCGTGGACCGGCCCGGGAAGGGCCGGCCGGTAGGAGATCGCGGAGCCGGCCTGTGTGACCCGCACCCCTTCGGCCGCCAGGTTGGCGGCGATCTCCGCGTCGGCCGTGCTGAATCGGCCCGTCGCGCTATCGGCGCCGCCCAGCCATAGGCCCAGCGCGTACGGCGGCACCGGCAGGTCCTTGGCGGCGAGATCGAAGGACGCCGCCACGGCCACCGCGTGCTTCGGCCGGTCGCCGGCCGCCGGGCGGCGCAGCGAGGCGGCGATCTCCTCGGTGGTGAGCACGGTCTCCCGCGGACCCATCGCGGTGAAGGGGAGGTGGCGCGCACGGTCGCCACGGATCGGGCCGCCCGCGAGGGCCGGCACCCTGGAGGAGCCGCCGGCCTGCCCGGCCGCGCGCGTGGTCGTGCGCCACTGGTGCAAGGCGTCGGCGACGATCACCGTGCCGTCGCTGAACTCCACCTCGTAGCACGGCCGGCCGTGCATCACCTCGGTCGCCGCGACCACCCTCGTCGGCCGGCCGTCGGCGCCGATGAGCCGATCGCCCACCTCGACCTCGCCCATCGTCGTCCATCCGGTCGGCGTGGGCAGCGGTGTGTCGAGCGCCAGGGCCTTGCCGATCGCCGGACGGGCGGCCACGACGATCATCTGGCCCGGGTGGAGGCCGTTGGTGAGCGAGTCGAGGTCCTGGAAGCCGGTCGGCACGCCGACCATCTGGCCGCCTCGGCTGCCGATGGCCTCCAGCTCGTCGAGGGCGCCGGGCATGATGTCGGCCAGCGGCGCGTAGTCTTCGGAGGTGCGGCGCTCGGTGACCTTGTAGATCTCCGCCTGGGCGCGGTCGACGAGGTCGTCGACCTCTTCGTTCTGACCGCCGTAGCCGAAGGAGACGATGCGGGTGCCGGCCTCGATGAGGCGCCTGAGGATGGCCTGCTCGCGGACGATCTTGGCGTAGTAGCCGGCGTTGGCCGCGGTGGGGACCACGGCCGTGAGCGTGTGGAGATAGGCGGCGCCGCCCACCCTGGCCATCTCGCCGCGCTTCTGCAGCTCGTCGAAGACCGTGACCGCGTCGGCCGGCTCGCCTCGGCCGTAGAGGTCGGTGATGACGTCGTAGACCATCTGGTGTGCCGGGCGGTAGAAGTCGTCGGAGCGCAGGATCTCCACGACGTCGGCGATGGCGTCTTTCGACAGCAGCATGCCGCCGAGCACCGACTGCTCCGCCTCGATGTTGCTGGGAGGAGTGCGTTCGAAACCGGGGCCTCCGCCGGCCCCTTCGTCTTCAATGCTCACCGCGCCCCCTCGAGAACTTGCAGGCGGTCGCACCACCCCCACTTGTAGTCGACCGGTCTGACAGTTTCGCGGAGTCGTGGGCCGACGGCAACGTGGCCTGTGGACAACTCTGTGGTCAAGCTGTGCACTATCCCGCCGTGGGTGTGAACGGCCTGTGGACGGAGCTGGGGATAACTCTTGCGGATATCCACCGAAGCGGCCCCGACCTGGGCGAACAGTGTCCACCGGCTGTGGAGGAAAGAAAGTTGGCCCGACACGCCGTGTAAGGGTCATAATAGACAAATGCCCATTACAGCCAAGGATCGGGAGATTCTACGGCTTGCCGTGCCCGCGTTCGGGGCACTGGTCGCCGAGCCGCTCTTCCTGCTCGCCGACTACGCCATCGTGGGCCACGGCCTCGGTACGACGGCGGTGGGCGCTCTGGGCGTCGCCGGCACCGTTCTGGCGACGCTGATGAACCTGTGCGTCTTCCTCGCCTACGGCACCACGGCGTCCGTGGCGCGGCAGTCGGGGGCCGGCAACCACGCGCGGGCCATGCGGGGCGGCGTGGACGGGATCTGGCTGGCGCTGGCCATCGGGCTCGCCCTCATCGTCGTGTGCTGGCCGCTGGCGCCGGCCATCGTGGAGGCGTTCGGGGCGGTGGGTGAGCAGGGGGCGCAGGCGGTGACGTACCTGCGGATCAGCCTGCTCGGCGCGCCCGGGATGCTGGTCGTGCTGGCCGGGACCGGGGTGTTGCGCGGGCTGCGGGACACGGTGACGCCGCTGGTGGTGGCCGTGGGGTCGTTCGCCTTGAACGCCGCCCTGAACGCCTGGTTCGTGCTGGGGCTGGAATGGGGCATCGCCGGGTCGGCGTGGGGCACGGTGCTGGCCCAGACCGCAGGCGCGGCCGTCTACCTGGTCGTGGTGGCGCGGGGCGCGCGGCGGCTGGGAGCGACGCTCGTGCCCGACCTCGCGGGGATCAAGCAGGCGGGTACGGCCGGCGTCGCGCTGCTCGTCCGTACCCTGTCCATGCGGGTCGTGCTGGTCGTGGCGACCGTGATCGCCACCAGGATGGGCGAGGCGGAGCTGGCGGCGTACGCGATCGCCACGCAGGTGTGGTCGCTGCTGGCCTTCGCGCTTGACGCCATCGCCATCGCCGGGCAGGCCATCACCGGGCGGTCACTGGGCGCCGGGGACGTGCTCGCCACCCGAGACGCGACCAGGCGGATGGTCCGGTGGGGGGTCTGGTCGGGGACGCTGCTCGGCCTGCTCGTGATCGCCGCGCGACCGGTGCTGCCCGGGTTGTTCGACACCGATCCGCACGTCACGGCGTTCCTGCTGGACCTGCTGTGGCCGGTGGCGCTGTTCCAGCCCGTGTGCGGGATCGTGTTCGTGCTCGACGGCGTGCTGATCGGCGCGGGCGATCAGCGGTATCTGGCCTGGGCGAGCGTGTGGTCGACGGTGGCCTATCTGCCGGTGGCGCTGGTCGCGGCCGGCTTCGGGGTCGTCGCCCTGTGGTGCGCACTCGGGATTTGGATGCTCGCCCGCCTGCTCACGCTGGGCCGCCGCGCCGCCGGGAGCGCATGGCTGGTGACCGGGGCCTGAAACGCCCCCGCTCGCGCAGTGGCCCGCTGGACGCGCTCCTGTAATCGTCCCGTGCTTGTTGTTGTCCAAGGGGTGAGACATTGTGAGCGAGTTCCCTGAGCGGGGTGTTCCTTGTCCACGATTCTGCGACGACTACCGCCATCGGAGGCGACCGGCCTGCGGACCGGCGCCCGCCACAGCCTGGGTGAGTTCTACCGTCCTGCCGACCTGGTGGTGCTCGGTCTCGGCGTGATGATCGGGGCCGGCATCTTCAGCATCGCCGGCCGCCAGGCGGCCACCGCGGCCGGGCCCGGCGTGATCCTGTCCTTCATGATCGCGGGCATCGCCTGCCTGCTGGCCTGCCTGTGCTACGCCGAACTGTCCTCGACGATGCCGACCTCGGGCAGCGCCTACACCTTCACGTACGTCATCTTCGGCGAGGTCTGGGCCTGGATCATCGGCTGGGCGCTGATCCTGGAGCTGCAGTTCGCCGCCGCGGTCGTGGCCAGGGCCTGGGGCGAGATCGCGGTCGGCGCGATCGTCAACTTCGGCGTCGAGGTGCCCAACAGGGGTCTCGTCAGCGACCTCTTCGTGTTCGTCATCCTGGTCCTGCTCACCGGCATCGTGGCCCTCGGCGCGCGGATCGGCCTGCGGGCGCTGTGGATCATGGTGTCGGCCAAGCTGCTGGCCATCGGCGCGGTCATCGTCGTCGGCCTCACGTACGTCGACGTGGCCAACTTCGGCGACTTCTTCGTCCCTCCCAAGACGCTGCAGGTCCCGCCCCAGACCGTGCTGGAGGTCGTGTCCGGCCAGAGCCAGGCGTTCGGCTGGTTCGGCATCTTCGCGGCGGCCTCGGCCATCGCGTTCGCGTACATCGGGTTCGACATCGTGGCCACCTCCGCCGAGGAGACCGTGAACGCGCCCAAGGCCGTCCCCAAGGGCATGATCCGCAGCCTGGTGATCGCCACGGTCATCTACATCACGGTGGCGCTGGTCATGGTGGGCATGGTGCCGTACTCGAAGATCTCCTTGGAGGCGCCGCTGTCCAGCGCGTTCCGGGTGGTCGGCGTGGACTGGATGGTGCACGTCATCGACGCGGGCGCGGTGCTCGGGCTGACGACGGTGATCCTGGTGCTGATCGTGGGGCAGACGCGGGTGCTGTTCTCGATGGCGCGCGACGGGCTCATCCCCCGCGGGCTGGCCTCGGTCAGCCGCCGCTACCACACGCCGACGCGGGTGACGCTGGTGATCGGGCTGGTGGCGCTCTTGCTGGCGGAGTTCGTGCCGGTGCTCACGATGCAGGAGCTCGTGGTGATCGGGACGCTGTTCGCGTTCGCGTTCGTCGCGGCGGGAGTGATCGTGATGCGGCGGCGGATGCCGCACCTGGAGCGGGGGTTCCGGGTGCCGCTCTCACCGCTGCTGCCCGGCCTCTCACTGGTCGCCACGCTCTGGCTCATGGTCAACCTCCGCGTGCTGACCTGGGCCTGGTTCGCACTGTGGATGGCCTTCGGCCTACTGGTCTACCTCCTGTACGGCCACCGCCACAGCCTCCTGGCCCACCCGCGCACCCCGGAGCGGCCGCAGCACGGCCACGGCCGGCACCGTCGCTAAAACAGCCGCTAAACAGCCGCCAGAACAGCCGCTAGAACCGTCCCGACTTCAGCACGCTGCGCAGGAACTCCTGGGTACGCGGATGCTCGGGCTCGGTGAGAACCTGCTCCGCCGACCCCTTCTCCAGGAGCACGCCCCCGTCGAGGAAGCAGACCGTGTCCGAGATGTCCCGGCAGAAGCTCATCTCGTGCGTCGTGAGGATCATCGTCATGCCCGTCTCCTTGAGCTCGCGGATGATCCCCAGCACCTCGATCACCAGCTCCGGGTCGAGTGCCGAGGTGACCTCGTCGAGCAGCATCAGCCTGGGCCGGGTCGCCAGCGCCCTGATGATGGCCACCCGCTGCTGCTGACCGCCCGAGAGCTGGTCGGGGTAGGCCCGCGCCTTCTCCCCCAGCCCGAACCTGCTCAGCAGCCCGTACGCCTGCTCCTCCGCCTGCGCCCTGGCCACCCTGTACACCTGGCGGGGCGACAGCGTGATGTTGTCCAGCACGGTCATGTGCGGAAACAGGTTGAACGCCTGGAACACGATGCCCAGCCGCTTGCGCACGTCGTCGACCTTCACGCGGGGATCGGTGATCTCCTCGCCGTCGAGGCGGATGGTGCCGTCGTCCACCGTCTCCAGCAGGTTGACGCAGCGCAGGAGCGTGGACTTGCCCGACCCCGACGCGCCGATCAGGCTCACCACCTCGTGCGGGCGCACCTCCAGGTCGATGCCGCGCAGCACGCTGTGACCGTGGAAGTTCTTCCACACCCCTTCCATCGTCAGCACGCTCATGTGACCTCCTTCGCCGGGCTCGTCGGCGTGGCACGGCCGCGTCCGGTTCGTCGCTCACTCATGCTCCACGCCTCCTGCGCGTGCGGGCGGCCAGGTGGTCGGTGAACCGGGCCAGGGGGATCGTGAGCAGGATGAACAGCAGGGCCGCGGCCAGGTAGGACGTGTAGTTGAAGGTGTCGGCCGCGTGGATCTGCGCCTGCCTGAGCGCGTCCAGCGGCCCGATGGTGGCCACCAGCGCCGTGTCCTTCTGCAGGGAGACGAAGTCGTTCAGCAGCGGCGGCACGACCCTGCGGGTGGCCTGCGGCAGGACCACGAACCGCATGGTCTTGAGGTGGCTCAGCCCCAGCGAGCGGGCCGCCGCCACCTGGCTGGGGTGGACGGACTCGATGCCGGAGCGGAACACCTCGGCCACGTATGCGCCGTACGAAAGCGTCAGCGCGATGATGCCCAGCGTCACCACGTCGGACGGGACACCCTGCAGCCGCAGCGCGGGCAGCCCGAAGCCGATCAGGTAGATCACCAGCAGCGTCGGGACGCCCCGGAAGATGTCGGTGTAGAGCGTGGCCAGCGCCCGGATCGGGAAGAACGCCGGGCTCCTGATCCCCCTGGACAGCGCCACCAGCAGGCCCACGATGAGGATCAGCGGCTCCGCGATCAGGAAGATCTTGATGTTGATCAGGAACCCGCTCAGCACGTCGGGCAGCGCCGCGACGAAGTGGTCGTAGTCGAAGAACGTCTCCTTCACCCGCGGCCAGCCCGGCGATCCGGTGACGATCCAGGCGACCAGCACGATGAAGACGATCGTCGAGGCCGTCGCGATCGAGGCCGAGCGGCGGGCACGCGACCTGCGGATCCGCTCCCGCTCGACCTGCCGCTCGGATTTGACCCATTCGCTCATGCGGGAGTCACTGCAGCTCGGGCGCGCCCGCGGCGGAGCCGAGCCATTCCTGCTCGATCTTGGCCAGGTCGCCCTTGGTCTTCAGCGCGTCCACGGCCTTGTCCACGCAGGGCTTCAACGCGCTGCCCTTCTCCATGACCAGCCCGAACTCCTCCGGCGTGCCGCCCGTCGAGCTGAACTGGCCCACGATCCTGGACTTCTCGACCTGGGCCGCCGTGACGTAGAACGCCGTCGGCAGGTCCACGACGAGCGCGTCCACCTGCTTGTTCTTCAGCGCGTTCACGGCGTCGATCTGCTCGTTGTAGACGTTGGGGTCGTCGGCCGGCTTGATGACGTTCGTGACCGCGGCCAGCGAGGTCGTCCCGACCTGTACGCCGATCTTCGCGTCCGCCAGCTCGGCCAGGCTCTTCGCCGCGGCGAACCTACTACCCTCGACCGCCACGATCGCCTGCTTGACCGTGTAGTAGCCCTTGCTGAAGTCGACCACCTCGGACCGCTTGGGGGTGATCGACACCTGGTTGATGTCGAAGTCGAACTGCTTCTCCCCGGGCGCGAACGCGGAGTCGAACTTCACGGTGCTCCACTGCACCTCGCTGCGGTCGAAGCCGAGCTCCCCCGCCACGGCGAAGGCCACCGCGCTCTCGAACCCCTGCCCGTTGCCCGGATCGTCGTCCTTGAACCAGGGCTCATAGGCGGGCTTGTCGGTCCCGATGGTCAGCTTGCCGGGGGTGCGGAGCTGGAGTTGCTCCTTGGTGCAGGCCGTGGACGTCGTGGGGGCGGCGGCCGTGGTGCTCGCCGTGTCGTCGACCGGCGCACAGCCGACGACCGCCACCGCGAGCGCGAGCAGCATCAGGGGACGGGCCATGGCCAAGCCTCCAGGGGGAACGTGCCGGAGAAACGACGGCATTCTACGCTGCCCGAATAGGAAATACGGTGCCAGGTACACCTTGACCACGGCAATCGACGACGGCGGTAATCGGTGAGTGCGGCAATCGGTGAGTGCGGTAATCGGTCCACGTGGGCTCGCGTGTCGGCGGCGCGCCGGTGAAGGGTCAGCGGCCGTTTCCTGGAGGGCCCTCAGCCACCTGCGGCGGGTGGCGGGGCGGGGGCTGGCCGTAAAGGAAGGGTCGTAAAGAGAAGCAATGAAAAAGGCCCCCCACGGAGGGAGGCCCTTTCACTGAGAGGTCAGCCCGCGACGACCTCGACGTCGACCGCGGCGGAAACCTCCGGGTGGAGCTTCACCGTGATGCGGTGGGAGCCGACGCTCTTGATCGGGTTGGGGATCTCGATGCGGCGGCGGTCGAGCAGCGGGCCACCGGCCGCCTTGACGGCGTCGGCGATGTCGCCCGTGGTGATCGAGCCGAACAGCCGACCGGAGTCGCCCGCGCGGGTGGTCAGGCGCACGCGCAGGGCGCCGAGCTGGCCGGCGACCTCCTTCGCGGTGCCCAGGTCGCGGATCTCGCGAGCGTCACGAGCCTTGCGAATGGTGTCGATCTGCTTCTCGGCCCCGCGCGTCCAGCGCATGGCGTAGCCACGCGGAATGAGGTAGTTACGGCCGTAGCCGTCCTTGACCTCGACGACGTCGCCAGGGGCGCCGAGGCCGGAGACCTCGTTGGTGAGGATGAGCTTCATAGCGGCAGGCCTCCTTAGCGCGCGGTGCTCGTGTAAGGCAGCAGAGCCACCTCACGGGCGTTCTTGATCGCGGTCGCCACGTCGCGCTGGTGCTGGGTGCAGTTGCCCGTCACCCGGCGCGCACGGATCTTGCCGCGGTCGGAAATGAACTTCCGCAGCAGGGCCGTGTCCTTGTAGTCGACGTAGGAGATCTTGTCGTGGCAGAACAGGCAAACCTTCTTCTTGGGCTTGCGCAGTGCCGGCTTCGCCATCGTGGTGCTCCTTTCAGAGCCCCGCAGTCAGAGCGGGAATGGACTCGGGCTTGTGGACTGGGTTTAGAAAGGCGGTTCGTCGCTGAAGTCGTTGCCGCCGCCGCCGAAGCCGCCGCCGCTCTGCTGACCGCCGCCGCCGCCACCGTAGTTGCCGCCGCCGCCACCGCCCTGGAAGCCGCCGCCTCCCTGAGGCGGAGCGGGCGACGCGGAGGCCCACGGGTCGTCGGCGGGTCCGCCGCCGAAGCCGCCGCCGCCACCGCCGCCACCCTGACGGGAGGTGCGGTTGACCTTGGCGGTGGCGTTACGCAGAGACGGGCCGACCTCGTCGACCTCGACCTCGTAGACCGTGCGCTTCTCGCCTTCCTTGGTCTCGTAAGACCGCTGCTTGAGCCGCCCCTGCACGATGACCCGCATGCCGCGCTGGAGGCTCTCGGCGGCGTTCTCCGCCGCCTGCCGCCACACGTTGCAGGTCAGAAAGAGGCTCTCGCCATCCTTCCACTCGTTGGTCTGGCGATCCATGAACCGCGGAGTGGACGCGATGCGGAATCGAGCCACCGCTTGCCCCGTCGGGGTGAAGCGCAGCTCCGGGTCGTCGACAAGGTTGCCGACGATGGTGATTACGGTGTCGCCTGCTGCCATGGCTAGCGCTCGCCTTCCTGCACGCCTTCGCTTGGGTTACGGCTCAATGTACGGGGCGGCCCCGACAAAAGCCGGGGTTGACGACCCGGGGTTAGTGCACGTCCGGACGCAGGACCTTCGTACGCAGAATGCCCTCGTTGAGGTTCATCTGCCGGTCGAGCTCCTTGACCGTCGCGGGCTCCGCGGACAGGTCGACGACGGCGTAGATGCCTTCCGACTTCTTGTCGATGTCGTAGGCGAGACGGCGACGGCCCCAGACGTCGACCTTCTCCACGGTGCCGCCGTCATTGCGGACCACGGTGAGGAACTGGTCGAGGGACGGCGCGACAGTGCGCTCATCGAGCGAAGGGTCCAGAATGACCATTACTTCGTAACGACGCATGCGGGACTCCAACCTCCTCTGGACTCTTGCGGTCACGACACTCTGCCGTGACAGGAGGACGCTGACGTTTGCCCCCAGGCGGCCCATTTCGGCACCCCGGGGCGATGGATCACCCATCACAACGCAGCGTGCCCAAGGTTACCAGCCGCGAGTAGGTGGGAAGGCCTGTAGGAAAACAAGGGGGTGGTGGCTTTGCCACATGTGCTCCAGCCCTCCGAGAGGGAGCGGTTCAGGCTCACGCTCAACACGGACGGACGTCCGCACCCGATGGAAAACGTCCTCGCCGTCGCCACCCTGGCGCTCGGCATCGTGGCGTTCGTCTCCACGTTCTGGCCCGCCGCGCACGCGATCTCCGCGTGGGTCGGCACGCTCGGCTTCGGGGTCGGTCTCTACTCTCAATACATCTCGGCGACCACACCGCAGCGCTCACTCAACGTCATCGGGCTCGTGGCCTCGTTCGTGGGGGCCGCGCTGGGCATCGCTCACGGCGGTTTCCTGCCCCACGCATGAGCGACGGCCCCGGGTTCGTCCCGGGGCCGCGCGATATGTCGTTCACCCGATGTTCAGGTCGATGCCGAGCAGGACCAGGAACCAGAGGAAGACGGCGAGCAAGGCTTCGGCGAGATCCTTCAGCAGCCCCGGCGTGATGTAGTCGTACACCCAGGCGACGTAGATGCCGATGACGACGTAGACCAAGACGATCAGCGCTCGTAAGCGCCAGCGGCTCATAGTGTTTTCTCCTCGGGTAGGGGGTGCCTCCCGACTGCCCTGGTACGCCCGTCCGAAACCCGGTCCCGGTGAGACCTCTACCAGGCCGCGCGAGCCACCGCTCTCGCCCCCGGGCTCCCCGCTCCGGCGTAGTCTCGGGGGCATGCGCATCGGAGCCCACGTGCACCAGGACGATCCCGCCGCTCACGCCGAGGCGGTGGGAGCCGAGGTGGTGCAGTTCTTCCTCGGCGACCCTCAGGGCTATGACAAGCCCGTGCTTCCCCCCAACCCGGTCGAGGGGGTCGACGTCTACATCCACGCCCCCTATCTGATCAACGTGGCGACCACCAACAACCGCATCAGGATCCCCAGCCGCAAACTGCTGGAGCAGCATCTGAAGGCGGCCGCGGGGCTCGGCGCCAAGGGCCTGGTCGTGCACGGCGGCCACCTCAACAAGAACGACGATCCACAGGCCGGGTTCGACAACTGGCGCAAGGTGTTCGAGCGCATGGAGTGCCCCATCCCCGTGCTGATCGAGAACACCGCGGGCGGCGGCAACGCGATGGCGCGCAGGCTGGAGCGCATCGCCCGCCTCTGGGACGCCCTCGACGGGTTCGACGTGGGCTTCTGCCTCGACACCTGCCACGCCCACGCCGGCGGCGAGGAGCTGGTCGACCTGGTCGAGCGGGTCAAGGCCATCACCGGCCGCATCGACCTCGTCCACTGCAACGACTCGCGCGACGACTTCGACTCGGGCGCCGACCGGCACGCCAACCTCGGCCAGGGCACGATCGATCCCGAGCTGATCCTCGCGGTCTGCCGCGCGGCCGGCGCGCCGATCGTGGTGGAGACCCCCGCCGAGGGCCAGGCGGACGACATCGCGTTCCTGAGGAAGAACCTCTAGCGAATACACACAGCCTGTGGATAACTTCCCTGGATTACCGAGACGAGAAAGCGGGTATAGAGGTCAGCCCGCCCACGCGCCACTGAGGAACCGGCCGGCGTTGCCTATCATGAGCGGCCCGGAGATCAGCGCATAGAGGGCGATCACCCAGGCCCTCCTCGTCGCGACCCGGGCGATCAGGATCCACAGCGGAAACCACAGCACCAGCATGCGCGGGATCGACAGGTAGTACGCCGACGTCATGAGCGCCGCCGCCTGCGTGCCCACGTAGACGGCCTCGCTCCACCTGCGCAGCAGGAGCAGCCACACCAGCCCGGCCATGGCCACCGCGGCCCCGGCGATCTCCATGCGGAAGGCCACCGCGAAGTCGCCGGAGCCCATGGCCTGGTCCCAGGTCGTCCGCAGCGCCTCCCACGGCCACGCGAAGTCCCGCCCCCAGCCCGCCTCCTGCGCGTGCTTCCACGCCAGCCAGTCGCCCGACCTGCTGTAGTGGTAGTACGAGTACGCCACCAGCGGCGCGAACGGCACCACCAGCCACCCCGCCTGCCGCGGCGACTCCCTGCTCGCCACGAACTCCACCACCAGCGCGATCGCCAGGAACAGCCCCGTGATCCGCACACAGGACGCCCCCGCGGCCAGGAAGGCCGCCGCCGACCACTGTCCCCGCCGGGCCGCCAGCCACGCCGGGATCGCGAACGCCAGGAAGAGCGACTCGCTGTAGCCCGCGACCAGGAAGACCGCCGTCGGGAAGAGCAGCAGCGCCAGCACGGCCATCCAGCCGTCGATGCCTTCGAGCTCGGCGAGCCGGGCCAGCGCCACCATGGCCACCGCCCCGGACACCAGCGAGATCAGCAGCCCGGCCGCCGTCCAGTCCGGGATCACGACGTGCACCATGCGCAGCACCGCCGGCAGCCCGGGGAAGAACGCCGGCAGACCGTCGTCCGGCGGCCTGCCGGGCTCGCCGTCGTAGCCGTACCGGGCGATCGTGACGAACAGCGTGGCGTCCCACTTGTGCCACTTGTTGAGGTATTCGCCCAGCGCGACCCCGAACAGCGTGGCGATCAGCAGCCCGGCCCGCGAGCCGAACCAGAGCAGCAGCGCGTCCCGGCCGGCCGAGCGTGTGATCATCGTGCGAGAGAAGAAAGCGTGAACCGGTCAGGGGCGTCCTCGAACACCCCGCCTGCCTGGTCGTCGATGCCGGCGCGCCGGATCACGTCCTTGTCGGGGCGCAGGATGTCGCGTACGACGAACGCCATCATGATGCCGATCGTGATGACACGGCCCCAGACCGCGGTGAAGTAGGTGTCGTCGCCGATGCCCAGGTCCTCCCGCTGCAGCGGCGGCTGGGAGAGCAGGTAGAGCCAGATCGCGGCGAAGTACCAGACCTCGGCGAGCTGCCACAGCGCCAGCGGCTTCCAGTTGGGCCGGGCCAGCACGGCGAACGGCACCAGCCAGAGCACGAACTGCGGCGACCACACCTTGTTCGTCATCATGAAGGCGGCCAGCGCCAGGAAGCAGATCTGCGCCAGCCTGGGCCGGCGCGGCGCGGCCAGCGTGAGCACGGCGATCCCCAGGCACATGACGCCCAGCGACACCATGCCGAGCGTGCTCACGTCGAGCTCGCCCACCACCGCCCATTCCTTGCGCTGGAAGAACAGCCACGGCGAGCCCCAGTCGACCCCGCGCTCCTGGGAGAAGACGTAGAAGCGGCGCCAGCCGTCCCACGCGAAGATCATGAACGGCGCGTTGACCGCGATCCACGCGCCCGCGGCCGACGCCATGGTGATCAGGAACGGCCGCCACTGCCAGGTGCGCAGCGTCAGCAGGAACAACGCGCCCACGAACATCAGCGGATAGAACTTGGTCGCGATCGCCAGCCCCAGCAACACCCCGGCCGGCACCAGCCTGCGGCGCTTCCAGGCCAGCAGCATGCCCATGGACAGGGCGCCCGCCACCAGGTCCCAGTTGATGTAGGCGGCCAGGATCACCGCCGGCGCGACGGCGTACCAGAGGGCGTCCCACGGCCGGGTGGGCCCGATGACCGCGGCCATCAGCAGCACGCCGACCACCAGGCTGACGCCGAGCAGGATCACGGTCAGGTCGTAGAACCGGACCGCCTGCGCGACCTTGTCGACCTCCAGCCACCGCGCCAGCCAGCTGAACACCTGCATGACCTCGCCCAGCACGACCGGGTATTCGACCTGCTTGTCGAACGGCACGGCGGCGAAGTAGGGGTTCTGGGTGGCCAGCTCCCGGTCGAAGTAGAGGGGGTAGATGTCGGTGTAACAGAAGTTCGTGTACGTCGTGACCTGGTCGTTCCACCCTCCGGTACGGCAGGGCAGCCGCACCACGTAGGCAAGGGTGGCCCCCAGGGCCGCGATCAGCCCCAGAGGAAGGTACGGGACGGCACGCATCGCCCAGGGCGCGCGTGCCTCCGTGCTCGTCACTGGTCCTCTGGCCTGGTCATGATCGAGTCAGGCCGGCGATATCTCGGATCAGGCGCCGACCCGCCACCCGCGACGCCCGCGTCGTCGGCCGTCGTCTGCGGACCGGGCTCCCCGCTGCCGTCGTCGATCGTCACGTCCTCGTCGGGGTTGGTGTCGTCACCGCAGCCGATGAGGCAGTCGTCCTCGTTGCCCTGGTCGAACGGGTTCTCGTCGTCGAACGGGTTCTCCTCCGCTTCCGGCGTCGGCGTCGGAGTGGGCGTCGGGCTCGGCACGATGTTCTCCGGCACGCCGACCTCGGCCCGGTCCGGGAACTCCTCGACCGGCAGCCCCTGGTGGGCGAGCGTCATGAACTTCTGCCAGGCGATCGTGGGCGGGCCCGCGCCCTCGAAGTTCAGGGACACCTCGAAGGGCTTGGTGTAGGGGTTGTCCCAGGTGTACTTCTTGCTGCCCTTGCGGAAGACGGGGCAGTTGGAGTGCTGGGGCGGGACGACCTTGCCGGTCTTGGTCCTGCACTCCTCGCGGTAGAACCCGACGGCCGTGGAGATCTGCGGCGTGTAGCCGACGAACCAGGCTTCCTTCTCGTCGTTGTTCGTCCCGGTCTTGCCGGCGGCCGGCCTGTTGCCCAGGCCCTTGCCCTGCGCGGTGCCGTTCGTCAGGACCGCTTCCATGGCGACGGTGGCGTCGGCGGCCACGCCCGGGTCGATGACCGGCTTGGGGCTCGCCTGCTCGCCGTAGACGACCTGCTTCTTGAGCTTGACTTCCTTGACGACGTGGTAGCGGACGTATTTCCCGCCGTTGGCGAAGATCGCGTAACCGGCGGCCTGCTCCACGGGCGTCACCAGGGCGCTGCCGATGGCGAACTGGTAGTGGTGCACGCTGACGTCGTCGTCCATGCGCTTCTCGTTGAAGCCGGCGGCCTTGACGAGGTTCTTGACGTCGTCGAGCTGGTTCGGCAGCGCGAACGCCATCGAGACGTACGCCGTGTTGACCGACTGCGCCGTGGCCTTGACCACGTCGACGGCCGCGCCGACGTTGTGGCTGTTCTTGATGCCGCCCGGCTGCTGGCCGGGAAGCACCTTCGGGACCGTCTGGTTGCCGGGCACGAAGCTCTTGAGCGAGTAGCCGGCCTGCAGCCAGGCGGCCAGCACGTACGGCTTGAAGGCGGAGGCGGCCTGCTTGGTCGACTGGAAGGGCTCGTTCCACGGGTCGGTGAGGTAGTTGTCACCACCGTAGAAGGCCAGCACGCGCCCGTGCTTCGGGTCCACCGCGGCCAGGCCCGCGTGGTATTCGGTGGACATGTTGAACGCCTTGCGCGTCTCCTTCACCGCGGTCTGGGCGGCCTTCATCAACCTCCGGTCGAAGGTCGAGATGATGTCGTAGCCGCCGCTCTTGATCTTCTCCTCGGTGAGGCCGCGGCTCTCGAGCTCGTTCAGGACCTCCCTGACCATGTAGCCCCTGATGCCGGCCATCTCGTTGGGGCCGCTGCTCTTCTGCGTCTGGGGGAACTTGGCGGTCTGCGGCAGCGAGCCGTAGCGGTCGGGCCACTGCTCGGCCATGTACTGGACGACGGTCTTGAAACGGGCCTGGAGCTCAGGGGAGTTGTGGTCCCAGTTCGGCTGCTGGATGCGCGCGGCCAGGTAGGCCCCCTGCTCGGGGGTCAGCTTGGCGGCGGTGGCGTCCTTGCCGAAGTACGCCTTCGCGGCGGCCTCGACGCCGTAGGCGCGGCCGAAGTTGATGGTGTTGAGGTAGTTGGCCAGGATCTCGTCCTTGGTCAGCTCGTCGTCGAGCTTGACCGCGACGAAGATCTCCATGACCTTGCGCTTGATGGACACTTCCTGGCTGAGGCCGTCGTAGTAGTTACGGGCCATCTGCTGGGTGATCGTCGAGGCGCCCTGGAGCTGCTGCCCCGTCGCCGTCATGTACACCGATCGGAACATGGCGGAGATGGAGATGCCGGAGTCCTCGTAGAACGTCTTGTTCTCGATGGCCACCGCGGCGTCCTTGACGCTCTGCGCCATCTTCTCGATCGGGACGATCTCGCGCTTGAAGCCGAGCTTGGCGATCTCTCTCTTGCCGTCTCGGTAGTAGATGGTGCTCTGCTGCGCCGTGGCCTCGCCCTGGACGTCTTTCGGCACCGGGGTGTTGGCATACGCGACCATGATCATGCCGAAGAGGCCGGCGGCGAGCACCACGGTGCCGGCCACGACGATCTTCCAGCTCGGCACGAACCTGCGCCAGCCGCCCCGGCCGCCGCCGCCCTTCTTCGTCGGCGGGCCCGGAGGCTCGGGCGGCTCGCCCTGACCCCGTCGGCGCGAGCGCCGCGGCGCGTCACTGACGATCGTCTCCTGGCCGCTCACCGTGCGCGGGTCCTGGCGGGCGCGCGAGCGCGGCGGCTGTTGCTGCTGCTCACCACGGCCGGGCGGTTGCTCACCGTAACCGGGAGGCGGCGCCCCGCGCCTGGGCGGCTCGTCATAAGGCTGCGCGGCCATGGCGCCCGTCTGCTCATACGCGGCTTCCGCACGACGCGGCGGCTGCGCCGCTCCCCAGGTCGATTCGCCGGTTTGGGGAGGAGAACCTTGGGGCACAGAACGGGATGAGCTGGAACGGCGCCGCCTTCCCTGGCGAGGCGTCCCCTCATTCATGCTGTTACTCACACGTCCTCACAACGTCGTCGGAAACAAAAACGGCGGTTGGGCGTGAGGTTTCTCGCCGCCCTCAGTTCTTCACGCGTGGCCGACGAGGTCAGGCGGTCCGTTCCCGAGCACGTACGAAACCGTCAGGTGATTCCAGGAACAACCTTGGCAGACCTCGACAACGTACACCCGGAACTCATCGTAATCATGGGCCATGGCGACGAGTTCTGACATGACCTTCGCCTGACCGGCCTGCCGCCCGAGGGCGTCGCCGTAGACATAGGTCACGTTGGTGACGTTCTCCTTTTCGCAGACCGGGCAGAGGCGTTCGGTCGGCTCGCCGAAGTGGCGCGCCGCGCGAAGGAGGTAGGGCTGTGCGTCGCAGACTTCACCGCGCGATGCCCGCCCGGCACGCAGGGAGCGGACCACCGCCCTTTTCGCGAGGCCGTAATCCACCACCCTTCGCTGCGACCACATGAGCGCCAGACTACGGCGTTTCGCGGGTTCATCCCAACGGCTTGGCAGATTCACAGATTGCAGGCATATGGCACTCGGAGGGTATCCTCGTGATGTATCGGCTCGATACATCGACGCGAGAGGGGACGGTTCCCGTGGCCAGCGGACAGGGCAGGGTCCTGGAACTTGCCGTGCTCGGCTCGCTGCACGAGACACCGCTACACGGCTATGAGCTGCGCAAACGGCTCAACGCCCTGCTGGGGATGTTCCGTGCGTTCTCCTATGGATCGCTGTACCCCTGCCTGCGCTCACTGCTGGGTCAGGGCCTCATAGCGGAGGAGCAGCCCGCCCCGGCCGCGATCGTCGGCGGCAGGTCGAAGATCGTCTACAAACTGACCGCGGAGGGCAAGGAACGGCTGCAGGACATGCTCACGCAGGCCGGCCCCTCCGCTTGGGAGGACGAAAGCTTCGGTGTGCACTTCGCCTTCTTCCGCCACACCGAGGCAGAGGTGCGCCTGCGCATCCTCGAAGGCCGCCGCAGCCGGCTGGAGGAGCGGCTCGACGCGGTGCGCACCGCGCTCGCGCGCACCAGGGAGCGTCTCGACAGCTACACGCTCGAGCTGCAGCGACACGGGCTCGAATCCGTCGAGCGCGAGGTGCGCTGGCTCAACGAGCTGATCGCAACAGAGCGTCGGGCCTCGTCAGAGGAGAGGCCCGAAAGAGATAGCACGTCAAATGATGAGTAAGGGAGCGAGTGCGATGGGTTCGGTTCGCGTGGCCATTGTCGGTGTCGGCAACTGCGCGTCGTCGCTGGTCCAGGGCGTTCACTACTACAAAGACGCCGACCCGGACACACGGGTGCCCGGCCTGATGCACGTGAAGTTCGGCGACTACCACGTCGGCGACGTCGAGTTCGTCGCGGCCTTCGACGTGGACGCCAAGAAGGTCGGTCGTGATCTGTCCGAGGCGATCGTCGCCAGCGAGAACAACACGATCAAGATCTGCGACGTGCCGCCGACGGGAGTGACGGTCCAGCGCGGTCACACCTTCGACGGCCTGGGTGAGTACTACCGAGAGATCATCGAGGAGTCCGACGAGACGCCCGTCGATGTGGTCCAGGTGCTCCGTGACAGCCGGGTCGACGTCCTGGTGTCGTACCTGCCCGTGGGCTCGGAGGAGGCCGACCGCTTCTACGCGCAGTGCGCCCTGGACGCCAAGGTCGCCTTCGTCAACGCGCTGCCGGTCTTCATCGCCTCCGACCCGGTGTGGGCGGAGAAGTTCGCCCAGGCCGGGGTGCCGATCGTCGGTGACGACATCAAGTCGCAGGTCGGCGCGACGATCACGCACCGGGTGATGGCCAAGCTGTTCGAGGACCGCGGGGTGGAGCTGCTGCGCACGTACCAGCTCAACGTCGGCGGCAACATGGACTTCATGAACATGCTGGAGCGCACCCGGCTCCAGTCCAAGAAGATCTCCAAGACGCAGTCGGTCACCTCGCAGATCCCGCACGAGATGGCCAAGGCCGACGTGCACATCGGGCCGTCCGACCACGTGCCGTGGCTGGACGACCGCAAGCTGGCGTTCGTGCGCCTGGAAGGGCGCTCGTTCGGTGACACTCCGTTGACCCTCGAGTACAAGCTCGAGGTTTGGGACTCGCCCAACTCGGCGGGCATCATCATCGACGCCGTACGGGCCGCCAAGATCGCCCTCGACCGCGGGATCGGAGGGCCGATCCTGTCGGCGTCGTCGTACTTCATGAAGTCGCCGCCGAAGCAGTTCTCCGACGACGAGGCCCGCGACCACGTCGAGAAGTTCATCCGGGGCGAAGTCGAGCGCTGAGCCCACCGGCCGGCTCCCGGCGGCGCCCGCCCGGCTAGAGGCGGGCCGCCGGGGGCAGGGCGGCCGGGGAGGCCGGCTGCCAGGTCAGGGGGTCGGAGCCGAGCTCCATCAGCAGGGGCACCTGCTCCCTGCACCACGGCGAGATCGCCAGAATGCCGTTCTGCACCCCCTCGGTGAACTCCTTCCACGGCATCCACCACGTCTGCCCCACCTCGTCGGGGTTCGGCGCGACGGGAGAGTCGACCGTGACGCGGTATACCGGGCAGAGCTCGTGCTCGACGATGCCGTTGGCCATGACGGCGCGGTAGGCGAAGGTGGGCAGCATGAGGTCGGCGCCCGCCACCGTGAGCCCGAGCTCGTAGGAGAGCCGGCGCACGACCGCCCGGTCGAGCGGCTCGCCCGGCAGCGGGTGGCCGCAGCAGCTGTTGGTCCACACCCCGGGCCAGGTGATCTTGTGGTCTGCCCGCCTCGTGAGCAGCACGCGGCCTTCGCGATCGAAGACGTAGCTGGAGAACGCCAGATGAAGAGGGGTCTCCCGGCCGTGCACCAACGACTTGGGTGCGGTGCCGAGCGCGTGGCCGTCGTCGTCGACCAGCACAACGTGTTCCTCAGTCGTCACGCTATGAAGCGTACGAGATCATGACGACCGCTCGGAACCCGTTGCCCACCTGCTGCACCAACCTCTGACGCATCTTAGGGGACGGGTGCGGGGCTAGGCTGGCGGCGTGTCTTTTGTCGCCGATCTCCGCGTGGTCCTGCGAGGCAGGGACTTCAGACGGCTGTTCGGCACCCGGCTGATCTCCCAGTTCTCCGATGGGATCTTCCAGTTCGGAGTGGCCGGATTCGCCTTCTTCAGTCCCGAGAACCAGACGACCGCCCTCGGCGTGGCCACCGGGCTGGCCGTGCTCCTGCTCCCCTACAGCGTGCTCGGGCCGTTCGTGGGCGTGTTCATCGACCGCTGGTCACGACGGCAGATCCTGATGGTGGCGCCGATCGTGCGCGGCGCGCTGCTGCTGGTGGCCGCGGCTCTCGTCGCGGCCAATGTGCCCGATCCGGTGTTCTACGGTGCGGCGCTCGCCGTGCTCGGGGTCAACCGGTTCTTCCTGGCCGCGCTCGGCGCCTCGCTGCCGCACGTGGTGCCCGCGGACCGGCTGATGGCGGCCAACGCGGTCACGCCCACCTCAGGGACCGTGGTGACGTTCGTGGGCGCGGGCGTGGGGTTCGTGCTGCGCGAGGTCCTCGGCGGTGACGACTTCGGCGTCGCGCTGCTCCTGGTCACCTCGGGCGTGGTGTTCGGGCTGAGCGCGCTGGTCGCGCGGACGATGGACCGGCGGCTGCTCGGCCCCTGGTTCGACCCCGAGCGGCCGCAGGCGCGCCAGGCCGTGCGCAACGTGCTCGTCGGCCTGGTCGACGGCGCCAAACACCTCGTACGCCACCGCACGGCCGCCGCCACCATGGGCGCGATGGCCGCCCACCGCTTCTTCTACGGCATGGCCACCGCGCTCGGCATCATCCTCTACCGCTACTACTTCACCGACGGCGATCCCGAGGCCGCCCTGCGCGGGATCACCCTGGTGCTGGCCACCTCCGGCGTCGGCTACTTCCTCGCGGTGATCATCACCCCCTACGCCACCGAGCGGTTCACGATCGAGCGCTGGGTGCCGATCGCGCTGTCGGTGGCCGGCGTGCTGTCGGCGGCGCTGGTGCTGCCGTTCCAGGAGTGGGGGCTGCCGGTGGCCGGGTTCGTGCTGGGCGTGGCCGGGCAGAGCGTCAAGATCTGCGCCGACACCACCGTCCAGCGCGACGTGGAGGACATCTATCTGGGCCGCGCGTTCTCCATCTACGACATGCTCTTCAACGGCATGTACGTGCTCGCCGCGGCCCTGTCGGCGGTCATCCTGCCCTCCAACGGCAAGTCCTACGCGGCCGTCGTGATCATCGCGGTCGGCTACCCCGTGGCGGCGCTCGCCTACCGGATGATCACCACGTCGTCACGCGCCAAGGTCGTTTGACCGGGCCCACTCCAGCAGCGCCTCGGTGGCCGCGTCGGTGCCGATCATGCCCTTGTCGAGCCTGAGCTCGAGCAGGAACTTGTACGCCTGCCCCACCACCGGCCCGGGCCCCACCCCGAGCACCCGCTGGATCTCGTTGCCGTCGAGCTCGGGACGGATCTTGGCCAGCTCCTCCTCGTCGGCGAGCTTGGCGATGCGCTCCTCGAGCTGGTCGTAGGTCCGCGACAGCGCCGCCGCCTTGCGCTTGTTGCGCGTGGTGCAGTCGGCCCTGGTCAGCTTGTGCAGCCGGTCGAGCAGGTGCCCGGCGTCGCGCACGTAGCGGCGCACCGCGCTGTCGGTCCACTCCCCCGTGCCGTAGCCGTGGAAGCGCAGGTGCAGCTCCACCAGCCGCGAGACGTCGCCCACCACGTCTTTGGGGAACTTCAGCTCGGTCATGCGCTTCTTGGTCATCTGGGCGCCGACCACCTCGTGGTGGTGGAACGACACCCGCCCGCCGGCCTCGTGGCGGCGCGTCTTGGGCTTGCCGATGTCGTGCAGGAGCGCCGCCCAGCGCAGGATCCGGTCGGGCTTGCCGTCCTCCTCCTGCGCGATGGCCTGGTCGAGCACGGTCAGCGAGTGCTCGTAGACGTCCTTGTGCCGGTGGTGCTCGTCGATCTCCAGGCGCAGCTTGGGCAGCTCGGGCAGCACGTGCCCGGCCAGGCCCGTCTCGACCAGCAGCCGCAGCCCCTCACGCGGGTTGGCGCCGCAGACGAGCTTGTCGAGCTCGTCGCGGATGCGCTCGGCGGAGACGATCTCGATGCGCTCGGCCATCGCCGTCATCGCCGCCAGCGCCTGCTCGTCCACGGAGAAGCCGAGCTGCGAGGCGAACCTGGCGGCCCGCAGCATACGCAGCGGGTCGTCGTCGAAGGAGCGCTCGGTGGTGCCGGGCGTGCGCAGCGACTTGGCGGCCAGGTCGCTCAGGCCGCCGTACGGGTCGACGAACTCGTGGCCGGGCAGGCGGACCGCCATCGCGTTGACCGCGAAGTCACGCCGCTCGAGGTCGGCCTCGAGCGTCTCGCCGTACATGACCTCGGGCTTGCGCGACTTGGGGTCGTAGGACTCGCTGCGGTACGTCGTGATCTCGATCAGATGGCTGCCCTTGCGCAGCCCCACCGTGCCGAAGTCGATGCCGATCGTCCACACGGAGTCGGCCCAGTCCCTGACGATCTCGAGCACCCTCTCGGGGTGGGCGTCGGTGGTCAGGTCGAGGTCATTGCCGATGCGGCCGAGCAGGAGGTCGCGTACGGGGCCGCCGACGAGGGCCAGCTCGTGCCCCTGCGCGGCGAACAGGCGGCCGAGCTCGTCGGCCACCGGAGCGATCTTGCGGAACAAATCGTTCATGGCCCGCTGCTGGCTTTCGGTCAAAGTTGAGTCGGACAAACTACGTCGGTCCTTCTGGTTGCGGAACATATCCCCCGAGCCACACCCGGTCCGGGTTACCGTCGGTCAAGAGACCGTCGGGGGCCATGGAACGAGGCAAGGAGGACTATATGAAGGACGCCCTCGCGATCCACCGCTGGCTCCTCGCACACCAGGTCCATCATGAGATCGTACGCCTTCCGCGCCCCATGACATGCGCGGAAGAGCTGCCTGAGACGGTCTCCGCGGCGCCCGGGCGCTGCCTCGTGGTCACCGTGCTCGAGGTCACCACCAGGGTCGGGCGCGAGGCCGTCGTCGGCGTCACCGCCCCCGTCTCCGCACCGCCCCGGCCGGGAGCCGTCGGCGGGCTGCTCGGCGCGCGGCAGGTGCGTCCCGCCCCCGCCCACGTGGTCAACGCGATCACCGACTACGCGGACGGGCTGGTGTGCCCGCTGCTGCTGCCCGAGTCGATGCCGATGTTCATCGACGACCGTCTCTCCGCGGACAACGAACCGATCTTCACCGCCACCGGCGAACGCCATACGGCACTGTCCCTGCGCGCCCTCGACCTGCTGACTCTTCTGCCAGGCAAGATGGTGGACCTACGGGGGCCGCGGCCCAAAGGAACTCGTGCGGCGGTCGCGCGACGGCACTGAACCCGTACCATTGCGGGCGTGCGTCGTCGTAGACCAGCTCGGGCATCCGCGTGATCCGTAAGGCCACGCTGCTCGCCACGCTGTCCGCCGCGTTGCTCGCCCCGATGGTGGCGGCGGCGCCGAGCGCGGCTGCCGTGAAGCCGAAGACGGCCGCGGCCGAGGCACGCCGGCAGACCATCTCCGTGTCGATCACCTCGATCACCCCGGACGTGCCGAAGAGCCTGACCGACGTGATCAAGTTCACCGGGACGATCCGCAACGACACGGGCACGCCGCTGTCCAACGTGTACATCCGCCTGCGCTACGACGCGCAGCCGTTCACCGACCGCGCCACCATGGCCGCCTTCCAGACCGACCAGAACCAGGCGACCCTGCCGCGCAGCGTCTCGTCGAACTCCTCGATGGTGCTCCCGCTCGTGGCCGCCGGCTCCTCGGAGCGCTGGGAGTTCACCGCGACCCCGGTGCAGCTCGGCTATCGCTCGTTCGGGGTCTACCCGATCGCCGTGGACGTGGCGCCCAACGGCGTGTCCATGCACTCGCAGCGCACCTACCTGACGTACGCGCCGCCCTCGGTGCCGAAGCCGCCGGTCAACAGGCTGGCCATCGCGGTGCCCGTCATCGACCAGCCACACCGGGCCACCGACGACCTGTTCGTGGACGACAAGCTGAGCCAGTCGCTCACCGGTAAGGGCCGCCTGGCCGACCTGGCCGGTCTCGCGCGGACGGCGCCCAGCAGCGTCACCTGGGTCGTCGACCCCGCGCTGCTCGACGACCTGCAGAAGATGGCCACCGGCGGATACAAGGTCAGGACGAAGGACGGCGAGCAGAAGAAGCCGGCCAACGCCGAGGCGGCGCAGTGGCTGACGAGCATGCGCACCGCGCTGGCCAGCTCTCCGGTGGTCGCGACCCCCTACGCCGATCCCGACGTGGCCGCGCTCGCGCACCAGGGGCTCGACACCCAGACCAGGCGGGCGATCGACCTGGGCGGGCAGACGGCCAGGGCGCTGATCAACCGCGACGCGAAGACCAACATCAACTGGCCGGCCGCGGGCGTCCTCGACGCCGACGCGCTCGACCTGCTCTCGGTCAGCGACGTCAACAGGGTCCTGCTCAACTCCACGAACCTGCCGCCGGTGACGCCCACCACGACCACGCCCGACGCCGCCACGACGCTCGACTCGGTCAAGGGCCCGGTCACCGCGCTGACCGCCGACCCCGAGCTGAGCCGGCTGTTCGAGCCGACGGGGGCCACCTCCGTCCTGCTCAGCACCCAGCGCTTCATCGCCGAGACCGCGATGATCGCCACGGAGCCCGGCCAGGTCACGCCCAGGTCGCTGGTCGTCGCCCCCTCGCGGCGCTGGGACCCGAACCCGACACTCGTCGCCGCGCTGATGAAGGCCGCGAACCGGCTGCCGTGGCTGCGGCTCACCACGCTGGAGTCCATCAAGCCGAGCAAGGCGTCGGTCCCGCGGGCCGGCCTGACCTACTCCGACCAGGAGCGCAAGGAAGAGCTGAGCGCCAAATACCTGACGCCGATCAAGGAGACCTGGTCGGAGGCCCAGCTCACCGCCCTGATCACGGGCCGGACACAGTCGAGCTTCGACGCGGCGGTGCTGCGGCTGACCTCCTCCGGCTGGCGCAACGGCACGCGGGCGGGCCGCGCGGTGACCAAGCTGGTCGGCTCGGCCGTCACGGCGAGGACCGACGAGATCCAGATCACCGGCGCCGGTCCCGACCGGCCGCGCACCCTGGCGGGCAGCAACGGCGTCGTGCCCATCAGCGTGAAGAACTCCCTGGGCACGCCCATCTCGCTCTTCATCGACGTCACGTCGAACAACCCCGGGTTGTTGCAGGTCACCTTCGAGCAGAAGGAGCCGTTGCAGATCGGCGGCGGGCAGAGCGGCACGGTCCAGGTGCCGATGAACGCCGCCCCCGACGTCAGCGGTGACGCGACGGTGACCGTACAACTCCGAACCTCCGACGGCCAGCCGTACGGCAAACCGCAGCGGCTGACGGTCCGCACCACCGGCTACACCGGGATCGCCCTCGTGATCGTGGGCGCGGCGCTGACCGTGATGCTGGCCGCCGTGGTGCTGCGGGTGCTGCGGCGCAGGTCGGAGCGCAAGCTCGCACGCGCCGCCAAGTCCCGGGAGAGTGAGTCCGTATGAGCCGCATGCTTCGGGCCGGCGCCATCATGGCGGCCGGCACGATGGTGTCCAGGGTCACGGGGTTCGTGCGGACGATGGTGCTCGCCTACGCCATCGGCACGGCGGCCCTCGGCGACGCCTACAACGCGGCCTACGCGATCCCCTACAGCATCCTCGACCTGCTGCTCCTCGGCGTGCTGAGCAGCGTCATCGTGCCGATGATCGTCCGGGCCCAGCAGCACGACTCCGACGGCGGCCGGGCCTACGAGCAGCGGCTGCTGACGCTCTCCACGGTGGTGCTGTTCGTGGTGGCGGTGGCCGCCGTGCTGGCCGCGCCGCTGCTGATCGACCTCTACACCGACTGGGACGCGGGCAGCACGAAGTACGAGGTCGCGGTCATGCTGGCCCGCTTCATCCTGCCGCAGCTCGCCTTCTTCGGCGTGGGCGCGGTGGCCGGGGCCATCCTCAACACCCGCGACCGATACGGCGCCCCCATGTGGGCCCCGGTGCTCAACAACCTGGTCGTCATCTGCGTGTTCGTGCTCTACGCCATGATCGGCTCGGGCAACGACGTCGACGCGGTCACCACCGGCGACCTGGCGCTGCTGGGCGTCGGCACCACGGCCGGCATCGTGGCCCAGGCGGCGGTGCTGATCGTGGCGCTGCGGCGGGTCGGGTTCACCTTCGTGCCCCGCTTCGACCTGCGCAACGCCCGGCTGGGCGAGATGGCCAAGGCCGGCGTCTGGACGATCGGCTACGTGGTGGTCACCCAGCTCGGCTTCCTGCTGACGACCAACCTGGCCAGCTCGGCGGGCAACGTGGTCGACGGGCACGGGATCAGCGCGTACACGCTGGCGTTCCAGCTTTTCCAGCTTCCGTACGGCGTCATCGGCGTCTCGGTGATCACGGCCATGCTGCCGCGGATGAGCCGGGCCGTGTCCGACGGGCGGTTCAACGACGTTCGCGGTGAGTTCGGGTCGAGCGTGCGGCTCGTCTGCTCGCTCATGGTGCCGGTGTCGCTGCTGCTCATGGTGCTCGGCCCGGCGATCACCGTGCCCATCTACGGCCACGGCGCCAACAGCGTCGCCGACGCCGTCTACATCGGCAACGTGCTGCAGGTCTACGGCCTCGCGCTGGTGCCGTTCGCGGTGTTCCAGCTCCTGCTGCGGGTCTTCTACAGCTTCGGTGACACGCGTACGCCGGTTTTCATCGGCGCGGGCACGACCGTGGTCAACGCCGTGCTCATGATCTTGTTCTACATGGCGTTGCCGGCTCGCTACGCGGTGATGGGGCTGGCGCTGGCGTACGCGATCGCGTACGCGCTGGGCGCCGTCCTGGCCTGGTGGCTGGCCAGCCGCCGGGTCCAAGGGCTCGGCGGCTGGGACATCGGCATGGCGTTGACCAGGATGTATCTGGCCGCCATGCCCACGGCGGTGCTCGCGCTGGCCGCGGTGTGGATCGTCACGGGGGTGTTCGGCGGCCTCGGGTTCCTCAACTCGCTGATCGTGCTCGCCGTCGGCGGCGGGCTGGGAATGTTGCTCTATCTCGGTGTTGCCCACAGAATGCGCATTCCGGAGGTCAACTCGATCGTTGGGATGGTCGCGAGGCGGGTAGGTCGGTAAAGAACGCGGGCGGAATCGACTCGGCACTACCATTGAGCCCGACACGCGCGAATGGAAGCAGGAGGGGCGTGGGCGGATCCACCCGGCATAGCGTGCCTTCGTGGGACACCACCACGCAGGTGAGTCGAGTTATGAGCACGTCCGATCGGCCTAGCGGAGTGAGCCAGTGAGCAGCACGTCGGCCGTCGAACCCGGCACCCGTCTCGCCGAGCGCTTCCGGCTGGAAGACCGCGTGAGCGAGTCGGAAGGCGCCACGTTGTGGAAGGCCATCGACGAGATCCTGGCCCGTCCCGTGGCCGTACTCACCTTCGCGCCCGGTTTCCCCCGCGTCCACGAGGTGGTCACGGCCGCCCGCGCCGCGAGCCGGCTGACCGACCCGCGCCTGACGCAGGTGTTCGACGCCGCGGAAGACGACAAGGCCGCCTATGTCGTCAGCGAGTGGGTCACCGGCGAGACGCTGACCGACCTGCTCGCCTCGGGGCCGCTGGAGCCCGAGCGCGCGGCCGGGCTGGTGGCCGAGGCCGCCGAGGCCCTCGCCCACGCTCACGAGGCCCAGCTCTACCATCTGTGCCTGCAGCCCTCGCACCTGGTGTGGACGACCGGCAGCACGGTCAAGGTGCTCGGCGTGGCCGTGGACGCCGCCATGTACGGGCTCACCACCGACCAGCCCGCTCTCGACGACGCCGAGGGCCTGGGCCGGCTGTTGTACGCCGGGCTGACCGGTCACTGGCCGGGCGACGAGGAAGAGGGCGGCCTGCCCGCGGCCCCCATGAACGATGGCCACTTCTGCACACCCCGCCAGGTCACCGCCGGCGTCCCCGGCTACCTCGACGCGGTCACCGTGCGGGCGTGCCTGCCCGAGTCCCGCAGGGGCCAGGGCGCGCTGACGAGCCCGTCCGAGGTCGCCGAGGCGCTGGCCGACGTGGCCAAGCCCATGCCGATCCCGATCACCTACCCCTCGACCCCCGCGGTGGCCTCCGCCTCCCACACCGAGGGCCTGGACATCGCGCACCGCCCGCAGCGCACCTCTCCCCCGCTGCCGCCCGCGCCGCGCCGCCCGGCCAACCACGGCGGTGGCGGCAGCGCGCTCAACCGGGTCCTGATGACGCTGGTGGTGCTGCTCGTCATCGCCGCCGTCGGCGTCGGCGCGTGGACGATAGGGCGCAGCCTGGGCAGCCCGACCGCGTCCGAGACCCCGACCGCCGGCCCCACCACCTCGACCTCCGCCCCGGCCGCGGCCCAGGTGGTCAAGCCGGACAAGGCCCGGGGCTTCGACCCGCTCGGCGACGGCGACGAGAAGACCGACATGGCGAAGCTGGCCATCGACGGCAAGCCCAGCACGTTGTGGAAGACCGAAACCTACACCAGCGCCGACCTGGGCAGACTCAAAGACGGCGTGGGCCTGCTGCTCGACATGGGCAAGTCCATGCAGATCAGCGACGTGGTGGCTACGCTGTCGGAGGCACCCGGTGCCACCGTCGAGCTGAAGGTGGGCGACTCCCCCGAGCTCGGCTCCCTGAAGACCGTGGCGACCAAGAAGAACGCCGCAGGTAAGACCACCCTTGCCCCCGGTGAGGCGGCAACGGGTCAGTACGTTTTGATCTGGTTTACACGCGTTCCGACGGATGCAGGCACTTTTCATGGCACCATCTATGAGGTAGTGGTGCACTCTCCCGGATCGGCATAATCAGGAAACTCTCTTGTGAACTCCCCACCCGAGACACCTTCAGCAGCGGAGCGGCCGGCGGTCACAGACGCCGAGCTGCTGACCGCGCACATCAACGGGGATCCACACGCCTTCAGTGAAATCGTCAAAAGGCACCGCGACCGCATGTGGGCGGTCGCCCTGCGCACGCTCGGTGACCCCGACGAGGCCGCCGACGCCGTGCAGGACGCCTTCGTCTCCGCATACCGCAAGGCCGCCACGTTCCGCGGCGAGGCCGCCGTCACGACGTGGCTGCACCGCATCGTGGTCAACGCCTGCCTCGACAGGATGCGCCGTAAGTCCGTCAGGCCCGTCGCCGACGACGAGCTCATCGAGGCCGCCGAGCGCGAGACCCCGCTGCCCGACCAGACGGTCGAGCGTGAAGTGTCAATGGAGGTTTCGGCTGCTCTCAAACTGCTGCCCAACGACCAGCGAGCGGCGCTGGTGCTGGTCGACATGATGGGCTACTCGGTCGAAGACGCAGCTCAGGTGCTCCAGGTGCCCAGCGGCACCGTGAAGAGCCGGTGTGCGCGGGGACGCGCGAAACTTGCCCCAATTCTTTCGCATCTGCGGAACCGAACAGACCTCAATCGCGTCTCATCCGCGAAGGGAGCAGAACTTCGTGACGGGTGATACGCACTACGATCTGGAAATCCTGGCCGAGTTGGCCGAGGGTCTCCTGGACGTCGGCAAGGCACGCCAGGTACGCGAGCATCTCGCGGTCTGCGACCCCTGCGGGGAGCTACTGGCCGACCTGGCGGCGGTTCGCGAGGTGCTCGCGGCGACCCCAACACCGGCCATGCCGATGGGTGTCGCACTGCGCATCGACAAGGCCCTGGCCGCCGAGGCGGACTCCAGGCGCGGCGGAGGTGTCGGCCTCGCGGAAACACCGGACTGGGATGAGCTCATGCGGGACGCGCCGTGGGAGCGACCGGTCGAGGTCCCGAAGCCGGCCTTCGTTCCGGAGCCGGCCTTCGCGCAGGCTACCGAGCCGGTGCGCCTCGGCGTGGTCTCCGACGACGGCGCCATCGTCCCCGCCAGGAGCAGGACCTCACGGCGGCGGCGCTGGGCGATGCCCGCGGTCGCGGCCGCCGCGGCGGCCGTCGTGGTCGGCACGGCCGTGGCCTCCACCAACCTGCTGGTGGCAAGCGGCGGTGACACCGGCAGCAGTGTCGCTGCTCCACCGATGGCGGAGCAATCCCAGTCGCCGACCCAGCCGGAGAAGACCAAGCAGGCGGCCAGGGCCTACGCGCTGACCGACAGCGGCCACAACTACAGCGACCATGAGCTGCGGATGCGGCTGGGCAGCTTCCTCGGCCCGGCTCCCGCCCTGCACAGCGACTCCGACGACGCCGGCCAGGCCGCCAAGTGCGTGACCGCGGTCTCCAACCGGAGCAAGCTCGACGTCTTCGCGGTCGACCAGGGCCAGTACAACGGACAGGAGGCCCTCATCGTGGCCTCGTGGAAGCAGCGGGCGGCCAAGAAGGTGCGCATCGACATCGTCGACCCGTTCAACTGCAAGAACCTGCGTAAGCCCGCACTGGGCCGCTGGTAACCGAAATCGTGGTCAGAGCCCGCTTCGGCGGGCTCTTTCGGTTGCCCTGAGCGTTGTCTTGAGCGTTGTTGGGTAGTGCGGGAATCACGACGGCCTAGGATCTGTTGTCGCCGGTGGCAACAGCAGACGAGGAAGGCGTGGAGCGTTGAGCGACGTTCGTAACGTGATCATCATTGGATCCGGCCCAGCTGGCTACACCGCGGCCGTCTACTCCGCGCGCGCCGAGCTTCAGCCGCTGGTCTTCGAGGGCTCCGTCACCGCGGGTGGCGCACTCATGAACACCACCGATGTGGAGAACTTCCCAGGGTTCCCCGACGGCATCATGGGCCCCGACCTCATGGACAACTTGCGCAAGCAGGCCGAGCGGTTCGGCGCCGAGCTGGTGGCCGACGACGTGATCGAGGTCGATCTCGAGGCCAACCCGAAGGTCGTCAAGACCTACACCGACACCTACTACGCCAAGTCCGTCATCCTGGCCATGGGCTCCGGCTACCGCGAGCTCGGCCTGGAGAACGAGAAGCGGCTGTCCGGCCGCGGCGTGTCCTGGTGTGCCACGTGTGACGGGTTCTTCTTCCGCAACAAGGACATCGTGGTCGTCGGTGGCGGCGACACCGCGATGGAGGAGGCCACGTTCCTGACCAGGTTCGGGCGCATGGTGACGGTGGTGCACCGCCGCGACTCGCTGCGGGCCAGCAAGATCATGCAGGAGCGGGCGCTCGCCAACGAGAAGATCCGCTTCATGTGGGACTCCGAGGTCGTCGACGTGCTCGGCGACAGCAAGGTCGAGGCCGTCAAGCTGCGCAACGTCAAGACCGGCGAGGAGTGCGAGCTGGCGACCGACGCGCTGTTCCTGGCGATCGGCCACGATCCCCGCACCGATCTGGTCAAGGGGCAGATCGACCTCGACGAGAACGGTTACGTCAAGGTGGCCTCCCCGACCACGGAGACCAACATCGACGGCGTGTTCGCCGCGGGTGACGTGGTCGACCACATCTACCGCCAGGCCATCACCGCGGCCGGCACCGGCTGTGCGGCCTCGCTCGACTCAGAGCGCTGGCTGGCCAACAACGAGAAGTAAGGAGCGCACCGTGAAGGCTGTCACCGACGCCAATTTCGAGGCCGAGGTTCTCAAGAGCGACAAGCCCGTGCTGGTCGATTTCTGGGCCGAGTGGTGCGGTCCGTGCCGTCAGGTCGCGCCCATCCTTCAGGAGATCGCCAACGAGCACGGCGACAAGCTGGAGATCGTCAAGCTGAACATCGACGAGAACCCTGAGGTTCCGCGCCAATACGGTGTGCTCCAGATCCCGACGCTGAACGTCTACAAGGGTGGCGAGGTCGTGAAGCAGATCATCGGCGCCAAGCCGAAGGCCATGCTGCTGCGCGAGCTCGAGGGCATCATCTAAGACGCCCTAGGTGGCCCGCCCTGCCGGGCGGTGTGCTCCGACCGTCGAAAGCCCCTCGCCTCCGCGGGGGGCTTTCGCATGTCGGTCGCGGCGTGCCACGCCCAGGCGTTCGCGTACGAGGCTCTCAGGAGCCGTCAGACGGGACGTAGGGCGCGTTCCGGACTCATGGAGCCGAGAAGCCGCTCCAAGGCCACCTCGACGTCCTCACGCCACGAGACGGCGGTCTTGAGTTCGAGTCGCAGCCGGGGAAATCTCAAATGCGGGCGTACGGTCTTAAAACCCACAGAAAGCAAGTATTCCGCCGGAACTACGCAACTAGGCTCTTCCCACTTCAAATCTCCGAAAGCTTCAATGGCCTTCACGCCGCGCCGCGTCAGGTCTTTGGCCACACCCTGGATCAGCATCCGCCCCAGCCCGCCACCGGAGAACTCGGGAATGATGTGCGCCGTCATCAGCAGCACCGCGTCGGCGCTCACCGGCGAGGTGGGAAAGGCGACCGAACGAGGGCTGTAGAGCGGCGGGCTGTAGATCACGAACCCCGCGGGCACCCCGTCGACGTAGGCGATTTTCCCGCAGCTCCCCCATTCGAGCAGCGTGCCGGAGAGCCAGGCTTCCTTCTCCAGCTCCGGGTCGCCCGACTGCACCGCGCGCTCCCCGCTGACGGGGTCGAGCTCCCAGAACACGCACCGCCGGCAGCGGCGCGGTAGGTCTTCAAGATTGTCCAGGGTTATGTTGACCAGCCGGCGCGACAACTACGGCCCCTATCGTTGACCCGGAAAAGCGCGCGAAAACCGCGTCCACAGGTGGCATCGTAGCTCAGGGAAGATGCCGCCAGCGGACACCACGACGGTCGAGCCCGGTCACGTACGACATGTCCGGCTGGCGTAATCTGGTATTTCGGTCCGATATGACACCTAGGAGGTGGGCCGTGACAGAAGAGCTGGATCACGGTCAGACACCCGCGACCCAAGGGTCGCGCATCGACGCTTACGTCGATCGGTACGCCGCACGAGCTACCGGGATGGTCGCTTCCGAGATCCGAGCTCTTTTCGCCGTCGCATCGAGGCCAGAGGTGGTCTCGCTCGCCGGCGGCATGCCGTACGTCACGGCTCTTCCCCTCGACATGGTCGGCGAGCTGGTCTCCGATCTCGTCACCAGGCGCGGCCCCGTCGCGCTGCAGTACGGTTCCGGCCAGGGTGACCCGCATCTGCGCGAGCAGATCTGCGAGGTCATGCGGCTGGAGGGGATTCATGCCGGGGCGAACGACGTGGTCGTCACCGTCGGATCTCAGCAGGCGCTCGACCTGATCACCCGGATCTTCATCGACCCGGGCGACGTGGTGCTCGCCGAGGGCCCTTCGTACGTGGGGGCCTTGGGGACATTCGCCGCCTACCAGGCCAAAGTGGTTCACATCGCCATGGACGATCAGGGCATTGTGCCCGAATCGCTGGCGCAGACCATTTACGCGCTGGAGACGGCCGGGGCGCCCATCAAGTTCCTCTACACGATCCCGACCTTCCACAACCCCGGCGGCGTCACGCTGAACATCGCCCGCCGGCAGCAGGTGCTCGACATCTGCCAGCGGGCCGGGATCCTGATCATCGAGGACAACCCGTACGGGCTGCTCGGCTTCGACGGTGAGCCCATGCGCGCCCTGCGGGCCGACAACCCCGACGGCGTCGTCTACCTGGGCTCGTTCTCCAAGACGCTCGCCCCCGGCTTCCGTGTCGGGTGGGCGCTGGCGCCGCACGCCATCCGCGACAAGCTCGTGCTCGCGATGGAGTCGGCGGTGCTGTCCCACTCCTCGTTCACGCAGCTCGCCGTGGGCCAATACCTGACCACGCAGCCGTGGCGGGAGCAGATCAAGACGTTCAGGGAGCTCTACCGTGAGCGCAGAGACGCCCTCCTTGACGCTCTCGAATCGCTCATGCCGCCGGAGGTCACGTGGACCCGTCCTGCGGGCGGGTTCTTCGTCTGGGCGACGCTGCCGGAGGGGCTCGACTCGAAGGCGATCCTGCCGCGGGCGGTGGCGGAGCGGGTGGCGTTCGTCCCCGGGACCGGGTTCTTCTCCGACGGCAGCGGGGCCCGGCACATGCGGCTGTCCTACTGCTATCCCGAGCCCGACCGCATCCGCGAAGGCGTACGACGGCTCGCCGGGGTGATCGATCAGGAGATGCAACTGCGCGACACCTTCGGCACGGCGTCGGCCCGCGACCACCAGGGCGTCGACACCCCGGGCCCCGATCTGGCCTAGCCCGTATCACCGGCCGGGGGCCGGCGCCACCTTTCGGTCACCACCACACGACCCGAAGCCACGGCGCCGGCCCTGCGGCTTTCTCCGGTCCTTTCGCACACCTACCCCTGACGCGGCGACGCGCCGGGAGCGGCGACGCGGCGGGCGGCGGGCGGCGGGCGGCGGCTGGCCAACGTGCGCAAGCACGCG
>NZ_JBFAIM010000086.1:0-56394 GCF_040654715.1 Nonomuraea sp. NPDC050643 | reverse complement strand
CATCCCCACCCCCGCCACAACCCCCGCACAACACGATGAGGGCCCCCTGGCCAGATGCCAGTGGAGCCCTCAATAAAGGTTGCCGTGAAGACGAGGAGAAGGAACCTCAGGCCCGATCCGCACCCCCCAGTACGGGCCGCCCCCAAGAACTCGAATCCTCCGGTCGATATCCACACTTAAAAGCGCGGACGGCGTCCATCAATGGATGGCGAGCCCTCTCCCCTCGCCTTTAGTACACGGTCACGTCACCAGGTCCGGTTGTGCTCGTGCTCCGGACCGTTGATGTTGCGGTTGTGGTTGCGGATGACGATGCAGATCTTGCCGTGGTGGCCGCGGCGGTGGCCGCCCCAGCCCCAGCCGCCGCCGCCCCAGCCGCCCCAGCCGCCGCCGTGGTGGTTACGACCGCAGCGACCGTGACGGCGGTGGTGGTGGTGGCCCCAACCCCAGTTGTCGCCCTCGACGAAGGACGTGCCAGAGGTGACCGGGGTGGCGACGGCGGGCGTGGTGCCCATGGTGACCACGGAGCCGGTCATAGCCGTACCGATGGCGAGTCCTGCCATAACACTCTTGAGCTTGGGCATTGCGTTTTCCCCCTAAAGGATGGATTGCCCCGTTCGAGACGTTTCCTGGTACCTGAAACAGGTCTTGGACGGCTGCTGAAGAGTCATCCGGTGAATGTCATTTCCGGGGCGACGGCCGGGCAAACAGGAATCACCCTATTTTGCTATGCATTAAGAATCTTATTGCTTGGATTAAACATCTATCCCATGAAATGGCACGATATGTCCGATTGTGCCGGAAATGGAAGTCGGCACGGGCGTGCGAAAGCGTCCGTCCACTGAAACGGTGACGGATTCAGGGCATGGCTGATAGCGCAGGCTTCGAAGCCTGAATGGCATGCCGGGGTCGCGCCGAAATGGCGCCCGCCCGCCAATGTCCGAAAGCCCGGCGAAATGCTGATTCGGGTCTGGACGGCACTGGTCATTCTCCGGGGAAGGCATCAGGCCGCCCCGGAAAGGCGTCGTTCGCTTTGGTGCGCTCTCCGGCGCGGTCTCCGCTCCCGGCCTGTGCCGTCAATACGGTGAGTGTCGGAAGCATCACTTTCGGTGTCGCACTGGAAAGGATGCTTTCCGTCCGTGGCCGTCATAAACGACATACGGCAGCTTTTGCCACTCTGTTGCCCTGCCAAGAGATCGCTTAGGCATCTATGATCCGAAAAATCCAGAAATGTCCGATGTTGCGGCACGACAGCGCCGTGGCCCGCCAGAGGTCCGCGGCGCGATGGTTCCGGCTAGCGCCGGCCGATCTTCTTCAGGTAGTACGCGAAGGCGAACCCCCGCCGGTCCGCCTCGGTCCCGTGGATCCTGCGCCACTTGCCGAACTTCTTGCAGCTCCCCCACGTACGATCCCCCGGATACAGCTTGTCCACGATCCGCCCGCCCGGCGTGAGCCGGACGTTCAGCCTCGTCTTGATGTGCTGCACCCGGTACCTGCAGCCAGGCCGCTCGAGAACGATGGCGGCGCCCGCCGGGCTCGCGCCGGCCGTGACGACGAGAGCGCCACTCGCCAGGGCCGCGGCCACGAGGCCGGCGACGATGCGGATTGTGAGCATGGCGTAACCCCTTGTGGAGATTTTGGGATGTAACCACGCTGATGTCCTGATTAGTGGGGTAAAAACCGTTCTGTACGGAATCCAGACCCCCCGCAGAGGCGATGGTTATCGTTGAGTGGACGTTGGACGACCCAGGGGGAGAGAACCATGGCGGCGCCGATCCCGCACTGGCCGGGACGCATGATCGGCTCGGTGTACGTGCGGTCCACTCCCGCAGGCTCCGCGGAGCCGGCGGTGTTCGTGCACGGACTGGCCGGATCGGCCACCAACTGGACCGACCTGATGAACGAGCTCAAGGACCTGGTCACCGGCCACGCCCTCGACCTGCCCGGCGCCGGCTTCTCGCCCGCGCCGGCCGACGGCGACTACACGGTGGCTGGCCACGCCAGGGCCGTGATCACCCTGTTGGAGCACACGGGGCCGGCCCACCTGTTCGGCAACTCGCTCGGCGGCGCGATCGCCGTCAGGGTCGCCGCCGACCGCCCCGACCTGGTCCGCTCGCTCACGCTCGTCTCGCCGGCCCTGCCCGACCTGCTCCCCAGGTACGGCCCGGTCCGCGTGGCCGCCGCCGCGGTGCCCCTGCTGGGCGAGTGGGTGGCCGACCGGCTCCGCCTGGTCCCCGCCGAGCACCGCGTCAACGCCTCCTTCTCCATGGTCTGGGCCAACGCGAACTCCGTGCACCCCATACGCCTGCGCGACGCCATAGAGGAGCTCCGCAGGCGCGACGACCTCCCGCACGCCGGCCAGGCCATGATCGGCTCGGCCCGGGGCATCGTGGCCGAGTATTTCCGCCGGGGCGAGGCGAACCTCTGGCGTCAGGCGGCCCGGATCCAGGCGCGGACGCTGATCATCCATGGCCGGCACGACCGCCTGGTGCGGCCGGCGATGGCGCGCAAGGCGTACCGGACCTTCCGGCAGGTGCGGCTCGTGCTGCTCCCGACGGCGGGTCATGTGGCGATGATGGAGATGCCGCAGGTGGTGGCGGCGGAAGCACGCCGTCTGATCGGTGAGACTCGATTGGGGAATGCCCCACTGGCGAGCTAGGTTTCACTGTGAGATAAGACCCCCTGAAACGGGAGCGTAGAAAGTGTCGTTGCCACCGCTGGTCGAGCCGGCCGCAGAGCTGACCGTCGACGAAGTGCGCCGCTACTCGCGCCACCTGATCATTCCCGATGTGGGCATGGCGGGGCAGAAGCGGCTGAAGAACGCCAAGGTGCTGTGTGTGGGCGCCGGGGGCCTGGGCTCGCCCGCGCTGATGTACCTCGCGGCGGCGGGCGTCGGCACCCTCGGCATCATCGACTTCGACGTGGTCGATGAGTCCAACCTGCAGCGCCAGATCATCCACGGCCAGTCCGACGTGGGCAGGCTGAAGGCCGAGAGCGCCGCCGCCTCGGTGCGCGAGATCAACCCGCTGGTCGAGGTCGTGATCCACAACACGGCCCTGACCACCGAGAACGTCATGGAGATCTTCTCCGGCTACGACCTCATCGTCGACGGCACCGACAACTTCGCCACGCGCTACATGGTGAACGACGCCGCGGTGCTGCTCGGCAAGCCGTACGTCTGGGGGTCGATCTACCGCTTCGACGGCCAGGCCAGCGTGTTCTGGGCCGAGCACGGCCCCTGCTACCGCTGCCTCTACCCGGAGCCCCCGCCTCCCGGCATGGTGCCGTCGTGCGCCGAGGGCGGCGTGCTCGGCGTGCTGTGCGCCTCGATCGGCTCCATCCAGGTCAACGAGGCCATCAAGCTGCTGACCGGCATCGGCGACCCGCTGGTCGGGCGGCTGATGATCTATGACGCCCTGGAGATGAAATACCGCGACGTCAAGGTCCGCAAGGACCCTGAGTGCGTGCTGTGCGGCAAGAACCCGTCGGTCACCGAGCTGCTCGAGGACTACGAGGCCTTCTGCGGCGCGATCTCCGACGAGGCCGCCCAGGCCGCCAGCGGCTCCACGATCACCGCGCTCGAGCTCAAGACCATGCAGGACTCCGGCGAGAACATCTTCCTCGTCGACGTCCGCGAGCCGAACGAGTACGAGATCGTCTCCATCCCCGGCGCCACGCTGATCCCCAAGGGCGAGTTCCTCAACGGCTCGGCCCTGGAGAAGCTGCCGCAGGACAAGAAGATCGTGCTGCACTGCAAGTCGGGCGCCCGCTCGGCCGAGGCGCTCGCGGTCGTCAAGAGCGCCGGCTTCGCCGACGCCGTCCACGTGGGCGGCGGCGTGCTGAGCTGGGTCAAGACCGTGGACCCGAGCCTGCCCAGCTATTAGGGGTTAATGGGCATGCGTCGCGGTTAGGGTCGATGGCGTGAACTCCGCCCGTCCCTGGCCCACGCTCGTGGTGGCCTCCGCGCTGACGCTGATCTGCGCGGTGGCCGCCGGGGTGGCGGGCAGCGCGGCGGGCACCGAGCTCACCCGCGGCCCGACCACGGCCGAGCTGCACGCGGCGGCCAAGCGCGAGGTCGCCCAACGCTGGCGCGCCTGGCCCGCGGGCCGCATCTTCCCCGCCACGCTGCCCTACTCCGCCGAGCAGGGCGGCCAGGAGCGGGCCAGCAGGATCGGCATCTCGCCGCACACCGGATGCGGCGACTCGGTCGACTCCAAGGCGGTCAAGGCCCTGCGCAGGGCGGGCTGCAAGGGCGTGCTGCGGGCCACCTACATCGACGCGCTGCGCGGTGTCCTCGTCACGGTCGGCGTGGTGGCGCTGCGCGACGAGTTGGGCGCCGTACGCGCCAAGTCCGCCTTCGCCGACACCGGCAGGCCCGCGCCCGGGCTGCGTCCGCTGGCCTTCCGCGGCACCGTGTCCGATCGTTTCTCCCCGGCCGTGCGCCAGTCGGGCTCGGTCCGCCAGGCGGGCCCCTACCTGGTGCTCACCACGGCGGGCCAGGTGGACGGCAGGCCCGCGAACGCGGCCGACGAGCAGCGGCCGGCCATCTTCGCCTTCGCCGGTGAGCTCTCCGAGCACGTGCTGACCGGCCTGAGCACGCCCACGATGCCCGACTGCGCGTCGCCGGAGTGGCAGTGCTGACCGGCCGGCGATGGGCCGCCGTCGTGGCGGCGGGCGCGACGGTGCTGTTCTGGGTGGCGCCGGCGCGGGCCGACGACGTGCGTGGAGGACAGCGGGCGGTGATCAAGACGCTGGCGCTGACCGAGGCGTGGCGCGTCAGCAGGGGCTCGGGGGTGCTGGTGGCCGTGCTCGACTCCGGCGTCGACCCGCGGCACCGGGACCTGGCCGGGTCCGTACGCGTCGGCAAGGATTTCACCGAGGGCGCAAACCCGCCGGGGGCCCTTTCCAGCAGGTTGCACGGCACGTACATGGCCTCGCTGATCGCCGGTCACGGGCACGGGCCGAAGGGAAAGCAGGGGATCATCGGCGTCGCGCCCGAAGCGGACGTACTGTCTGTAAGGGTCATCCTCGAGGACGAGGAGCCGGGTTTCCGCGAGTTCAACTCGGCCGAGCGCTTCGAGGACGTGGTGGCCCGAGGCATTCGCTACGCGGTGGACGAGGGGGCGGACGTGATCAACATGTCGATCTCCAAGGAGCTGGCGACCCGGGAGGAGCGGGCGGCCATCCGCTACGCCATCTCCAGGGGCGTCGTGCTGGTCGCCGCCGCGGGCAACGAGGGCGACGGGAAGATCGACGGTGACTTCGCGCCCTACTCCTACCCGGCGGCCTTCCCCGGCGTCGTCTCGGTCGGGGCGACCGACCGGCGGCTGCGGCGGGCCACGTTCTCCAACTGGAACTCCTCCGTACTCGTGGCCGCGCCCGGCGTCGACATCATGGGCGCCGGCCCCGGCGACGAATACTGGGTCGGCAGGGGCACCTCGCAGGCCACCGCGCTGGTGTCGGGGGTCGCGGCCCTCATCAAGGCCGAATATCCGGACCTGTCGCCGCCGCTCGTGGCCCGCGCCCTCGCCGACAGCGCCACCGACCGGCCTCCGGGCGGCTACGACACGGCCACCGGCTTCGGCGTCGTGAACGCCGCCAGGGCGCTGTCCGAGGCCGCGCGGCTGGCCGGCCACACCGAGCTGGCCAGGGGCGCCGGGGTCCAGGATCCCGCCGAGCCGCTGGCCGGCGGGCAGGCGGGCCCGGTCGAAGTCATCACCAGGGACGAGCGGCACGTCACGTTGTACACGGCTGTCGCCGCCGCGGCCGCCGCCGGTGCGATCGCGGCATTGAGCGTCATATTCATCCTGGTCAGACGCGTACGCAGGGTGCACAGCGTGCAAGACGCATGATCCGCCCCTCAAGGGGGACGAAATAGACACAACGCGAATGTGGGAACGAGGCGGTGGTGAAGGCACGTAGGTCGACCTCAGGGCTACCGCGCGCCGGCGGAGATTCCGCGCCGGGACGGAGAAATCCGCTCGGCACCACCACCGGCCGCGGCTCACGCGTGCGCTCATGGCCCGCGGCCGACTCCCGCCGTCGCACGGCCGCCCGAGAGCGTACCGAACTGCTCAACCTGCGGCAGGGAGTGCGCTACCGGCGCGTCTTCGTGGCGCTGCTCGGCGTCATCGTGGCCGTCTCGGCGGTCGTCGTGCTGCTCGGCACGATCGGCCTGCTAGCCGAGACCCGGTCCCGCCCGCTGACTCCGGCCGAGCAGAACCAGTACAAGCAGGAGGAGATCGCCCGGCGCTGGCAGGCGTGGCCCGCCACGGGCGTCTTTCCCGAAGAGGTGAAATACCTCGGGCTCGACCGCGCCCAGCAGTACGCCAGGCGCGTCGGCATCGCCCCCGAGACCGAGTGCGGCAAGGGCGTCGACGCCTCCGTGGCCGGCGTGCTGCAGAGCCACGGCTGCCTCACCATGCTGCGGGCCACCTACGTCGACCAGACCGCCTCGTTCGTCTTCACGGTGGGCGTGGCGGTGCTGAAGGACGAGGCGTCCAGGGTCTCGGCCACCGAGGAGCTCACCCAGGACGACCGCGTGGGCGTGCTGCCGGTCGCCTTCCCCGGCACGGTGACCGAGCGCTTCGGGCCCGACCAGCGCCAGCGCACCGGATGGGTGGGCGCGGGGCCGTACATCGTGTTCTCGACGGGCGGCTACGCCGACGGGCGGACCAGGGCCGCGATCGCGCCCGAGGAGATCCTGCACAGCGAGCTGTGGCCGGCCGCCAAGTCCATCGGCAACCAGATCGCCTACTTCCTGGCGGACCCCCCGAAGGTGCCGCCCTGCACCCAGGGGAACGTGTGCTGACCGCCGTACGCGCGCTCACCGCCGCACTGCTCGTGCTCACGAGCCCCGCGGCAGATCCGGTCAGAGACCAGCAGCAGTGGGTGCTCGACGCGCTCAACATCGAGCAGGCCTGGACCGTCACCAAGGGTGAGGGCGTCACCGTCGCCGTCGTCGACAGCGCCGTGGACACCGAGGTGAAAGAGCTGAAGGGCCGCGTCACCGCGGGCCCCGACATGAGCTCGGGCGCCGTCGAGCGCAAACTGCCGCCCGGCCGGCACGGCACCGCCATGGCGGGCCTGATCGCCGGCTCGGGCGAGGACGACGGCCTGGTCGGCGTCGCGCCCGGCGCGCGGATCCTGTCGCTGCCCATGATGACCGACGACGAGCCCGACACCGCCTTCCCGCCCATGGAGGACGACGAGATCTCGGCGGAGAGCCCGCTGGCCCGCGCGCTCCGCTACGCCACCAACCACGGCGCCCAGGTCGTCAGCATGTCGATCGGCTCCTACGGCCCGGTCAGGTCCGAACGCGAGGCCGTCTCCTACGCGCTCGGCAAGGGCGTCGTCCTGATCGCCGCCGTCGGCAACGACGGCCAGACCGACTACGCCAAGGAGAAGGGCACCTCCTACTGGAGCTTCCCCGCCGGCTACCCGGGGGTCATCGGCGTGGCGGCCACCGACAAGCAGGGCAAGAGGGCCACGTTCAGCAGCGACAACCTCTCCGTGCTGGTCGGCGCGCCCGGCGTCGAGGTCCCCGTGGTCAAGCGCAAGGGCGGCTACGAGCTGTCGGAGGGCACCAGCTCGGCCGCCGCGCTCGTCGCCGGCGTGGCCGCGCTCGTCAAGGCGCGTTACCCGCACCTGCCGCCCGAGCAGGTGGCCCAGGCGCTGGCCTCCAGCGCCAGGGGCAGGCCCGCCGCCGGATACGACGACCAGACCGGGTTCGGGGTGGTCGACGCGGCCGCCGCGCTCAACGCCGCCGAGCGGCTGAGCGGCGCCCGGCGCAGCGTCGTCCCCGGGATGGAGCACTTCGGCCAGGGCGAGGACTCACCCGTGCCGACCAGGCCGGGCCCCGACCCATGGCGATTGTGGCTGTACGGGGGCGGGGTGCTGGTGGCGCTGATCACGTTCTGTGGCGCGATCATCGTGCTCAACCAGCGCAGAGAGCAGTGACACGGCCGCGAGCGGATCTCCGCACGGCAAAGATCCGCTATGGTCCCGCGTCATGGGATACGAGCTGCGGGTGGTGCGCCAATCGCCACTCGCCTTCGCGGAGCTCGCGAAGGCCATCGCGCCGGCCGGTTTCGGGCTGCGCCGATCTGAGGGCGGATCTGAGGAGATCGTGGCCGGCCACGCGGGCGCCACGCACACGGTGGCACGCTGGCGTGGCCAGCTCATCGGCGAACCCGGCTCCGACTGGCAGGTGGCCCAGCTCCTGCGCCTGTCGGCGGCGCTCGGCGCCCGGCTCGTGGGCGAGGACGGTGAGGTCTACGGGCTGCGCGACGGCGTCATCGAGGTCGAGACGGGCGGCAGCGTGGTGGAGATAGGCAAGTTCGACGAGATCATCGACGCGGGACCGGCAGCATGGAGCCCCTGAACCCCTTCGCCGAGGCGGTGCTCGACCTCGTCGAGCGCATCCCGCCCGGCAAGGTCATGGCGTACGGCGACATCGCCGAATACCTCGGTGAGGGCGGCCCCCGCCAAGTCGGCAAGGTGATGTCCACGTGGGGCGGCGGCGTGCCGTGGTGGCGCGTGGTCCACGCCAACGGCGCTGGCGCGGCCCCTGACCACGTACAACGCTGCCTGGCCCACTGGCGCGAAGAAGGCACCCCGCTGCGGGGTGAGCGGGTGGACATGCGGCTGGCCCGGTGGGACGGGCGTTCAGCGGATTTTCAGTAACCCCATTGACCTGCTGTTTCGCCGAACGGGCGATTCTGTGACATGTGACTCCCATTACCATGGGCAAAACACTCATGGCGGCCCGAAAGGCGGTGCCTCCCCTATGGCCACCGGCGTCAAAGCCCAGAGCCAGGGCGGCGATTCGCTCGCCGACCGCCTCAAGGCTGTCCAGGATCTCTGTGATCGTGGCGAGCCTCTCGAAGCGGTCATGCGAGCGGTCGGCCCAGGCGGTCGCGATGCGGCGTTCGACACCGAAGTGCTCAGCGGTCCCCTCGGGAGCCGTATGGACCTGGCGGTCAAACGCGGCGCGGCGCGACGGCGCGAGATGCTCGACCTCCTGCGCCCCTATCTCGCGGGCGTGGACGCGGGCGTCAAGCGCGATCTGCCGGTCGCGCGCCGCGTCATCTGCCACCTGATCGAGCACCGTTCCGACGACGAGCTCGTCGAGGGCGAGACGCTCGTCAAGGTCGTGACGGCGGCGGCCGAGCCGTCCAAGCGCATCCGCAAGGGCCTGCGCTGGTACGCCGACCTGCCCTTCCAGGACGAGCTGCCGCCCGACCTCTACCGGCTGCGCCGCGCCGACCTGGTGCCGGTGACCCACATCGACGACATCGTCTGGGCCAACGGCAGGCTGCGCGTGAGCGGCTTCGCCTACCTGGCGGGGCTCTCGGTCCGCAGCCGCAGGTTCAACATGGCCACCGTGGTGCTGCGCGGCCCGCGCTGGCTGCCGCCGATCCGGATGCGCACGCGCCGCGTCCTGGCCCCCGAGGCCACCCACGGCGCGCGTGAGCCCGGCTGCAACTACGACTGGTCCGGTTTCACCGCCGAGCTCAGCCCGTGGCCGCTGCGCTGGCGCGGCGCCGTGCGCGCCGTGGTCCACGGCGTACGCCGCCGCATGCGTCACCGGCCCTCCGTGCCCGACGCCACGACGTGGCGGGCCGAGATCGTCTTCTGGAGCCGTGGCGCGCGGGCCACCGGTCTGCTGCGCGGCTCCTCCATCGGCCGGCCCGAGCGGCCCGCCGGGCTCAAGGTGAAGCCCGGCTGGTGGGTCAGGCCGGTCTGGACGTCCGACCGGGCGCTGCAGGTCGTGCTCCAGCCCAACCGGGCCGAGCTGACCGGCGTGTCCCTCGACGGCGACCGTCTCGAGCTGAAGATCTCCCTGCCCGGCCGGCAGGTGACCAAGGGCCACGCCAGGCTCGGCGGCCACCGCATCGCCGCCGACTTCACGCCTTCGGGCGACGGCACGCAGGTGCTGGTCGGGCTGGCCGTGCCCGCCCTGCTGCAGGAGAAGGACGGGCGCCGGCTCTGGGTCGAGCCCAAGGGCGACCCGGCGGCCTCCGTCATGCTGGCCGACCTGGTGGAGACCCGCACGCCGGTGGGCGACCGCGAGATCACCGTGCTCGGCGACCGCCGTGACCGGGTCGTCGTCTCCGCCCACCGCATCCGCCCGGTGATCACCTCGGCGGTCTGGGACGGCTCCGCGCTCGTCCTGGGCGGCGACTATCCCGACGCGCCCGGCCCTCGTTCGCTCACGCTGCGGCACCGGTCGGGGCTGTCCTATTTGCTGCCGATGGAGCGCTCCGGTGAGGCGTTCTCCGTACGCGTCGAGCCCTCGGCCATGGACCGCTTCGGCGAGCCCGTGCCGCTGAGCTCCGGCACCTGGAACATGTCGCTGCGGCACCCGTCCGGGGAGATCGTCCCGCTGCGCATGGACCACGCCGCCCTGCCGGGGCTCGACGAGGAGCCGCGCACGCTCGACGGGCACATCTACCGCATGATCTCCACGCGCTTCGACGTGCCGGTGATCACGGTCGAGGAGGACCGGCCCGCCGGTGAGCGCGGCGTGGCCGGCACCCACGTGCTGCGCCGGGTCTTCTACCCGGCCCAGCGCACCGAGCCGCTGCGCGACGCGACCGTCTACGTCGTCAACGACGGCCGCCTCTACGCCGACAGCGTCCGCTCCATCTACGAGGAGCGGCTGCGCAGGGGCGACGACCGCGAGCACATCTGGATCGTCAAGGACGGCGCCTTCGCGCCGCCGGGTGGCGCGACCGTCGTCCGCGCCGGCAGCCGTGAGCACCACGAGGTCCTGGCCAGGTCCCGCCACATCGTCACCAACTCGTTCCTGCCGGCGTGGTTCCGCGCCCGCGAGGACCAGGTGGTGGTGCAGACGTGGCACGGCACCCCGGCCAAGCTCATCGGCAACGACCAGCCCCACATGAACCGCGACCCCAGGCCGCCGATCTGGCACCGCCAGGCCGCGGAGGTGCGCGGCTGGGACCTGCTGCTGTCGCAGTCGCCCTGGGCCACGCCGGTGCTGCGCAAGGCGTTCGGCTACAAGGGCGAGATCCTGGAGAGCGGCCTGCCCCGCAACGACGTGCTCAACTCGCCCGACCGGGACGAACTGGCCGCGGCCGTGCGCGAGCGCCTCGGGCTGGTGGAGGGCAAGCGTGTGGTGCTGTACGCGCCGACGTGGCGCGACTACGACCGCAAGAACGCGATGGTCAAGCTCGACCTGGCCAAGGCCCGCGAGTCCCTGGGCGCCGACCACGAGATCCTCGTACGCGCCCATCCGATGCAGGCCGTGCCCGCCGTCCCCGACATCGCCCGCGACGTCACCACTTATCCCGACATCGCCGACCTGCTCCTGATCGCCGACGTCCTGGTGACCGACTACTCCTCGGTCATGTTCGACTTCGCCGCCACCGGCAAGCCGATCGTGCTCTACGGCTACGACCAGGCGAAATACGCCTCGAAGCGAGGTCTTTACATCGACCTGGCCGAGCAGGCGCCCGGCCCGGTGCTGTCGACGTCGGCCGAGGTGGTCGAGGCGCTGCGCTCGATCGACCAGGTGGCTGCGGCCCACGCCGACCGCTACGACGCCTTCAGGGCCACGTTCGCCCCCCGCGACGACGGCAAGGCCACGGCCCGGGTGGTGGACCACCTCTTCTCCTAGAAGAGCTCGGGCAGGTCGGGCAGCAGGAACCGCCTGCCCGGGTCGTAGTCCCCGCCGGAGGCCGGCTCTCTGGCCTTCGGCGGGCTCACGTCGTCCGGCAGGCAGTCGACGAGCAGGTAGAGCAGGGACGACAGGCTGGTGGCGCAGACGATCTCGCCGTCGCCGATGAGCCTGCGCAGGCTCGACAGCCGCACCCACTCCACCCGCCCGGCCTCCCGGGGCGCGGCGGGCAGGCCGGCGCGCGTGGCGGATTCGGCCCGGTAGATGTGGTGCAGGCTGTCGCAGAACCGGTTGCCCGGCTGGATCGACAGCAACGGCCGCAGCGGCCCCGGCCGCCACCCCGTCTCCTCCTCGACCTGACGCGCCGCCACGTCGCCCGGCATCTCGCCCTCCACCACCGGGCCCAGCGGGATCTCCCACCCCGAGCTGTCGGTGATGAAGCGATGCCGCCAGATCAGCAGCACCCGATCGTGGCCGTCGGTGACGACCGCTCCGGCCGCGGGCTCCGTGCGCACGAGCCGATGACCGAGCCGCCGCCCGTCGGGCGACTCCACGTCCGCCACCCGGACGTCCAGCCATGGGTCGCGATAGAGCGACGTCTCGGAGTGGACCTGCCAGCGCATGCGATGGACGTTACAAGCTCGCACGTTCCGTGCACGGAAGATCCGGGGTTACTTCTGGAGCTCCACTTCGAGGGTCAGCGGCGACTCCCGGATGTCGTGCGCGCCGAAGCCGGTGTGCGCCACCATCGCCTCGAACTCACCCTTCGTGTACGCCCGCCGCGGCAGGAACGACCGCAGCGCCAGCCTGGTGAACGCCCGGGAGAAGACCCCCATCCGCATCCGCGCCACGTCCTCGTCGACGGCCTGCTTGGAAACGTCCCTGCGCAGGTCCAGGACCAGCGCGCACCCGCCGGGCCGCAGCACCCGGTGCATCTCCCGCAGGGCCGCGACGGGGTCGGAGAAGTTCTTGAACGCGGCGCAGCAGATGAGGAAGTCGAAGGTGTCGTCGTTGAACGGCATGGCGGCCGCGTTGCCCCGGCGGAAGTCCACCTCGACGCCGGCCTCGGCGGCCTTGGCGCGGGCGATCTGGACGAACGTGTCGCTGATGTCGAGCCCCGTGACCGTGTAGTCGCCGGTCGCGGCCAGGGCGATGGACAGGTAGCCGGGGCCGGGGGCCACCTCCAGGATCCTGGCCCCCTTGGCGGCGTACCGCCTGACCTTGGCGACCTGCTCCTGGTATCGGGCGGGGGATTTGGCGTTGGTGGTGGCGTACCAGCGGGCGATCGCGCCTTCCATGCCGATGCCCCGGTAGCCCTTGTCCGTTCGCGTCATGAGAACACGATATGTCGCGTCGTGGCGCTGTCAAGATATATCGTGTCGGCCGATCCGATGACGCCGTCGGCGAACATGGAATCCGGCGTGTCGCAAAGAATCTGGATTTTCCCCTCGATACCGTAAGCGTTTCCCTAGGGGAGACCGGGCAAGTCGGCACGATCTACCCCTGTGGTCTGGTGGAATCTAGTGCTGTGAGTGCTCAGACCTGGCGGTTGGTGCGGAGAGGTGGCGGGGGGCCCCATGTGCCTCCTGTGCTCGATGAGCATCAGCGTGCCGTGGTCGGGCACCAGGGCGGTCCTCTTCTCGTTCTCGCAGGTCCGGGCACCGGCAAGACGACCACCATCGTCGAGAGCGTCGTCGACAGGATCGAGCGGCGCGGGGTCGACCCCGAGCGCGTGCTCATCCTCACCTTCAGCCGCAAGGCCGCCGAGGAGCTGCGGCAGCGGGTCACCGGGCGGCTGCGGCGCACCACCCGCACCCCGCTGGCCCTGACCTTCCACTCCTACGCCTACGCGCTGCTGCGCCGGGAGTCCGTGCTGGCGGGGAAGGCGCCGCCGCGGCTGCTCACCGGGCCCGAGCAGTTGCTGGAGATCCGGCGGCTGCTGCACGGTGAGCTGGAGAGCGGCGGGCTCCACTGGCCCGCCTCGCTGCGTGAGCCGCTCAAGACGCGCGGGTTCGCCGAGGAGCTGCGCGACTTCCTGTCCCGGGCCAACGAGCGCGGGCTCTACGGCGAGCGGCTGATCGAGCTCGGCAGAAGGCACGGGCGGCGCGACTGGGAGGCCGCGGGTCGGTTCGCCGAGCGCTACCAGGACCGGTTCGACCTCGACCCCGAGGAGACCTACGACTACGCCGAGCTGATCGGGGCCGCCTGTGCGCTGCTGTCCAGGCCCGAGGTTCTCGAGCGCGAGCGGGCCGCGCACGACGTGGTGTTCGTGGACGAATACCAGGACACCGACCCGGCGCAGGAGTTGCTGCTGGCCCAGCTCGCCGGCGACGGCCGCGACCTGATCGCGGTGGGCGACCCCGACCAGTCGATCTACGGGTTCAGGGGCGCCGACGTCCACGGGATCATGAAGTTTCCCGAGCGCTTCAAGAGCCTCGACGGGCGCGAGGCGCCGGTGGTGGCGCTGCGGGTGTGCCGCCGGAGCGGGGCCGACCTGCTGGAGGCGTCCCGCCGGGTGGCGGAGCGGCTGCCGGTGGCCCCCGCGCCCGAGCACGACCATCGGCACGGGCACCGCGACCTGGTGCCGCTGCCGGACGCGGCGGCGGGCAGCGTGCGCGTGCTGCTGGCCGACAGCGTCAGCCAGGAGGCCGCCATCGTGGCCGACACGCTGCGCCGGGCCCACCTCATCGACGGCGTGCCGTGGCACCGGATGGCGGTGCTGGTCCGCTCGGCCAAGCGGCAGGTCCCGCTGCTGCGGCGGGCGCTGACCAACGCCGGGGTGCCGACGATGATCGCCGGCGACGAGGTGCCGATCGCGCAGGAGCCCGGCGTGCGGCCGCTGCTCACGATGCTGCGGGTGGCGCTGGATCCGTCCCAGCTCGACGAGGGGGTGGCGGAGGAGCTGCTGACGGGGCCGCTCGGGGGCACCGACATGATCGGCGTACGCCGCCTCCGCCGGGCCCTCAAGATCGCCGAGAACGAGGCCATGGCCGCCACCCCCGGCGAACCGGCGCAAGAGGGCCCGCCGCCCCCGGACGAGCGGCCCGAGAACGACGACGAGCCGGCGGCCGACGATGGCGAGGTCGATGACGGCGAGGTCGATGACGGTCAGACCGATGACGGCGAGGAGGAGACGCGGGCCGGGGCGCGTTCGTCCGGTGAGCTGCTCGTCGCCGCCGTCCAGGACATCCGCGAGCTCACCCGCATAGAGCCCCACATAGCCCTCCCCGCCGAACGCGTGGCCAGGCTCCTGGCCGCCGCCCGCGAGGCCGTGCGCGACGAGGGCACCGCGGAAGACCTCCTGTGGGCCGTCTGGGACGGCAGCGGCCTGGCCCGGCGCTGGACCGAGCAGAGCCTGTCCGGCGGCCCCAGGGGCGCGCAGGCCGACCGCGACCTCGACGCCGTGGTGGCGCTGTTCGACCATGCCGCCAGGTTCGTCGACCGCATGCCCATGGCCGGCCCCGAGGTGTTCATCGACGACCTGGCCGCCCAGGAGATCCCCGGCGACACGCTGGCCGACCGGGCCCCCGACGGCGACGCCGTGCGCGTGCTGACCGCCCACCGCTCCAAGGGCCTGGAATGGGACGTCGTCGTCGTGGCGGGCGTCCAGGAGGGCGTCTGGCCCGACCTGCGCCTACGCGGCTCCCTGCTCGGCGTCGAGGACCTGGTGGAGGTGGTCGAGGGGGCCAAGCCGAACGCCGCCTCGCTGACCTCCAAGCTGCTGGCCGAGGAGCGCAGGCTGTTCTACGTGGCCGCCACCAGGGCCAGGCACAAGCTGGTGGTGACGGCGGTGGGCGGCGAGGACACCGACGAGCGGCCGTCCAGGTTCCTGTCGGAGCTGATGCCGGGCGCGGTCGAGTCGGCCACGGTGGACGACCGGGCCCGCTGGCTGAACATGTCCGCGCTGGTCGCCGACCTTCGCAGCGCGGTCACCGACCCCACCAAGCCGGCGAAGGTCCGGCAGCAGGCGGCGCGGCAGCTCGCCCGCCTCGCCGCCGCCGGCGTTCAGGGCGCCCACCCCAACGACTGGTACGCCCTCACCCCCATCTCCGACGACCGCCCCCTGAGCTGGCCCGGCGGCGTCGTCAACATCTCGCCCTCGGCGGTCGAGAGCTTCACCAAGTGCGGCCTGCGCTGGCTCCTGGAGACGGCGGTCGGCGCCGCGGGCACCAGCACCGCCCAGGGGTTGGGCAACGTCATCCACGCCCTGGCCGTCCTGGCGGCCACCGACCTGCCCAGCGAAGACCTCCTGGGCGACCGCCTCGACGGCATCTGGAACGAGCTCGACTTCGGCGGCGTCTGGTACAACCGCAAGCAGCGCCAGGTCGCCGAGCAGATGATCGGCAAGTTCCTGCGCTGGCACAAGGAGAATCCACGCGAGCTCGTGGCCCTGGAGGAGGCGTTCACCGCGATGGTCTCGGAGGGCGTCCAGATCAAGGGCCGCGTCGACCGCGTCGAGCGCGACTCCGACAACCGCGCGGTGATCATCGACCTCAAGACGGGCGGCTCCAAGCCCAAGGCGGGCGACCTCGACCGCCACCCGCAGCTCGGCGTCTACCAGCTCGCCGCGCTGCTGGGCGCGTTCGCCCGGCACGGCATGACGGAGCCGGGCGGCGCCGCGCTGGTGCAGCTCGGCAAGGCGGCGGGCAAGAACGACGCCCTGGAGCAGCAGCAGGGCGCGCTGGCCGACGACAAGAACCCCGGCTGGGCCGCGGAGCTGGTCGACACGGTGGCGACCGGCATGTCGGGCCCGTTCTTCCAGGCCAAGGTCAACGACGGCTGCCGCACCTGCGCGGCCAGGGCGAGCTGCCCGGTCAACGACAACGGAGGCCAGGTGTGCTGAGCCCCGCCGAACTCGCCGGCAAGCTCGGCATCCTGCCTCCGACCTCCGAGCAGGCCGAGGTCATCGAGTCCCCGCTGGAGCCGATGGTCGTCATGGCCGGCGCGGGCTCGGGCAAGAGCGAGACCATGGCCGGCCGGGTGGTCTGGCTGGTCGCCAACGGCCTGGTCAAACCGGAAAACGTGCTGGGCCTGACGTTCACCCGCAAGGCCGCCGCCGAGCTGTCCAACCGGGTCAGAGAGCGGCTCAACGGGCTGGCGGAGAACGGCCTGGTGGAGCCGGGGGCGCTCGACAACGAGCCCACGGTGTCCACCTACCACGCCTACGCCGCCCGCCTGGTCACCGACCACGCGCTGCGTGAGGGGCTCGAGCCCACCATGCGCCTGGTCACGCCGGCGGTGTCGTGGCAGCTCGCGTCGCGGGTGGTGGCGATGTACGACGGGCCGATGGACAAGATCGAGCTGGGCCCGCCCTCGGTGACGGCCGCCGTGCTGGAGCTGGCGGGCGAGCTGTCGGAGCACCTGCGCGTCTCCTCCGACGTACGCCGGGCGGGCGACTGGCTGCGCGACCGGCACGCCCTGCTCCCCGGCCGCACCACGCTGGCCCAGCGCAAGCCGCTCGGCGTCCAGGCGGCCAGGGAGCAGTTGCTGCCCCTCGTGGAGGCGTACGAACGGCTCAAGAGAGGCCGTGAGGTCATCGACTACGGCGACCAGATGTCGCTGGCCGCCAGGATCGCCTCCCGCCACAAGGAGGTCGGCGAGATGGAGCGCTCCCGCTACTCGGTGGTCCTGCTCGACGAATACCAGGACACCAGCCACGCCCAGCTCGTCCTGCTCCGCTCGCTCTACGCCGGCGGCCACCCGGTCACCGCGGTGGGCGACCCCTGCCAGTCGATCTACGGCTGGCGCGGCGCCTCGGCGGGCAACCTGCGCCGCTTCTCCCGGGACTTCCGCACCGGCACCGGCGACCCGGCGTCGGTCAGGCAGCTCAGCGTCAGCTTCCGCAACGGCGACCGTGTCCTCGACGTCGCCGCCCGCGTCCAGCTTCCGCTGCGGATGGAGGCCCGCGAGGTGCCGGTCCTCGTCCCCGGCCCCAACCGCGTCGACCGGGGGCGCGTCACCTGCGCCTTCCACGAGACCGCCGAAGACGAGGCCAGGTGGATCGCCGACGGCATCGCCAAGATGCTCGGCCAGGAGGTCGCCCCCGACGGCCTGCCCTGGGGCGAGAAGGAGCGCAAGAAGACGCTGGCGATCCAGCCCCAGGACGTCGCGATCCTGGCCCGCAAGCGGTCGCAGTTCCCCGCGCTGCGCAGGGCACTCGAAGAGCGTGACGTCCCGGTCGAGGTCGTCGGCCTGGGCGGCCTGCTCACGGTGCCCGAGGTCAACGACATCGTGGCCACCCTCCGCGTCCTCTACGACGCCACGGCCGGCGACGCCCTGGCCAGGCTGCTGGCCGGGCCACGCTGGCGGATCGGCCCGGCCGACCTGCGGGTGCTGGGCGAATACGCCAGGGAGCTGGCCCGTGAGCTGAGTGAGAGCCACCGCGAGGACGACCCGCTCGACCAGGTGGTGGCCGACCTGGCCGGCGAGCGCGGCAGCATGGTGGACGCGCTCGACGAGCTGCCCGACAGGGAGGAGTGGCTGGAGTCGTTCTCGCCGCTGGCACGCACCCGGCTCGTCGCGCTCGCCCAGGAGTTGCGCCAGCTACGCGCGCACACCGCGCAGCCGCTGCCCGACCTGATCACCGAGGTCGAGCGCAAACTCGGCCTGGACATCGAGGTGGCCGCGCGCAGCGGCACGGCGGGGGCGTTCGCGGCGCGGGCCGACCTCGACGCCTTCCTCGACGCGGCGTCCAGGTTCGCCGGCGATGCCGAGGACCCGACGCTCGGGGCGTTCCTGGCCTACCTGCAGGCGGCGGAGAGCGAGGAGTTCGGGCTTGAGGCGGGCCGGGTCGGCGAGAGCAACAGCGTCAAGCTGATGACCGTGCACGCCTCGAAGGGCCTGGAGTGGCCGATCGTGGTCGTGCCCGGCCTGTCGCAGCTCGTCAGCTCGAAGGGGACGATCGCGACGGGCAGCATCTTCCCCGCCACGCCGGTCATGAACAGCCGCTGGACCGACAACCCCCGCAAGCTCCCCTACGCCCTGCGCGGCGACGCCGCCGACCTGCCCAGGCTGAGCGGGCTGAGCAAGGAGGAGCTGACGGCGTTCGACGAGCACTGCCGCGAGCGCGACCTGACCGAGGAGCGCAGGCTGGCCTACGTCGCCGTGACCCGCGCCCACTACCACCTGATCGCCTCCGGCTACCGCTGGGGCACCGCCACCAAGCCCCTCGAGCCGTCCGACTTCCTGCGGGAGATCCGCGACACCGCCGACCGCGTCTCGTTCTGGGCCGGCGACCTGGCCGAGGGCGCCACCAACCCGCTGCTCGCCGAGCCCGCCGAGGCCATCTGGCCGGTCACCCCCGAGGGGCTGCGCTACGAATCCGTGCTCGACGGCGCCCGCCTGGTCGAGGACGCTCTCGCGGGCACCTCGGCCGACGAGGAGGACGACGAGCCGCTGCGGGCCTACGAGGAGGAGCGCCTGCGCGCCTGGGAGCGCGACACCGACCTGCTGCTGCGCGAGCGGGAGCTGCACCGCCGCAAGCCCGCCACGACCGTCGAGCTGCCGGCGAAGCTGACCGTCTCGTCGCTGGTGACGCTGGCCACCGATCCGCGCGAGCTGGCCCGCAGGATCCGCCGTCCCGTCCCGGTCAAGCCCGCGCCGCTGGCCCGCCGGGGCACCTCCTTCCACCGGTGGCTGGAGACGCGCTGGGACCAGCAGCGGCTCATCGACGACTTCGAGCTCTTCGACGAGGAGCCGGAGGAGGTCGACATCCGGCTGGCGGAGCTGCAGGAGCGGTTCGAGGGCAGCGAGTGGGCCGACCGGCGGCCGGTCGATCTCGAGGTGCCGTTCGAGACCATGATCGCCGACCGGCTGGTGCGCGGCCGCATGGACGCCGTCTTCGCGCGGCCCGACGGCGGCTACGAGGTCGTCGACTGGAAGACCGGGCAGCCGCCCAGGGGCAAGGCGGCCAAGGCGGCGTCCGTGCAGCTCGCCGCGTACCGGCTGGCCTGGTCGCACCTGGCGGGCGTGCCGCTGGAGCGGGTGGGGGCGGCCTTCCACTACGTACGCTCGAACCGGACCGTCCGTCCCGTCGACCTGCTGGACGAGGCCGGCCTGGTCGCGCTCATCGAGGGCGTCAGGCTCCTAGATGGCGGAACTCCGGCTTCGGGTGCATGAGGAAGTCGTGGTGGGAGATGTTCCAGGCGTAGGCCCCGGCCATCTCGAACACCACGGTGTCGCCGACGCGCACGGAGGTCTCGATGTTCCGGGCGAAGACGTCCTTCGGCGTGCAGAGCTGGCCCACGAACGTGACCTGCCCGTCCACGTCCGCGCCCTTGCCCGTGGAGAGCAGGGTGAAGGGCTGGTCGTGCCCCTTGGTGACCGGGGTGCGCAGGTGGTGGGTGCCTCCCAGCAGGATCGCGTACGCCTGCCCGCGCACCCGTTTCACGTCCACCACCCGGGTCACGTAATAGCCGCAGTAGGCGGTCAGCGCCCGCCCCGGCTCGATCCGCAGCCGCCTGCCCGCGCCCAGCCCGGCCAGCCCCGCCCCGTACGCGGCCCAGTCGAACCGGGTCTGCGGCGACGCGTACGACACCGCCATGCCGCCCCCCAGGTTGACCTCCTCGTACGCGCTGTCCAGCAGCGCCCCCGCCAGCTCCAGCAGCGCGGGCGCCGCCAGGCCGCTGGCCAGATGGGTGTGCAGCCCGCGCAGCCGCACCCGGTCACCGAACAGCGGCAGGCACTCCGCCACCCCGTCCGCGTCCATCCCGAACGGCCCGCTCATCGTCAGCGCCGCGTCCTCGACCGCCAGGTCGGGGTTGAGCCGCAGCAGCACGTCGGCCTCCAGGCCGGTGGCGAGCAGCCGGCGCAGCTCGTTCGGGGACTCGACGTGCAGGCGGTGGTGCGGCAGCCGCAGCTCGGCGTCGGTCTTGCCGGGCCCGCCCAGCGCCACGGGCATGTCCGGGAACAGGGCCGTGACGTGCGCGTGCTCGCCCGCCGACGACACCTCGAACCCGTCCACGTGCCCGGCCAGCACGCGCAGCAGCTCGGTGTCCGGGTTGGCCTTGACGGCGTAGTACAGCTCGATGGCCCCCAGCGCCCGCCGTACGGACGCGACGTGCTCGTCCAGCGCGGGCAGGTCATAGAGGTAGGCGGGAGTCCCGGCGAGGCTCAGGGCGGCCTCCTGGACGCGCGGGCCGATCATGCGAGCGGGTTCGCGATCGGCACGTAACCGGCGGCGCGGTCGGCGGCCCTGGCCCAGCGCACGCCCAGGTTCGCCTTGGCCGGCAGCGGCGCGCCCGCGAGCAGGTCCGACAGGGGCGGCGGCCGGTCCAGGTCGGCGGCCTGGCCGGCGAGCAGGTCGTGGGCGACCCGCCACAGCTTGCGCAGCAGCCCGTCGTCCTGGCCGGCGAGCGTGGCGGCGATCTCGGTGAGGTGGTTGACGAGCAGGCAGTAGATCACGCGGGCCCAGCCGCGCTCGGCGTCGTACGTGAGCGCCCCCGCCACCTCGGCCCGCAACCCGGACAGGTCGTGCCGCCCCGCGACGAGCTTGGTCCCCTCCAGGTCGCGGAACACGCCCTGCGCCGGCATCCCGGCGCCGTCCAGCCCGACCAGCACGTTCTGCAGGTGGGGCTCCAGCACCACGCCGTGCGCGAAGTACAGCTCCAGCACCGGCAGCGCGACCACCGACACGTACGCCCGCCACCACGCGACCGGATCCAGCGCCGGCGCGTCGAGGGCCAGCGCGGCGGCCATGACCGGCGTCACCCCGGGGGAGCAGACGGCCCACGGGCTCTCCCTGACGATCACTCCGAGCCCTTCGTGCAGCCGGGTGCCGAGTCCGGCCGACCGGTAGCCGGGTTCGGGGAGCCAGCCGGTGGCCGGATGCCTGGCCGAGATCGCCTCGAAGACGGGCCGGAGCCGCTCGGTCAGCTCCACGGCCCCGGCGAGCTCGTACCAGGCGTTCTTGCGCACGCAGTTCGTGATCCGCACGTCCAGGGAGAACTTCAGGCAGACCTCGGCCTCCGGGACGTACACGGTGCGCACCGACGAGGTCGGCATCGCCACCGGGCCGGGCCCCAGATCGACCAGCTCGTCCCCGAGCGCGGGCCGTAGCAGCTCGAGCTGCCACGGATGCGCGGGCAGCACCCGGTATCCGCCCGGCGCCCGCCCCAGCCCGTCGAGCACCGACACGTCGCCGCCCTCCGCCAGCACGTCCTCCCGCACGCCGAGCAGCCTGAGGGGGAACTCGGCGTGCGTCTCGGGCGCGTACCGCAGCCAGTCCGACCCGCCCCGCGCCTTGGGACTGGGGTGGAACGGGTGCCCGTAGACCAGCGCCTGCTCCGAGGCCAGCCACGGATCGGCGGGCGGCACCGCCTCGGCCCTGGCCCGCAGGATCGCCGCCACGGCCTCCCTGCTGGCCGCCACCTGCCCGGCGAACTCGCCGTTGTGCCCCTGCAACTCGGCCTCGACCAGCCCGACCAGCTCGTCGGTCGTCAGCGGCCGCCAGAGGCCGGACTCCAGCCGCTCCGGCGGGCCGTCGAAACGCAGCGCCGCCCCACCGTGGGTGCGGGCCCGCAGCAACGTCCCCGCCACCCGCAGCAGCAGGTACGGCGGCGCCGGCCACACCAGGCCGCGCGGCCCGGCCACCTCCCGCACACAGCAGCGCAGCAGGGCCGCCAGCGTCGCCTCCTCGGCCAGGCCGGAAGGCGCGTCGATGGCGAGTCCGTGCATTCAAGCTCTCCTCAGATAGTTGGGCCCGCTGATGCCGTAGAACTTGTTGACGTCGCGGGCGCCGGATCGCTCCTTCGAGACGAGCGTCCCGGCCGTGATCATGGATTTGCCGGTGAGCCTGGCCGCGTCGAGCGTCCTGGCCCGCAGCAGCCTGGCCATGGGATGGTCGCCGTGCTCGGCGAGCGCCTCGGCCAGCGTGTCGCGCAGCAGCGTGGCGGCCCGGGCGTGCGGCAGCGCCCCGAACGTCACGGCGGCGGCGGCCAGGTGCAGCGTGATGGTGACGAACACGTCCGCGAGCGCGTGCGGGTCGTCGTTGAGCATCCGCGCGTCGGCGAAGCCCGGCACCCCGACCCCGGCCGCGGCCAGCCTCGACGGCGACGCCAGCAGCCCGTCGTTGTCCTTGACCAGGAGGCGCATCCGATCACCCTGGAAGAGCAGGGCGAGGTTCTGCTGATGCGCCTCCAGGGCCACGCCGTAGCGGACGAAGAGCCGTACGTTCCACCGCAGCAGCAGCCGCAGGTAGGCCGGCAGCACGTCGCCCAGCTCGTCGAGCACCCCGGGCGCGGTCAGCGCGGCGACCGGCACGATCGTGCCCTCCGGCAGCCGCCTGACCATCCACGCGAGGTACTCGTGCCCCGCGTGCGCGTGGGCCTGCTCGTCGGCCAGCACCACGTCCGGGTCGGCCAGCTCCCGCAGCAGCAGCTCGGCCCTGGCCCCGTCGGCCAGCGTCCCCGCCTTGATGGAGCGCCGGTTCCTGACCCCCAGCGTGCTGATGGGGAGGGGCAGCTTGAGGTGGGCGCGCGGCGAGACCTCGACGGTCCGCATCGACAGGGTGGGCCGCACGGTGACGGCGGCCTCGTCCAGCAGCCGTACGCCGTCGATCTTCCGCACCTCGTCCACGGTGAGCGGGTGCACGGGGAAGAGCGCCGCGTCGAGGCCGGGCGGGCGCACGTCGGCGGGCAGCCGCGCGTCCGAGCCAGGCACGACCGCCCAGCGCAGCTCGAACGAGGGCGCGAACTCGGGCGCGTAGGCGGGCAGGTCGCTCTCCCGCAGCCCCACCCGGGCGCGCGACGTCGGGTAGACCGGATGATCCACGAAGGCGGCCAGCGTCTCGTACGAGGGCCCGCCGCGCAGCACCTCGGCCGCCCGCGCGTCGTGCAGCTCCAGCGCCGTCAGCGCCGACAGGCACTCCTCGAAGAAGGCCGCCACCCCTTCGGCGTCCGCCGGGTCGGCCACCTCCACCAGCGTCTCCAGCACCTGCTCCAGACCCAGCCGCTCGTCCGGCGCGACCACGAAGTCCTGGAACAGCACCCCCGGCGCCAGGCGCACCCACCGCCCGTCCGCGAGCAGGAGCCCCGGCCCGGCCTTGGTCCTGGTGACGCGGGAGGCCAGGCCGCCGTAGTCCTCCCGCAGCAGCGCGTTCAGGACCCGGGCGGCCAGGTACGCCTCCCGAGAGCTCATTCGACCACCCACGGCCGCGCGGCCCGGTAGCCCTCGACGGCCGCCTCCACCCGCGCCCGGTCGGGCCCGACGGCTCGCACGACGCCCAGGTAGTCCCGGTTCGTGTGCGTCAGGGAGACGACATCCCCCACGTCCCGCAGCGGCCGATGCCACAGCCGCACGTCCCCGCTGACGACGCACTCGTGCCCGGGGGCCTCCTTGATGGTCCCCGTCCGGTCCGCGACCAGGCTGACCGCGCTCCCGTACGCGGACGCGCCCGGGAGCTCGGGCACCCGCTCGCCGAGATGCGCCCGCAGGATCCACTCGAACAGCGGCACCCCGAGGATGTCGCCCATCAGGAAGTCGCAGTGGTCGCCGATCACCCGGTAGTTCACCTCGACGATCCGGGGCCCGCGATCGGTGACCACGTACTCGGTGTGACACGCCCCGAGCCGAACCCCGAGCGCCCGCAGCGCCGCCAGCACGTGCTCGTGCGACGCGTCGCGCGGAGCCCAGTCGAGCCGCTCTTCGACGAAGTACGGCAGCGCCCCCAGCGTCGTCTCGAACCCCCCGAGCACCCGCACGCCGTCCGCGTCCCCCAGGGTCTCCAGGGTTCGCAGCGGCCCTTCGAGGTACTCCTCCACGACCAGCGCCTCACCCGGCCGCCGCTTCCTGACCTCGGCCACGGCCCCGGCGAGATCGCGTTCGACCAGCATGACGTCCTCGCTGGCCACGCCCTCCCGTGGTTTGAGCACCACGGGACAGGGCAGATCCGGCACCGGGTCGCCGGGCCCGAGCCGTACGGAGAAGACCTGCTCGATCCCGGCGTCGAGGAGCTTACGACGCATCAGGAACTTGTTCTTGGCCGCAGCGCAGGCCCGCCAGTCCTTGGCCGGCAGCCCGAAGTACGACGCGGCCAGCGCGGTCTCCGTCTGCAGGTGGTCGGAGTTGGAGAAGATCGCGTCGGGCTTGCCGAGGTGCTCGACGGCGTCGATGAGGGCACGCGGATCCCGTACGTCGCACGCGACCGCGTACGGATGCCGCTCCGGCCGGTCCGTCAGGATCGTCACCTCGCAACCGAGCGCATGAGCCGCCGGCAGGAAGCCGTCCGTCACGGAATCGGTTGGTTTGAGTGCGGTCAGGTAGAGCCGCAACGCCAAGGCACCCCCGGAGGAATCAGGTAAGGCTAACCTAACTCGTCGATCTTAGCCCCCGGGAGATCACCTCGGGGCCCGGATACCGTAATCGGCGGCCAACCGCGAGGTCATAGGATGACATGGGATTTGGGAGGGGCTGCAGTGGAGAGCACCGCGGAAGAGCAACTCATCGGACCGCTGCTTCTCGCACGCGGCACCATCGACAGGTCCGCGGCGCTGCGCGCCGACGCGCGATGGCTGGAGCGGGCATGGTCCGACTCCACCACCAGGGTCCTGGTGATCGACAACGGCCACACGCTGGTGCGCCGCGTGGGTGACGAGGTGCAGGCGGTGCTGTTCACGCCTGCCGACGCGCCCCAGGGCCAGCGCTACCTGCTCGGCGTCGAAGACGGGGTGGCCTACTTCGCGGTGGCCGCGCCGCTGCCCGGCATCCCCAAGGGCGACCTCAACGGCCGGGTGACGATCCCGATGAGCCTGCGCGACACGCCCGAGGGCCGTCCCGTGGCGGCCGGTCTGCGCCAGGTCGGGGGGCTGCTCGGCGACCGGGAGGCGGGGCTGCTGGTCTACGCCGTGGCGCTGGAGGCCTGGCACACCACCCACGAGTTCTGCCCGCGCTGCGGTTCGCGCACGGAGGTTCAGGCGGGCGGCCACATCCGCGTCTGCCCGCAGGACTCCAGCCAGCACTTCCCGCGCGTCGATCCGGCCGTCATCATGCTGGTCCGCGACGCGGCCGACCGTTGCCTGCTCGCTCGCGGGCCGCAGTGGCCCGAGGGGCGGCTGTCGATCCTGGCGGGGTTCGTGGAGCCGGGGGAGTCGCTCGAGGCCGCGGTCGTGCGCGAGGTCGCCGAAGAGGTCGGCGTCATCGTCACCAGCCCGCGCTATCTGGGCAGCCAGCCCTGGCCGTTCCCGCGCAGCCTCATGCTGGGCTTCTTCGCCGAGGCCACGACGACCGCCCTCGTCCCCGACGCGGAGGAGATCGCCGAGGCCCGCTGGTTCTCCCGGGAGGAGCTGGCGGGGGCCCTGGAGTCGGGCGAGCTGCGCCTGCCGCCTCCGGTGTCGATAGCGCGCCGCCTCATCGAGACCTGGTACGGCGGCGCGCTCACCGGCGACTGGTGATCGGTCAGGCCGCTGCGAGCAGGGCCTTGACCTCGTGGGCGGAGGGATTCGTGCGCACGACACGGCCCTGGGGAGTGTCGATCACGACGGTCGGCACGACCTGGTTGCCGTTGTTGACGCTCATGACGAATTCGGCAGCCGAGGGGTCGCGCTCGATGTCGATCTCATCGAAGCTGATGCCCTCGCGGGTGAGCTGAGACTTCAGCCGCTTGCAGGGGCCGCACCATGTGGTGCTGTACACCGTGAGCGCCATGTTCGGGAATCCCTCCAGGGTCAGGAATTGGGCGCTTCGTGCAACAACGCGCAGTTCGCGGTTAATCCCTATCCGATGCGCTCGGCGATCCAGGCCTGCACCCGCTCGGCCACACCCGGCACGCGGTAGAGCGGAGAGCTGTGATTGGCCCCCGGCGCGGTGAACACGGTCACCGGCACCCCCACCTGACCGAGCATCTGCTTGAGCAGCTCGCTCTGCACCGGCGGGACGAACTCGTCCTGCGAGTGGATGGTCAGCATCGGCGCGTCCTTGCGGCTGGCGTGCCAGGCCACCTCCATGCTGGCCCAGACCCGCGAGCACTTGCCCTTGGGCGCGCAGCCGCCGGCCAGCTTGATGGCCGCCGTACGCAGCCTGCGCTTGTTGGGGTCGACGGCCTTGTCCCCGTCGGAGTAGGCGCGCAGCGGCGAGATGATCGGCGACAGCCCCACCACGCCCTTGAGCCCGCTGATCCCGTCGCCGTACGTGCCCACCGCCGCCGCGATGTGCCCACCGGCCGAGAATCCGACCACCACGTAGTTACCGGGATCGAACGCCCACCTGTCGGCGTGCTTGCGCGCCAGCGCGATCGCGCTCAGCGCGTCGGCGCGCTGCGCCGGCCAGGCCGCGTCGCCGGACAGGCGGTAGTTGAGGTTGAAGACCGTGTAGCCCAGCTCGGCGTAGCTGCGGGTGATCTCCTTCATGTACTTCTTGTCGCCGCTGGACCACCAGCCGCCGTGCACGAGGAAGATCCCGGGGCGCTGCTGCCCGTCGGGGGTCCACCAGACGTCCATGGTCTGACGCTGGTGCGATCCGTACGCGACCGTCTCCATGGACAGGCCGCCGAGCCCGTTGGAGTCGAGCGGGTTGTTCACGGTGGGGGCGGGAGTGGGCTCCTTGGTCGTCGCGCCGGCGGCGACGGGTGTGAGCACAACGGCAGCGAGCGCGAGCGCGCTCAAGGCAACCGCAGTTCGCACGGTCTTCCTTTCCCCCAAGCACATGGTCGGGCCCCATTGTGGGGGAAGAGACCAGTTCTTTGCATCTCGTTGACGTGTGAACTTACTGACAAGAAACCTGTGCATCAGTCTGCCGCCCTACCCTTGACCCTGGTAGAGGCCGTAGCGGCAGCCCGTTTTGCAGATTCCCCATCAGTACACCGGCCCGCATGTTGTCAGAATAAAGTCCTCTACCGCCACCGGCTGGGAGGATTCACGGGTGAACAACGCGGACGACGTACTGATCGGACTGGACCCCGAGCAGCGGGCGGTCGCCGAGGCCGTGCGCGGTCCCGTGTGTGTGCTGGCCGGCGCCGGGACGGGCAAGACCAGGGCGATCACCCACCGCATCGCGTACGCGGTCCGCAGCGGGGTCGTCGACGCCCAGAGCGTCCTCGCTGTGACGTTCACCACGCGCGCCGCCGGCGAGCTGCGCCAGCGCCTGCGCGCGCTGGGCGCCCCCGGCGTCCAGGCCCGCACGTTCCACGCCGCCGCGCTGCGCCAGCTCACCTACTTCTGGCCGCGCGTGATCGGCGGCGACGCGCCATCGATCATCGAGTCCAAGCTCCCGGTCCTGGTGGAGGCCTGCCGCCTGCTCCGCAGGACCCCCGACAGGTCCGAGCTGCGCGACATCGCCGCCGAGGTCGAATGGGCCAAGGTCACCCAGATCGGCCCCGAGGACTACGTCCCGGCCGCCGCGAAACACCACCGCACGCCGCCGATCCCGGCGGAGGAGGTGGCCCGCCTTTACGACGCCTACGAGCGGATCAGGCGCGAGCGCCACCTGGTCGACTTCGAGACCATCCTCGAGCTGACCGCGGCCGTGATGACCGAGCACCAGGAGGTGGCGGCGCAGATCCGCCAGCAGTACCGCTATTTCGTGGTGGACGAATACCAGGACGTCAACCCGCTGCAGAAGCTGCTGCTCGACACCTGGCTCGGCGGGCGCGACGACCTCTGCGTGGTCGGCGACCCCAACCAGACGATCTACTCCTTCACCGGCGCCAGCCCGCGCTACCTGACGGGGTTCGGGGTGGAGCACCCCGACGCCGCCGTCATCAAGCTGGTGCGCGACTACCGCTCGACCCCCCAGGTGGTCGATCTGGCCAACCTGGTCATCGCCAAGGGCAAGTCCCCGCACCGTCTGGAGCTGGTGGCGCAGCGCCCCGAGGGCCCCAAGCCGTCGTTCGCCGACTACGACGACGAGCCGGCCGAGGCCGCGGGCGTGGCCAGAGCCGTCAGGAAACTGCTCGACAAGGGGGTGCCGTCCCGCGAGATCGCGATCCTCTTCCGGGTCAACTCCCAGTCGGAGGCGTACGAGGAGGCGCTGTCCAAGGCGGACATCCCGTACATCCTGCGCGGCGCGGAGCGCTTCTTCGAACGTCCGGAGGTACGCCAGGCGGTCGTCCTGCTGCGCGGCGCCGCGCGTTCCGCGGCCGGCGAGCCCCTGGCCTCCGAGGTCCACCAGATCCTGGCCGGCATCGGCCTGACCCCCTCGCCGCCCGGCGGCGGCAAGGCCAGGGAGAAGTGGGAGTCGCTCAAGGCCCTGGCCGACCTGGCCGAAGACCTGGCCGCCGACGGGGCCGACCTGCCCGCGTACGTGGCGGAGCTGGAGCGGCGCGCCTCCGAGCAGCACGCGCCGCCCGTCGAGGGCGTCACGCTGGCCTCGCTCCACGCCGCCAAGGGCCTGGAGTGGGACGCCGTGTTCCTCGTCGGCGTCACCGACGGCATGCTCCCCATCATCTACGCCGAGACCCCCGAGCAGATCGAGGAGGAACGCCGTCTCCTCTATGTGGGCGTCACCCGCGCCAGGGAACACCTCTCCGTCTCCTGGGCCCTGGCCCGCGCGCCGGGCGGACGCAAGGGCCGCCGCCCGTCCCGCTTCCTCGACGGCCTCACGGGCCGCGCCTCGTCGCCGCCGCGCGTCGCGCCCGCCAACCGCGAGCGCCGCCAGGTGGCCGCGCCGGTGAGCTGCCGCGTGTGCGCGAAGACGCTGGTGGCCGCGGCCGAGCAGAAGCTGGGCCGCTGCTCGACGTGCCCGGCGGACTACGACGAGGCGCTGCTGGAACGCCTGAAGGTGTGGCGCACGGCCACGGCGAAGGAGGCGAAGCTGCCGCCGTACGTCATCTTCACCGACGTGACGCTCCAGGCGATCGCCGAGCGCGCGCCCGCCACGGAGCAGGAACTGCGCTCGATCGCCGGCATCGGCAAGGTCAAGATCGACCGGTACGGCGAAGCCGTCCTCGCCCTCTGCCGCGAGTGACCGGGCCACTTTTTCGGGCCACTTTTGGTGACGAACGCTTGACACGTCACACTTGTCCAAGGATCGGACGGCACGAGGGGACGTACACGTGAACGAGGCGCTGAAGGAGCTGCTCGATCTACTCGACCTGGAGCAGATCGAACTCGACATCTTCCGGGGCAGAAGCCCGGAAGAGCGCATCCAGCGCGTCTTCGGCGGACAGGTGGCGGCCCAGGCTCTCGTCGCGGCGGGCCGTACGGTGCCCAAGGACCGCAACGTGCACTCGTTGCACGCCTACTTCATCCGGCCGGGTGACCCCTCCATCCCGATCGTCTACAACGTCGAACGCCTGCGCGACGGCCGCTCCTTCACCACGCGCCGCGTCGTGGCCGTCCAGCACGGCAAGGCGATCTTCACGATGTCCGCGTCGTTCCACGTCCTGGAGGAGGGAGCCGAGCACCAGGCGTCCGTGATGCCGTCGGTGCCCGACCCCGAGACGCTGCCGACGTTCCAGGACCGGATGCACGAGCTGGTCGGCGACAACCCCGGGCTGCGTGACTGGCTCTCGCGTCCCCGGCCGGTGGACGCGAGATACGCCTCGCCGCTGACCTGGGAGGCGCACAGGAACCCGGAGCTGCGCAGCGCCGAGACGAACGTGTGGTTCCGCTACCACGCCGACCTGCCCGACGACCCGCTGCTGCACGTGGTGCTGGCGGCGTACGCGTCGGACTTCACGCTCGTCGACACGATCCTGCTGGCCCACGGCATGGCCTGGGGCGCCTCGAACATCATGGGCGCCTCGCTCGACCACGCCATGTGGTTCCACCGCCCCTTCAGGGCCGACGACTGGCTGCTCTATGCTCAGGAATCCCCGTGGTCCGCGGGGGCCCGCGGGCTTGCCCGGGGTGAGATGTTCACTGCGTCGGGTGAGCTCGTGGTCTCGGTCGTACAAGAGGCCATGATCCGCCGAACAAAGTGATGAAATCGCAGGTAGAAAATATGTTGCCCCTTCCCGGCTTCCCGGTTTAGGGTCATGGTCAAGCGAGTCGGACACTCCTGTTCCGACGATCCCAAGAGTGGAGGTGAGTCCCAGTGATCAACAGCAAGATGCCGAGCACGAAGTGGCTCGCCTCCCCATGCCGTGACTTGGTGAGACTCGTCGATGGTCCCGTCAAGCTGCGGCAGGAGAAGTCTGCCCGTAGCCAGGCCGCCGCCGCGTTCTATGCCCGCGCCCACTCCGGTGCGGTGGCGCAAGGAGCTCCTGTCTACATCGCACGTATCGAACTGCCGGCCAACCAGCTCACCAATGGTGGACTGCGTGGTCCGTATCCCTGGAGGGATATTCCGGTCATAACCTGACCGGGAATAGCCCCCAGGCCGCGGATCCGCAGACAGGATCCGCGGCCTTCTTGTTTGTCCGTGATCCCCGACCACCTACGAGGTGCCCGAACAAGATCAAAAAGATCGATCAAAGGAGAAAGCAGATGGGGGCGAAGACGATCATGGACCTGATCGACGAAGCCAAGATCCCCTGTCGTACCGACCCTGACCTGTGGTTCGCCGAGTCGCCGGAAGATGTGGAGTTCGCCAAGGCGCTCTGCGGCGGCTGCCCGATCCAGAAGGCCTGCCTGGCTCGCGCGCTCGAGCGCGAGGAGCCGTGGGGCGTCTGGGGCGGCGAGCTCGTCCTCCGGGGAACCGTTGTTCCCCGCAAGCGTCCGCGCGGGCGTCCCCGCAAGCACCCGGTCGCTGCCTGACCACCACCGCACACCTACGCACCAGAAAGCGAAGAAGCCGATGAACACTCACCCGACGAGGAGTCTTGCGGTGCCGGATCTGATTCATGACTTGGTCAATGACCGAATACAAACCCTTCATCGAGAGGCCGCGGAACAACGCCTCATCCTGCGCGTCAGTCGCGTGGAGCGAGCGCGTCGCGGGGTCAAGCGGGCGAACGAGCGCCTCACCAGGGCCCTGAGTCGTCAGGTCTGAGCTGAGAGATCCTGCCGCCGGCGCAGGATCTCTCACCAGATCCCCTAAAAGAGCCGGGCGCAACCAGCGCCCGGCTCTTTCCCTTTCCCCACCCACCCAGAACGACCACCGCCCGAAACGACCACCGCCCCGCCCCGCAACCGGCCGACCCACGATCGGCTCGACCACGACCAGTCGAAACCGCCACCAGTCGGAACCGCCACCCCATCCGCCATGCCACAGCCGCCCGCCCAGCCGATGTGCTGCCCGTGCCCCTTCCGCTTGCGAATCGCACGTCACTCACTCACTCGCGCTCGTGAATCGCGTGCCATTCACCGGGCAGAGCACGCACCCTCCCGCTTACGGGCCGCATGTCACTCACCGGGCAGAGCCCGTACTCTCCCACCCGCGAACTGCATGTCACTCACCGGGCAGGGCACGCACTCTCTCGCCCACGGGCCGCATGCCACTCACCAGGGAGAACACGTACATTCCCATCCGCGAGCCGCATGCCACTCACCGGGCGGAGCACGTACATTCCCGCCCACTGACCGCATGCCACTTACCGGCGCACCGGGCACCCTGGCCGTTGGAGAGTCGGGCATGGCGGTCGAAGCCCTCACCCGGTAGACCGCACTCCAGGCCGCGCCGCTGGCGCCACCACCTCCAGGTCCTCCTCCGCGTTCCAGAGCCGTACCGCCATCCAGGCCACCCCAGCCGCGGCGATCACCAGTCCCGACAAGTACACCGGCAGCGGCACCACATTCCGCAACGCCCCCGGAACCATCCCCGCCGCGTACATCAGCACTCCCACCACAGGCATTCCCCCGCTCCTGACCGCCGCCGCGCTGAACGTCAGCACCCCCGCCAGCAGGACGACCGACGTGACCAGAAACGCCCTCCCCGTGCCCCCGGCCAGCAGCCCGCTCACTGTCGGGCCGCCGAGGTAGGGAAAGACGAAGTGCAGCGTGTACTCGATCGCGAACGCCCCGGCCAGCCCGGCCGAGTTGAGCACGTACCCGACGAGCCCGAGCGTTCCGGCCCGGGGACGGATGGCCAGATAGATCCCGGTGATCGCGAGTAATCCCGTCAACGCACCGAACGGTGCGATGGCGTGCGTGAACGCCGTCTCCGGCAGAAAGCCGGCGCGACGCGCGGAGTTGACCACGAGCAGCACGGCGCACACGAACCCCGCCGCCGCCGCGACCCGAAGAACACGCATGTCGATGGTCCCTTCTCTCGACGATAGCGCTTGTTATGATGCGCGTTATCGCCAGATATGGTGAGAGCGTGGCGAGAGCCGTAAGCACCCCGAAAGAACTCGGCGCACTGCGCCAGTCCCTGCTCGACGCCGCCATGCGCGTCCTGCGCGAACAGGGCGCCGTCAACCTGACCCTCCGCCGCATCGCGGACGCCGCCGGCACCTCCACGATGGGCATCTACACCTGCTTCGGCGGCCGCACCGCCCTCCTGGAAGCCATCTACCAGTACGGCTTCCGCCTCCTCCACGAGGCGATGACCACACCTCTGGACGGCCGGTCGGATCCTGTGGCCCGCATCATGGCCGTCGCACACGGCTACAGGCAGTTCGCCCTGTCGGACCCAGCCCTGTACGCCTTGATGTTCGAGCGCCCGCTCCCCGACTTCGACCCTTCGCCGCAGCAGCGCGAGGACGCCCTCCGCCTCTGCTTCGACCTCCTGACCGAGGCCACCGAAGCGGCAGCCCAAGCCACCGTCATCCATGCGACGAACCCGCGCCGCGCGGCCTACCTGATCTGGACGACCATCCACGGCCTGGTCAGCATCGAACTGACCTGCTCGCACCGCAGCCCGCTCCCGGGCTGGTTCCTGAATTCACCCGAGGAAGGCGAACGCATCCTGTCCGACGGCATGCGAGCCCTCCTCTCCGGCCTGACCTGACCCCCGCCCCGTCTGTGCGGATCGGGGGCGGCGGGAGGGCATCAGCAAGCAGAGCCCGGAAATCTCCGCAAGCGGCCTGCCCTCCCGCCGGCGAACTGCCCATCGCCCTTCCCCGTCAGGTTCGTGCGGAAGAGTGAAACCTGGCGAAGATGGTACGGACGAACAGCTCGTTCAAATCGCCACCCACCGATGAGCCCCACCGACGATCCACCCCGGATCGCAACAGCCCAGGCACACGGCGGCCAGCCTCACGGAATCACCAAACGACGACGCGACCCACAACCCCGAGCCCATTACTGGCGATCAGGCAGGCAGCGTTTCGCCGCATTGGCTTCCCTTCAAGAGAGAGTAACGTTTCGCATCCGTATGCTTACACAAAGTGCTCACCGGCGACAGCCCATTCCGTAAAGTGCTCACACACCAGCGCACCCCCGACACCCGGCTCGCGCAGCACCCACCCCAAGCCCCCCGCCCGGCCCATCGTGGACGCAACCTGAGCCAACCAGCGACACCCCGCCTCCCAGCCCTTCATTCCGGAAGCAGCCCTCAACCCGGGACCAGCCCCTCAACGCGAGAGCAGCCCGGAACCCGAGCCCCCAGCCCCGAGCCCCGGAACCCGAGCCCTCAGCCCCGAGCCCCGGAACCCGAGCCCTCAGCCCCGAGCCCTCAGCCCCGAGCCCTCAGCCCCGAGCCCTCAGCCCCGAGCCCTCAGCCCCGAGCCCTCAGCCCTGGACCCCGAACGCCCAGCCCCGAACCCCGAACCTGGAACCCTGAGCCCCAGACCCTCAGATGCCCTGAACCTCAGACCCTCCAGCTCCCCAGACCTCTGAACTTCGAGTAGGGCTATCCGATCGCCAAGGGCTCATCATCGGGATCGTCGGCAAAACCTGGCACCCAGCGAATCACCTCGTCGCGGAACCGGGCCGTCGTGCCCAGTTGACACAGCACCCCCACCCCCGCCGCATGGACCCGATGGATGAGCACGTACGACGTCGGCAGGTTGAGCTGCCGTATCACGTTGGTCGGCCGCAGATCGGCAACACTGGCCGCCTGAGCCTGCAGCCACTCCCGGCTGAACGTGAACTCCTCCACCGCCGTCGGCTCCACATACGGCGCCAGGAAGGCGCGCAACGCGTCAGGATCGATGTCGATGTCCTCGCGGATGAAGCCCTCCTGCCGCAACCCCGCCGTGACGGTCTCCATGTCGCCCTGGTTGAAGATGCGCGTGAGCTTGCCGAACGCCTTGGGATAGCCGCCGGGCAGCCGGTTGACCGCGCCGAAGTCGAGGACCCCCAGCTTGCCGTTGGCCAACATGCGGAAGTTGCCGGGGTGCGGATCGGCGTGCAGCATCCCGACCCGTGCGGGGGAGCAGAACAGGAAGCGTACGAAGAGCAGGCCGGCCCGGTCGCGCTCCTCCTTGGTGCCTTCGGCGATGATGCGTGACAGCGGCGTGCCATCCATCCACTCGCTGACCAGCACCATTTCGTTCGCCGCCACCACGTCGGGGACGTGGAAGTCGGGATCCCCGTTGAACTCCAGGGCGAAGGCGTGCTGGGCCTCGGCCTCCTTGAAGTAGTCGAGCTCCTCGGCGACCCGCTCCCGCAGCTCGCTCAGCACGGCCTTCATGTCGAGACCGGGCAGCAGCACCCCGAACATCTTGCCGAGCCGCGCCAACTGGGCGAAGTCTCCGAGCAGGGCCTTCCCCGCCCCCGGATATTGGATCTTGACGGCCACTTCCCGGCCGTCGTGCCACATGGCTCGGTGCACTTGCCCGATCGAGGCGGCGGCCGTCGGCTGGTCGTCGAAGGACAGGAAGTGCTCCCGCCAGTCATCACCCAGTTGCTCGGTCAGCACCTTGTGGACGGTGGCCACAGGCAGCGGTGGGGCGGCGTCCTGCAGCTTGGTCAGCGTGGCGCGATAGGGTCCGACGATCTCCTGCGGCAACGCCGCCTCGAAGATCGACAAAGCCTGCCCGAGCTTCATCGCCCCGCCCTTGAGCTCGCCGAGGACCTTGAAGATCTGCTCGGCGGTACGCTGCTGGACCTCCTGGGCCACGATCTCGGCCGGTTTGCCGCCGATGCGCTTGCCCAGCCCGAGGGCGGCGCGACCGGCGAAACTGAGCGGAAGGGCGGCCAGTTTGGCGGAGCGCGTGACAGCACGGCGCGGAAGATCGCTCACACTGATGCGCGGAACCTCGGCGAGATACCGCTTCCCCCCTTCGTGGTCGTCCTCTGAGCACGTCAGTCGCGGTTGGGTGCCATGACCATTCTTAGCGAATATGGATTGTTTCGCATACAACGACATTGCGGGTGTAGCTTCCACGACCTCCTTTTCCAGCGCCAATCAGGCGTTACGTCCAATGTGCCGTTGGTCACAGCAGACTCTCGGCCATCAAGATAACCAAGCGCATGCCCAACGGCCTCGGCCGCCACCGCCGTCGCGAGGGCCACGTCACAGGCGATCTCGCCGGGCGGATAGCCCCCCAGCCGGGCGGTGACGATCGGCCAGGAGGGGTCGTGGTCGCGCCGCGTGAGGTCGAGACAGTGCAGACACGCCGTGTCTCCCGGCAGGACCAACGGCCCGACTGTCCCATGCCCCTCGAACGCGAACGCCAGGAGATGCGGGATCTGCAACGAGTTCAGCTCATTGATCAGAATCCCGTCGAGAGGTAGCACGGGCGCGATGATCACCAGATCCGGCCGATCCGACTTGTCCCCAAGATACGTCCCACCAGCCAGCGCGTTCACCGTCGGCCTGATCGGCTCCCCATACTCCTCGTCCTCGACATCATCGAAGGACCCCGGCAAAGGCGCTCCCTTGGAGGGAGCACCAGGACGGGCATGAGGGGAGGACATCGGAACCGAACCACCAGGCGAGGAAGGCACAGAGGACGACCTGGGTGAGGCGCCAGGCCGTGGGGCGGCGGACGGGGCGGCCGGCGATGCGGTTGGAGGCGAGGCGGTGGCGGACGGCCTCCGGGGCGAGGTGGCGGGCGGGGAAACTGCGGACGGGGAAACCGCAGGCTGCGCCCTTGCCGAAGCTCCGGGACGGGATGCGGTGTCGGGCGTTTTCGAGGAACTGGCCGGCGGGGCGGTGGGAGAGGTTCTCTTCGCCGAAGCAGCGGCACCCTTGCCAACCGAATCAGCCTGGCCGGTGCCGCCAGCACCCCGGCTGACCGAATCAGTCCGGCTCGTGCCGCCAACGCCCCTGCCTGTTGCGTCAGTCCGGCCTGTGGTGCCGGCGCGCCTGCCAACTGCGTCTGCTTGGCCGGTGCTGGCAGCGCTCCTGCTGGCAGCGTTGGTCTGGCCTGTGGTGCCAGTGCCCCTGCTGACTGAATCGGGCCGTCCTGTGGTGGCGGACCCTGTGCCGAGCGCGTTGACCCGGCCGGTGCTGGTAGTGCTCTTGCTGGTCGCGTCGGCCCGGTTGGTGCTGGTCGCGCTTCTGCCGACTGGATCGGCACCGGTTGTGGCAGGGTCGCTGTCTGTGGCAGACCCTTGGCGTGAGCCCTTGATGGCCTGGTTGGGCCTTGGGGGCTCGGTTGGTCCGTAGGCGTCGCCGAGGGCTTGGGGGCTGCTGAGGTCTGCGCCGCCTGAGGTCAGTCTCCTGGCGACCGCCACGGCTCCGACCTCGCGTGGCATGCCCACTTCCGCCCAGGTCAGGCCGCCGGGCGTGATGTCGCTGGGCCGGGCGGTGCCGGGGTCGATCACCCGGATGTTGCCGACTCCGCTGGCGGCCAGCAGTGCGACGATCTGGGCTCCGACGCGGCCGGCCCCGTAGACCCGGATCCGGCTGCTCCTGCGGTGGGCGAAGCGGGCGATCACGCCGTCTGGGGCGGTGGAGGCGAGGTCGAGGGCGTCCAGGTCGGGTTTGAGGCGGTCTCTCTCGGCCAGAGGGAGATCGCGAAGGGGGCCGGGGTCGGTGCCGGCGTCGTGGAGGGCGCCTTGGACGGCCAGTTGGTTGAGCAGGGATCTGGCGCGGACTTCGTCGAGACCCGCGAGTGCGGCTTCGCGCAGGACGCAGTCGAGCTCCCGGGTGCCGTCGAGGCTCTCGACCCATTCCCGGACGGGTGGAGTCAGGCCGCTCAGCATGACCGCTCGAAGGGGGTGCACGCCGTATTGGAGGGTCTGCTCGTTGCGGAGGATGCGGCGGAGGGCGGGCTTCAGACGTGGCCTCATGGCGGGAAGGTTTCCACGCTTGAGCAAGATCCCGAGCGGGTTCGGTGAGGGCTGTGGATAACTATGCTCATCAGGGATCGCCTGTGGACAGGGCGCTGATCGTTAGACCGAGACCAAGTGGGTCAGAGCCGACAAAGGCGAAGCTCGAGTGATCGCATCGGGCGCACGGTCAAGCCGGTCAGCGGAGCAGCAGGATCATCAGCCGCGCCGAGGAATCCGGATGTTGCCGGGCGATGGGCGACGCCGGGTACTGCCGGGCGACCGGGGCGACCGAGGGGGCGGGCGCCCCGGCAGCAGGCAGCAGGCCATGGGCAACAGGCGATGCGGGGCATGGGCAACGCCGGGAACCGCCGGGCTCCGGGGCCTCGGGCGCGGGTGTCGCCGGGCAACAGGGCTTCGAGGCAACAAGGCAACAGGCGATGCGGGGCATGGGCAACGGGCGCGGGTAACGGGCGGTGGGTGATGGATGACGGGTGGCGGGAGAGGGTGGGTGGAGAGGCTTATGGGTGCTGGTGGTGTTGCGGTGCGTTCGAGGGCGTTCGGATCACCCCGATGGCCGGGCGCGTTACGCTTCCCCGCATGAGCGAGCTCTTGGTCGATCGCACAGATGACGGCGTCGTACTCGTCACCCTCAACCGCCCCGACATCCGCAACGCCATGACCGACGCCATGACCGCCCAATGGCACCAGACCATGTCCGACCTGGCCAAGGAGAGGACCGCCCGCTGTCTCGTCGTCACCGGAGCCGGTACGGCCTTCTCCTCCGGCGGTGACCTCTCCTGGCTGGGCGAACGGGGTACGGAGACCGTGCCGCACCTGCGTGACCGGATGCTCGCCTTCTACCGCACCTGGCTGACGATCACCGAGCTCGAGATCCCCACCATCGCCGCCGTCAACGGCCCGGCCGTCGGCGCGGGGCTGTGCGTGGCGCTGGCCTGCGACCTCGTGTACGCCGCCGACGACGCCAAGCTCCTCGCCCCCTTCACCAGCCTGGGCCTGCACCCGGGGATGGCGGCCACGTACCTGCTGCCGAGGCGCGGAGGTCCGGGGCTGGCGCGGGAGATGCTGCTGACGGGCCGCACGTTGTCCGGTGGGGAAGCAGCAGCTAAAGGGCTGGTAAACGAATCTTTCCCGAAAAATGACCTAATGTCGGAAGTGCGGGCCATCGCCATGAAGATCGCCCAGAACGCACCCATTGCCACAAGGCTCACCAAAGTCGCCCTAAATCAAGATCACCAAGACCTGGAAACCGCGCTGAGGTGGGAATCCTTGGCTCAGCCGGTGACCATGGCGTCCGCCGACATGATCGAGGGCCTGGCCGCGCATCGGGAAAGGCGCATGCCCAAATTCACCGGCTCTTAATCATCTGACCAGCAGAAACAACGTCCACCCTCTGTGGAATTTCGCCAGTCTCGGCTACCGTGCATATGTGCCCCCCGAGACAGTCGAGGTCCGTCGAAGTTCTCGTCGCCGGCGTACGGTTTCCGCCTATCGCGACGGCGACAAGACGATCGTGCTCCTGCCGGCCTGGCTGAGCGGCGAAGACGCGGATGAATGGGTGAGCCGGATGCTCGATCGGCTGGCCGCCAAGGAACGCCGGCGAAGGCCGACCGACGAGGCTCTGCTGGAGCGAGCCAAGGAGCTGTCGGTGAAATATCTCGACGGCAAGCCCGACCCCGTGAGCGTGCGCTGGGTCGACAACCAGCACCACCGCTGGGGCTCGTGCACCCCGGAGAACGGCACGATCAGGATCTCGACCCGGCTCAAGGGCCTGCCCGAGTGGGTCATCAACTACGTGATCATCCACGAGCTCGTGCACCTGCTGGTGCCCAGCCATGGGGCCGCGTTCTGGGCGCTGGTAGAACAGTATCCCAAGGCGGAGCGGGCACGCGGGTTCCTCGAAGGCTTCTCCGCCGCGGCCCACACGGCACCGGAGGAGTGTTGACGCGCATCGCCGCGGTCCTCGTACGACAGCACATGGCACAAGCGGCGCCCCCCGGCGTCGACCCCGGAAAGTTCCTCGAGGCGGTGGCCGAGGACACCTACGAGATGGTCGCCGGGCTCGAACTCGTCACCCCGGTCCTGATCACCAGCGTCCCCGGCCTCGACGACATCGTCTGGCCGGGCACCGAAGTGATCGACATCGACGACGGCGAGTCCCTGAAGCACATCCTCGGCCGGCTGCGCGGAGACCAGGTCGCCGTCATCAACGCCGACGCCCCCGACCTGCCGCCCCTGCTGGTCGGCAAGTTGTTCAGGGAGTTGGGCAGGGCCGAGATCACGATCTGTCCCGCGGAGAACGGCGGCGCCGTCGCCATGGCCTGCGCGCTGCCCGCGCCGGAATGGGCGGCCCCCGACCTGGACGCCGCCGACGTGGCCGCCGCGCTCCGCGCCCAGGCCCCCGGCCCTCGCAAGGTCGCGACCACGCCGGGCTGGCACCGCCTGCGCACCCCCGAAGACGTCGAACGCCTCGACCCCGGCCTCGAAGGCTGGGACAACACGAGGGCTCTGGTAACGCCGGAGCCCTGGTAACGGTCAGGGGATGGTGAGCTGTGCCAGCACTGCGCGGTGATCGGTGCCCGGCACGTCGCGCACGCTGACCTCCCGCACCCCGATCCGCTCGTCCACCAGCACGTGGTCGATGGTGATGATCGGCGGCACCCGCTTGTTCGCTGGCCACGTCGGGATCAGGCCGGCCCCCACCTGGTCGGCCGCGTCCTTGTAGCCGCGCGACAGCAGCCCGCGCATGGCCGCGTGGTCGAGCGAGGCGTTGAAGTCGCCCGCGATGATGCGGATCACGTCGGGAGAGGTGGCGGGGAAGGCCGCCAGGGCCCTGTTCCACTCGCTGACCTGCGGTCCCAGCGGCGGGAACGGATGCGCGTCGATGAACTCGATCGTCTTCCCGCCGGGCAGCGAGATCCTGGCCGCGGGCATCTGGTGCCCGATGGGCGGCATCAGGTTCTCCAGCTCCTGCGCCGGATGCTTGGAGTAGAGGCCGCTCCCGCCGGCGCTCCACTCGTCGTAGAGCACCCGGTGGGGCATCAGCTCTTTGAGCCCGGCCGCGTCGAGATCGGTGACCGCGCCCGGGGTCAGCTCCTGGGTGCTCAGCACGTCGGGGTCGAACTCGCGTACGAGCCGCATGATGGTCGCCGTGTCGGCCCTGCCGAACAGCATGTTGATCGTCATGACCTTGAACGGCCGGCCGGCCGTGGCCTCCGCCGTGCCCAGCGCCCTGGGCAGGACGCTGAAGCCGAGCGCGGTCGTGGCCAGCAGCGCGACCGCGGTCGCGGCGCGCTTGCGGCCGACCGCGGCGATCAGGAGGGGGACCAGCGAGCCCGCCGCGGCGTAGGGGGTCGCGGTCATGATCTGCGTGGGCAGCGAGCCGCGCTCGAGCCCGGCCACCCTGGCCACCGCCCAGGCGGCGAACGGTGTCACCGCCAGCCAGGTCAACGCCGTCCCGGGAAACTTCCTGCGCTTGCGTCGCGGTGTCACGATCGTGCCGCCGACGGCAGAAGTCTCCACGCAGGCCCTCCCTTTTGGAACGACGCAAAGGACTCTAGCCGAGCACGCGTGAACCTGAGTCAAGGGCGGCCTGTCCACGTTTGGCCAGGCGCCGCGTCGCCTCGTCGGAGAGCTCCGGGATCTGGTCGACGGGGAACCAGCGCAGGTCCAGCGACTCCTCGCTCATCACGGCCTCGGCGCCGGCGGGCGCGACGGCCGCGTATTCGACGTCGAGATGCCAGCTTCGCGGCGGATGGCACCACACCTCGTGCCTGTCGACCGCGAGCGGACCGGGAAGCAGCCTCAGGCCGGAGATCCCCGACTCCTCCCACGCCTCCCGCAGCGCCACCGCGGCGAGCGACGTGTCGGAGATCTCACAGTGGCCGCCCATGGGCAGCCACTTGCCGGCCTTCGGATGCAACGTGAGCAGCACCTGGGTCCCGTCGTGCGACAGCACCGCCGTCGTCGCCGTCAGATGCCCGGGCACGCACTCCCGCGTCATCGCGTCGTCATGGGCCCGCAGGTGCCCGAGGAACTCCACGCGCAGCGCCTCCTCCTCGGGGGTGGGGGCGGTCCAGCCGGACAGCACCGCCACCGCGTCGTGGTGCAGGCTCAACTCTTGTCGCCCTCGTCGTCGTCCGGCTTGGCCTCGAGCTGGGAGATGTCCCAGGCGGCCTCACCGCGTACGAACGCCTCGGGGTCGTCGAGATCGTCGGCCGTCGGCATGAGGTCGGGGTGGCCCCACAGCGCGTCGCGCCCCTCGAGGCCGCGCCCGGTCTCCAGAGCCCGCCACAGCGCCGCGGCCTCGCGCAGCCGCCTGGGCCGCAGCTCCAGCCCGACCAGCGTGCCGAACGTGAGCTCGGCGGGCCCGCCGGTCGCACGCCGCCTGCGTACGGTCTCCGCCAGCGCCACGGCCGAGGGCAGCTTGCCCTCCGCGGCCTTGTCGACCACGGTGGCCACCCACCCCTCGACCAGCGCGAGCATCGTCTCCAGCCGCGCCAGCGCGGCCTTCTGCCGCTCGGTCTCCTCGGGCTTGAGCAGGTTGCCCCCGCTCAGCGCCTCCTGGATGGCCTCGGGGTTGTTGATGTCGAGCCCGCGGATCTGCTCCTCGAGCGCCGAGGTGTCGACCGTGATGCCCTTGGCGTATTCCTCGACCGCCCCCAGCAGGTGCGAACGCAGCCACGGCACGTGCTGGAACAGCCGGTGGTGCGCGGCCTCGCGCAGCGCCAGGTAGATCCTGATCTCGTCGGCCGGGATCTCCAGGCCCTCGCTGAACGAGGAGATCCCGCCGGGCAGCAGCGCGGCCGTGTCGGAAAGGGGCAGCCCGATGTCGGTGGTGCCGATGACCTCACGCGCCAGCGAGCCGAGCGCCTGCCCGATCTGCTGGCCGACCATCATGCCGCCCATCTGCTTGAGCATGCCCATGAGCGGCCCGGCCATCTGCTGGGCCTCGGGCGGCAGCCCGCTGCCGCCGAGCGCGCCGCCCATGGTGTCGACCATGCGCTCGGCGATCGGCTCGCACAGCTTGCGCCAGATCGGGATCGTGTTCTCGATCCACTCAGACCGGCTCCAGGCCTGCGGGTTGGACACGCCGCTCGGCAGCGTCGTCGCCTCGTTCAGCCACAGGTCGGCCAGGCTGAGCGCCTCGATGATCTGGCGGCGCTCGCCTTCCATGACACTCGGGTCGCCCTCGGCGACCACGGCGTGCCGGGCGATGTTCTTGGCCATGTCCCAGTTGACAGGGCCTGAACCCTGGGGCGCCGACAGCATGTCGGCGAACTGGCGCATCGCCTGAGCCATTTGCTCAGGGTTGCCGAACATGGCGAACGGGTTCTCGTTGGGGTCGTTTTCGCGACCTGGCAGGTCAGTCACCGCTCTACCTCGTGCAGGATGGAGGAGTCCACATCCGCCACGTTAGTCGTCCTACGGCGGATCAGTGCAAAGTGAGGACCTGGTGCCTACCTCGAAACGCCCGCGCCAACCCGTCGTCGCCGTAACGGGCGCGGCCTCCGGCCTAGGCCGTGAGCTGCTCGCAAGGCTCGTATCCTCCGCGGATTTCCGCAGAGTGGTGGCCATCGACGATGAACGCGGCGACGTCCAGGAAGCCACGTGGAGAGTGATCGACGTACGAGATCCGCTCTTGGCGAACCGGATCTCGGACATCGACGTCCTGGTCCATCTGGCCGGTGACTACGCCGTCGACTCCGACCCGGGGGAGCGGCGGGCGTACAACCTGCGTGCCGCCCAGACGGTGCTGACCGCCTGCGCCGCGGCCCGCGTGCGCCGGGTCGTGCTGGTCACGAGCGCGATGGTGTACGGCGCCGCGCCCGACAACGACGTGCCGCTGCCTGAGGACGCCCCCGTGGCGGCCGAGCCCGACACAGGCGTGGTGGGCGACTTCCTGGAGATCGAGTCCCTCGTCCGCCGCTCGCTGCGCAGCCACCCCGGCCTCGAGGTCACCGTGCTGCGCCCGGCCGCGGTCGTCGGCCCCGGCGTCGACACGGTGATCACCCGCCACTTCGAGTCGCCCAGGCTCCTGACGGTCAAGGGCTGCAACCCGCACTGGCAGTTCTGCCACATCGACGACCTGGTCTCGGTGCTGGACCTGGCGGCGCGCGGCGTCGTCACCGGCGTGGTCGCGGTCGGCTCCGACGGCTGGCTGGGGCAGGACCAGGTCGAGGAGCTGTCCGGCATCCGCAGCCTCGAGCTGCCGGCCGGGCTCACGTTCGGCACCGCCCAGCGGCTGCACCGGCTCGGCATCACCCCGGCTCCCGCGACCGACCTGCACTACGTCGTCTACCCCTGGGTCGTCGACTGCCTGACGCTGCGCGAGGCCGGCTGGAAGCCGTCGTGGACGAACGAGGCCGCGTTCGAGCAGTTGCTCGAGCTGCGCGAGAACAGGACGACCGTGGTCGGCAGGCGCCTGCCCGTCAAGGAGGCCACCCTCACCGCCGCCGGCGCCACGGTGGCCGTCATCGGCACGGCGGCGATCGTCCGCCAGGTGCGCAAGAAGCGCCGTTCGTGAAGACGGCCGTTCGCAAGGTGCGTAATAAGCGCCGCTGCCAAAGGTTAGGCTCTTTCCGTGGACGTCATCCGTTTGCTCGGCATTCGCGATACCGCGTTGTCCGTTGACGAGGTGCTGGCCGCCGTGGGCGACCACGCCGCGGGCGGGACCACGTTCTTCGTGGGCACCGTGCGTGAGCAGGACCACGGCAAGGCGGTGACCAGGCTCTCCTACTCGGCGCACCCTTCGGCGGAGGCCGAGCTGCGGCGGGTGGCGGAGAAGGTGGCCGCCGACTTCCCGGTGACCGCGCTGGCCGCCGTCCACCGGGTGGGCGATCTGGAGCTGGGCGACGCGGCCGTCGTCGTCGCGGTGGCGGCGCCCCACAGGGACGAGGCGTTCAAGGCCGCGCGCCGCCTGATCGACGACCTCAAGGCGGAGGTCCCCATCTGGAAGCACCAGGTGTTCGCCGATGGCGAGACCGAGTGGGTCGGCGCCGGCGAATAGGCTCATCGACATGTCAAGACGCGCCCTGACGCTGCTGCTCGCGGGATTTCTCGTGCTCGCGCTGGGTGTGCTGGGCGCGTTCCAGCCGGTCCCGTACGTCGTGCTGAGCCCGGGCCCGACGGAGAACACCATCGGCGAGGTCGACAAGAAGCCGGTGATCTCGATCAAGGGCAGGGAGACCTACCCGACCAGCGGCGCGCTGAGCCTGGTCACGGTCGCCTACCAGGGCGGCCCCGCCGCCAAGATCGACCTGTTGACGGCCCTGCGCGGCTGGCTCGACCCGACCGTGGCGGTGGTCCCGCAGGAGACGATCTTCGCTCCCAACCGCGACCCCAAGGAGGTCGAGGAGGAGAACACGGTCGAGATGACCAACTCCCAAGACTCCGCCACCGCCGCCGCGCTCACCGAGCTCAAGATCCCCTACAGCATGGTCGTCGGCGTGGTGTCCACGGAGAAGGGCAAGCCCGCCGACGGCAAGCTGCGCAAGGACGACGAGATCAACTCCGTCGACGGCAAGCCCGCCACCGACGTCAACGTCGTGAGCGACGCGGTCAAGGCCCACAAACCAGGCGACAGCGTGCGTTTCACCGTCACCCGGGGCAAGGAGAAGGTCGACGTCACCCTGCAGACGGTGGCGGGACCCAAGGGCCAGCCCCTGGTGGGCGTGCTGATGCAGGCGAAGTACAAGTTCCCGTTCGACGTCGACATCAACGTGGGCGACGTGGGCGGGCCCAGCGCCGGGCTGATGTTCTCGCTCGGCATACTCGACAAGCTCACCCCGGGCCCGCTGACCGGCGGCAAGCAGATCGCCGGCACCGGCACCATCGAGCCGACCGGGAAGGTCGGCCCCATCGGCGGGATCGCGCAGAAGATGGTCGGCGCCAAGAAGTCGGGCGCCACGATCTTCCTCACCCCCGCCGACAACTGCGCCGAGGCCATGAAAGCCGTGCCCGACGGGCTCCGGCTCGTCAGGGCCGACACGATGCACGACGCCGTTCTGGCGGTCGACGCGCTGCGCACGGGTAAGGGAAACGTGCCCGCGTGCGAGGCCGGATGAAACTTCTGGCGAACGCCGTGCGTTAGCCGTACGGCTGGCACTGCGGTGTAGGTTGCCAGACACGGACCGTTTCTTCATTACGACGAGGGGTTGGCCTTGAGCTTCCGGACCCCAGGAGCCGGCAGGGCGATGCGCTTGCCCCGCCGACCGCGACTGCTTCTGCCTGTAGCGATCGCTCTCGTGGCGATCGTGGCCCTGTTTTTCCTTTTTTCGGGGATTTATACCGACTATTTGTGGTTTGACTCGACCGGCTTCACGTCGGTCTTCAGCGGAGTGCTGCTGACCCAGATCGTGCTGTTCCTGGTCGGAGCCGCGCTGATGGTGGGCATCGCCGGCGGCAACATGCTGCTGGCCTTCCGGACCCGGCCGATGTTCGGCCCGGCGATCTTCGGCGGGGGCAGCGGCGCCGACCGCTACCGCATGGCGCTCGACCCCCATCGCAAGCTGATCTTCATCGTCGGAATGGGACTTCTCGCCCTCTTCTCCGGTTCCTCGTTCGCGGGGCAGTGGGAGACGTGGCTGAAGTACATCAACGGTGCGACGTTCGGCCAGCAGGACAAGTTGTTCGGGATGGACATCTCGTTCTTCATGTTCGACTACCCGTTCATCCGGATGGTGCTGAACTTCCTGTTCACCGCCGTGATCATCTCGATCGCGCTGGCGGCGATCACGCACTACCTCTACGGCGGGTTCCGCCTGCAGTCGCCCGGCGTGCACGCCTCGCGTGCGGCCCGGGTGCACCTGTCGGTGCTGCTGGGCGTCTTCGTCCTGCTCAAGGCCATCGCCTACTGGATCGACCGCTTCGGCCTGGTCTTCTCCGACCGCGGCTTCGTGCACGGCGCGTCCTACACCGACGTCAACGCCGTGCTGCCGGCCAAGACCATCCTCGCGATCATCGCGCTGATCTGCGCCGCGCTCTTCTTCGCCGGCGTGGTGCGCCCCGGTGGCATGCTGCCCGGGGTCTCCTTCGGCCTGCTCGTGCTCTCGGCCATCCTGATCGGCGGCGTCTACCCGGCGCTGGTCGAGCAGTTCCAGGTCAAGCCCAACCAGCAGGGCAAGGAGTCGGCCTACATCCAGCGCAACATCGAGGCCACACGCGAGGCGTTCAACGTCGACAAGACCGAGGTCGAGACCTACAACGCGCAGGCCGACCCGACCAAGGTCGAGACCAACGGCGACACCTCGGTCTCCGGCGTGCGCCTGCTCGACCCGGCGCTGGTCTCCTCCACCTACGAGCAGACGCAGCGCATCAGGGGCTTCTACAGCTTCGCCGACCCGCTCGACGTCGACCGCTACCCCGACAGCAGCGGCAAGCTGATCGACCACATCGTCGGCATCCGTGAGATCGCCGGCCCGGAGCAGAGCCAGAACAACTGGATCAACCGGGCCCTGGTCTACACCCACGGCTACGGCTTCGTCGCGGCGCCCGGCAACCAGGTCGACTCCAGCGGCCTGCCCGCCTACGACGCCAAGGACATGCCGGTCACCGGCCCGCTGGTGACCAGCACCCAGCTCAAGGAACCGCGCGTCTACTACGGCGAGAACGAAGGCGCGACCGAATACGTCATCGCCGGCGGCAACCCGAGCCGGCCGCAGGAACTCGACTACCCGAAGACGGGCGGCACGGGCCAGGAGAACACGACCTACACCGGCAAGGGCGGCGTGCCCGTCGGCTCGTTCCTCAACCGGCTCGTCTACGCCGCCAAGTACGGCGAGGCGAACATCGTGCTCTCCGGCGACGTCAACGACAACTCCAAGATCCTCTACGTCCGCAACCCGCGTGACAGGGTCCAGAAGGTCGCGCCGTTCCTGACGCTCGACGGCAACCCCTACCCGGCGATCATCGACGGGCGCATCCAGTGGATCGTCGACGGTTACACCACGTCCAACGACTACCCGTACTCGCAGAGCGAGAGTCTCGGCGACATGACGCGCGACACGTCCACCGACCGTCGCGTGATCGCCCAGCAGCCGAGCGACAAGATCAACTACATGCGCAACTCGGTCAAGGCCACGGTCGACGCCTACGACGGCACGGTCACGCTCTACGCCTGGGACAACAACGACCCGGTGCTCAAGACCTGGAGCAACGCCTTCCCCGGCACGATCCGCCCGGCCGCGGAGATGAGCGCCGAGCTGCGCCAGCACGTGCGCTACCCGGAAGACCTGTTCAAGGTGCAGCGCTACACCCTGTCGCGCTACCACATCACCGACCCGTCCGCCTTCTACAGCGGCCAGGACTTCTGGAACGTCCCCGGCGACCCGACCCAGGGCGACAAGAACATCAAGCAGCCGCCCTACTACCTGACCACCACGATGCCGGGCGGCACGCCGACGTTCTCACTGACGACGACGTTCGTGCCACGGCAGGGGCCCAACCTGGCGGCGTTCATGGCGGTCGACTCGTCGGCCGGCGGTGACTACGGCCGGATGCGCATCCTGCGCATGCCGTCCAGCACCCCCATCCCAGGCCCCGGCCAGGCGCAGAACGCCTTCCAGAGCCGCTTCGCCGGTGAGCTCAACCTGCTCGGCGTCGGCGCCTCGTCCGTCCGGTACGGAAACCTGCTGACGCTCCCGTACGCGGGTGGCCTGGTCTACATCGAACCGGTGTACATCCAGGTGGCCGCGGGCGGAGGCCAGGAGCCGTACCCGATCCTGCAGCGCGTGCTGGTGTCGTTCGGCACCAAGATCGGCGTGGCGCGCACACTGCAGGAGGCGCTGCAGGAGGTCTTCGGCGGTGAGCAGCAGCAACAACAGCAGCCCACCGACGAACAGGCCCAACAACCCAGCCAGTCCAACAGCGCTCTCAACACGGCGATCGGCAACGCCAAGAAGGCCTACTCGGACGCGCAGAAGGCCCTGCAGGCCAGCCCGCCCGACTGGGACGCCTACGGCGACGCCCAGAAGCGGCTGGAGGAGGCCCTGAAGGCGCTGGAGGGGGCGAACGTGCAGACGACGCCCACGGCCAGCCCGTCGGCGTCACCGTCCGCCTCACCCTCGCCCTCGGGGTCGCCGTCGGCGTCACCGAGCGCCTCGCCAACGGTGTCCCCGTCACCGACGGGATCACAAGCGGGAGGCACCTCCTAGCGCATTCGATTTGCGCCCACCCTGCGCCGCCGGTAGCCTTACAGAGCACGACGACGCGGGGTGGAGCAGTTCGGTAGCTCGCTGGGCTCATAACCCAGAGGTCGCAGGTTCAAATCCTGCCCCCGCTACCACTCACGAGAGGCCCGGAATCCGGAAACGGATGCCGGGCCTTTTCGTATTGGCCGCCCGTATATTCGGCGGCGCAATACGGCGGGCAATTCCGAATGCCGGGGCGTCCGGAGGTGTCTGTGGTCGGAGGACTCCTCCGGGTCCTGTAGAGTTCTTATTAACACACCGACGCGGGGTGGAGCAGTTCGGTAGCTCGCTGGGCTCATAACCCAGAGGTCGCAGGTTCAAATCCTGTCCCCGCTACCAAAAAGAAGTCCCTGGTCACCGGTTCATCCGGCGGCCAGGGACTTCTTCGTTGTTGCGTGACCCGGAGCACGGGTTCACGATGGTGTTTGCGTCGGGGGCTGGGCAGCAGGGGGGGAGATCCTGATGCCGCCATCACGTACGGCGGGCGATGACGCGCGCGACAACAGCGAGGTCCAGACCTACGGCACCGCGTATTCCGCGCGGGTCGGAGGGAGCGTGAGCGGCCAGGTGGTGGTCGGCGACCACAACGTGGTCGTGCACGCCGCCGAGGGCTCCTCCGTCGCCGTGCGGGAGGAGGGCCCGCCCACGCTGCGGCGCAGGCGGCGGCCCGCCATCGGCTGGGCCGGGCGGAGCGGGCAGGCGCCGGTCGGGCGGGAGGCGGAGCTGGCCGAGATCGGGGCCCGGCTCGCCGACGGGGTGGCCGTGCAGGTCGCCGGGCCGCCTGGGGCCGGCAAGACCACCGTGCTGCGCCGGATCGCCGACGATCGGCGGCGCGACGGGGAGGATGTGCTGTGGGTGTCCGCTGCGGGGCTGAGCGCGGAGGACGTCCTGCAGGAGCTGTTCGAGGCCGGCTACGACGTTTCGGGCTACCGGCCCGAGCCGCGCCAGTTCCGGTGGCTGATGGGCTCGATCCGGGCGCTGGTCGTCGTGGACGACTTCGAGGGGACCGCCGACGACCTCGGCACACTGCTCGACGCGCTGCCGGCCTGCGACGTGCTCGTCGCCTCGGTCGAACGGTCGAACCACGGGCTGGGGCGGTTCGTGGCGTTGCCGGGGCTGGCGTACGAGGCGGCCGCCGAGCTCATCGCCCGGGAACTGGGACGTCCCCTGGACGTCGATGAGCAGGCCGCCGCGCGGGGGCTCTGGGAGGCCGTACACGGGCATCCGCTCGCGCTCGTCCAGGCCGCCGCGTTCGGGCTGGCGGCGGCGGCCGACCCGGAACGGCTCGCGCCCGCCGTCGCCACAAGCCTCGGAGACCCGGAACGTACGGTGCTGGCGGCGCTGCGCCTGTTACGAGGGGTGCCGGTGCCCGTCGCCGTGCTGGCCGCCCTCACCGAGCACGCGGAGCTGGGCGAGCCGCTCGCCGAGCTGGAGCGGGTTCGCCTGATCGAGACCGGTTCCGGCGGGGTCGCCCTGGCCGGGAGCCTCGGTGACGCGGTCGCCGCGCACGCCGGGGCGCGGGTGGCGGTCGCGGAGATGGCGGCCAGGACGCTCGGCTGGGTGAGCGGGCGAGCCACGCTCGGCGACGTGGCCGGGGCCGCGCCGGCGCTGCGGCGCCTCATGGAGTCGGCCGCCGCCCTGGGCGAGCACGACCTCGTACGCGGCCTCGCCCGCGCCGTGACGCCCGCCCTGCACAGGACGCTCCGCTGGGGCGCGGGCCGGGAGATCCTGGCCCTGGGACGGACGTCGGCGCACGCGGTGGGCGCGGCGGACGACGAGGCGTACTTCGCGCACGAGCAGACGGCGTTCGAACGGGCCCTCGGCAAGGGGGCGGCGGTGGGAGCGCTGGCCGGCCTCGCCATGGGCGCCGGGCACTACACCGGTACGACCGCCGCGACGACATCCGTGACCGGCGCGAGCGCCGGCGCGGGCACCGGCACCGCGGCGACCGGCGCGGGCACCGGCACGGCGACGGCCGGCGGGGTGTCGGCCGTGGTCACGAGCCCGGTGGCCATCGGCACCTTGGCGGCGGTGGTCGTCGCCGGGGCCGTCGGCCTGGTGGTCCTCCGCCCGTCCCCGCCCCCGGTCGCGAACCCGCGGCCGGTGGCCGTCACCTCCTCTCTCCGCACGCCCACGCCCACGCCTACGCCCACCCCGTCCCCGCGCCGGGAATCCCCGGGCCCGCCGGCCGGCGGCACCGTCGCGCCCCCTCCCATGACCACCACGCTCGATCCGCCCACCAGCGCGCCCCCCTCGGCCACCCCGTCGCGGCAGCGGGCCAAGCCCCCGACGCGCAGGAGCACCCCCCAGCGGTCGACCACCGCCCCGCCGACGGAACGCCGGACCCCGAAAAAGCAGACGCGAGCCCCCGAACCGCGGACTCCAGAACCCCAGACCCCGGAGCCGGAGCCCGCCGAGCCGGTCGAGGAGCCCCCGCGCCTGCTCGGCCCCGTCGACTTCGCCGCCTACTGCCGCTCCCAGAACCACGACGATGCGCGACTCGACGGCGACAAGGCCTACGACTGGCGCTGCACCTCGTCCGGCGGCTCGGTCACGATCCCGATGACCAGCGCCTGCCGCCACCAGTACGGCACCGAGAACGCCATCGACCGCATCATCGACTACCACCGCCCCGACTCGTGGGAGTGCTGGAAGGTCACCAGGCTCCTCGGCCCGGTGGACATGGACGCCTTCTGCCGCTCACAAGGCCACGACGGCGCGCGCCGCACCGGGGACACGGCCTACGACTGGCGCTGCGAGACCGCGGACGGCCTCGCCTCCCTGTCCGTCGCCGAAGCCTGCCGCCACCAGTACGGTGTCGGCGTCGCCATCGACCGCATGGCCGACTTTCACCGCCCCGACTCCTGGGAATGCTGGGCCTGAGCCGTTGCCCAGCTCATCACAGCAGTGATTACATGATTACATGACTGAAGAAGGAGTGCCCACACTCTACGAATGGGCCGGTGGCGGCGAGGCTTTCGAGCGGCTCACCGAGGTGTTCTACCGCAGTGTGGTCAAGGATGAGCTGATCGGCCCGCTGTTCGCCCATATGGACCCGGACCACCCGAAACACGTGGCGTTGTGGCTCAGTGAGGTCTTCGGCGGCCCCGACCGTTACACCCAGGAGCGCGGCGGCTATTCCAACATGCTCCGCCACCACCTCGGCATGGCCATCACCGAGCCGCAACGCCGCAGGTGGGTGAGCCTGCTCATGGACGCGGCCGACGAGGCCGGGCTGCCCGACGACCCCGAGTTCAGGGCGGCGTTCGCCGGCTACATCGAATGGGGCACCCGGCTGGCCAGGCACAACTCCCAGCCGGGCGCGACGCCTCCGCCGAGCGCTCCGGTGCCGCACTGGGGCTGGGGGGTGGCGCCGCCGTACCAGCCGTAACCTGGAGGAATGGGAGGCAGGTCCAGGGGGCGGCTGCGCGTCTACCTGGGTGCGGCGCCCGGGGTGGGCAAGACGTACGCCATGCTGAGCGAGGCGCGCCGTGCCGCCGAGCGCGGCAGGGACGTGGTCGTGGGTTTCGTCGAGACCCACGGCCGGGCCCGTACCGCCCGCCTGCTCGAAGGGCTGGAGACGCTGCCGAGGCGGACGCTGGCGTATCGAGGGGCGGCGTTCACCGAGCTCGACGCCGACGCGGTCGTCGAGCGCGCGCCCAAGGTCGCCCTGATCGACGAGCTCGCCCACACGAACGTCCCCGGCTCCCGCAACGCCAAGCGCTGGCAGGACATCGAGGAGATCCTGGACGCCGGGATCGACGTCGTCACCACCGTCAACGTCCAGCACCTCGAATCGCTGAACGACGTGGTCGAGCAGATCACGGGGGTGGCGCAGCGGGAGACCGTACCGGACGAGGTGGTGCGGCGGGCCGACCAGATCGAGCTGGTCGACATGTCGCCCGAGGCGCTGCGGCGGCGGATGGCCCACGGCAACGTCTATCCGCCCGAGCGCGTGGACGCCGCGCTCGCCAACTACTTCAGGGTCGGCAATCTGACCGCTCTGCGGGAGCTCGCCCTGCTCTGGGTAGCGGACAAGGTGGACGAGCAACTCGACCGTTACCGTACGGACCACTCCATCGCGGGCACCTGGGAGGCGCGCGAGCGCGTGCTGGTCGCGCTCACGGGAGGGCCGGAAGGCGACACGCTCGTACGCCGGGCCGCGCGCATCGCCGGCCGCAGCAAGGGCGCCGACCTGCTGGCTGTGCACATCACCAGCGCCGACGGCCTGGCCACCGGCGGCGACCCCGCCAACCTCGTACGCCAGCGCACGCTCGTCGAGAACCTGGGCGGGACCTACCACCAGCTCGTGGGCGACGACGTGCCACGCGCGCTGCTCGAGTTCGCCCATGGCGTGAACGCCACCCAGCTCGTGCTCGGGGCGTCGAGGGGGCGGCGGTTCCTGTCGCGCGGCGTGGGTGTGACGACGGCCGCGTTGTCGGGGTCGATCGACGTCCACATCGTCCCGCACGAGGCGACCAGGAAGGGGCGCGGGCGGGGGCGGGCGGAGGCGGCGCTGACGCGTACCCGGCGGTTGTCCGGCTGGGGGCTGGCGCTGCTCGGGATGCCGCTGCTCACGGCGGCCCTCCGCCCGGCGGGACTGACGCTGCCCAGCGAGATCCTGCTCTTCCTGCTGCTCGTGGTGGGCGTCGCCCTGGCCGGCGGCATGTGGCCGGCGCTGACCGCGGCCGTGGTCGGGTTCGGGCTGCTCAACTGGTTCTTCACCCCGCCGCTGCACGCGTGGACGATCGCCGCGCCGGAGAACGTGCTCGCACTGGCCATCTTCATGCTGGTCGCGGCCATGGTCAGCACGGTCGTCGACCTGGCGGCCAGGCGCAGCAGGGAGGCGGCGCGCTCGCGGGCCGACGCCGAGGTGCTGTCCACGCTGGCCGGTCACGTGCTGCGCGGCGAGTCGGCGCTGCCGTCGTTGCTGGCGCGGATGCGCGAGACGTTCGGGCTGGCCTCGGTGACGCTGCTCGAACGAGGCGACGGGCCTGGCGACTGGCGGATCGTGGCCACCTCGGGCGGTGTGCCGGCCACGAGCCCCGGTACGGCCGACGCCGACGTCATGGTCGACGACGGGCTCGTGCTCGCCGCGCGCGGGCGGCTGCTCATGGCGAGCGATCGGCGGGTGCTGGAGGCGTTCGCGGCGGAGGCGGCCGTGGCGCTGCGGCAGCAGCGGTTGCGGGAGGCGGCCGAACGCGCCGAGCCGCTGGCCGAGGCCGACAGGATGCGCACGGCCCTGCTCGCCGCCGTCGGCCACGACCTGCGTACGCCGCTGGCCTCCGCCAAGGCCGCCGTCGAAAGCCTGCGCGGCACCGACGTCACCTGGTCCGACGAGGACCGCGCCGAACTGCTCGCCACCGCCGACGAGTCGCTGATCAAGCTGGACCGGCTCGTCGCCAACCTGCTCGACATGAGCCGCCTGCAGGCGGGCGTCCTGGGCGTGACCCTCGAACCCATGGCGATCGAGGACGTCCTGCCGCACGCCGTCGACGATCTCGGCCCGCTGGGCGACCGCCTCGCCGACGACATCCCGTCCGATCTACCCGAGTTCATGGCCGACCCGGCGCTGCTGGAGCGGGTGCTGGTCAACCTGATGGCGAACGCGGTCCGGCACAGTCCCGACGGTGAACCCGTACTGGTCAGCGCGAGCTGGCACGGCGAATACGTGGAGATCCGCGTCACGGACCGGGGCCCCGGCATTCCGCCAGAAGCGCATGAAAGGGTGTTCCTGCCCTTCCAGCGCCTCGGCGACCGCGACAACCACGCGGGCGTGGGGCTCGGCCTGGCGCTCTCGCGCGGTCTCACCGAAGCGATGGGCGGCACGCTCGTGCCGGAGGACACGCCCGGAGGAGGACTGACCATGACGATCTCGCTGCGGCGGGCCCCATGACCCGCGTACTGGTGGTGGACGACGAGCCGCAGATCCTGCGCGCGCTACGGGTGAATCTGGCCGCCAGGCAGTACGAGGTCGCGCTCGCCCCCGACGGCGGCAGCGCGCTGCGCCAGGCTGCGGAGTGGCATCCTGACCTGGTCATCCTCGACCTCGGCCTGCCCGACCTGGACGGCGTGGAGGTCATCGCGGGCCTGCGCGGCTGGACCTCGGTCCCGATCATCGTCCTGTCGGGACGCGCCGACAGCACCGACAAGGTGGACGCGCTCGACGCCGGCGCCGACGACTACGTGACCAAGCCGTTCAGCATCGACGAGCTGCTCGCGCGGGTGCGCGCCGTGACCCGCCGCACGGGTCAGCACGGCGAGGAGGTCGTCACGGTACGCCTCGGCGACCACGTCATCGACCTCGCCGACAAGACGATCTCGGGTGGGGTGCGCCTGACGCCCACGGAGTGGCACTTCCTGGAGATCCTGCTGCGCAACCCCGGCAAGCTGATCAGCCAGCGCCAGCTCCTGACGGAGGTCTGGGGCGCCTCCTACCTGAAGGAGACGCACTATTTGCGCCAGTACATGGCCCAGCTACGCCGCAAGCTCGAACGAGATCCCGCGCACCCGGTTCATCTGCTGACCGAGCCGGGTATGGGGTACCGGTTCCAGCCGTCCTCGTCCTGAGCGTCCTCAGGTCTTGATGAGCATCAGGACCGCTTTCTGCACGGCCCAGCCCAGCAACACGATCCCGAAGACGACCTGGGCGACGCGCATCCACGGCGCAGAGGACTGATCCGCGTAAATGACAACGCCGACCCACATCAGGCCAAAAATCCCGACCAGGATGACTGCTGCCCAGTTCAATCCTCGCTGCCACATATGCGAAGTCTTACAGCCGGTCCTCCAAGGGCGGGTATGCCCGAAGTTGTCATCCTGGCAGCGGACGGCAACGGACTGGCGGGCTACCGGGGGAGCCGGCGACCGGTGCCGACACAGCGGCGCAGGCGCATGTTCCGGGGGCGCTTCGGGGCCGACTCCTGCAGGCAGGCGAGAAGCGCGGCCGCCGTACGGGCGTCGGACAGGATGCGCTGCACGGCCTCACCGTCCTCCGGCAACTGACCACGCTCGGCGAGCTCGTCCTTGACGAAGGCCAGGGGGTCGGGCGCGCCCACCATGTCGGCCGCCACGGTCGCCCGCGCGGCCGTGAGGAGACGCAGATAGTGGGTACGCAGGACGGCCTCACGCGTCCGGGCGTGCTCGAGGTCGTCGATCAGCGTTCTGGCGACTCTCAGCAGGTCTCCAGCGTGGGTCGCCTCATCGGCGAGGAAGGCACGGATGTCGTCGAACTCCGAGCGGGTCATGGCGGACACCTCCGAGAGCGCAGTCTGCTCGTAGCTACTTCGTACAGAGGTGCGATTGCGGATGACTTGCGGTCGGCTTGCCTGGGGGTGTCGGTGAGGAGGTTCGTGGGAGAGGTTTGAGGGTCAGGTGGTGAGGGAACGACCTCATGATTACCTAAGTGGGCCTGAGCGAGGCCGCAGGGCTGCTAGAGTTGCTTCGCGCAGGGCGGCCAAGAGGTTCCTGGAACTTCTGAAGAGGCCCGGCAAATCCCACTACCTTCACGGTGATCCGCTGTGGTGCAAAGCACTTCGGATCGGCTGGTAAGTTAGAGGGGTTGTCTCCGAAAGGGGACAGAGCTTAATTCCCGCAGAACGAGCAGGGCCGGTCAATTTGACAGGGACTT